>JBDTRF010000238.1:0-5722 GCA_039931815.1 Gemmatimonadota bacterium
GGATGGTTTAATATACTGACGTGCCGGCCCTGGGGGCGGCCCGGTACCCACTCGATGATCCCCGGATTTTTCCCTTTTACCAGCGTGGATGATGACATCTCGATGGAGTATGCTGATCCCACTGATAAGTCTCGCTGCCGGCTCGGGCAATGCCCAGTCGGTCTCACCGCCGCCGTCTCTCGGGCCGGTCCTGGATTCCATACGAGCTTCGAATGAATGGACGCTGGCCCAGCAGCAGTCAATTTGTGAGATCCCGTCACCTCCCTTCAAGGAACACGCGAGGGCAGTGGAGTTTTCCCATCGACTTATTGCCGCCGGGCTCAGCCATGTCCGGCTGGATTCCATTGGCAACGTGATCGGCGAGCGCCCCGGGCGGGGACGAAAGCCGGTGGTCGTGCTGGCGGCACACCTCGACACGGTGTTTCCCGAAGGAACCGACGTAAGCGTGCATCGGGATGGTACCCGGATGCGGGGGCCGGGGATTGGTGATGATTGTCGCGGGCTCGCGGTGCTGTTGACAGTGGCCCGCGCGATGACCCGTGCTGATCTCAAGCTCGAAGGGACCGTGCTCTTCGTGGGGACCGTGGGTGAAGAGGGGCTGGGTGACCTGCGTGGTGTTCGCTACCTGGTGGACCAGCTCAGGAACGATCTCGACTACTTTGTCACGGTCGATCTGAGCGATATGGAAGTCAGCAACCGGGCAGTGGGAAGTCACCGCTATGAAGTGCGGTACTATGGACCGGGGGGACACAGTTTCAACAACTTCGGAATGCCGAACCCGATCCACGCGCTCGGTCGCGCGATCGCGAAGATTTCAGCCCTGGTTGTGCCGTTGGACCCGAGGACCACGTTTAATGTCGGCGTGATCAATGGCGGCAGCAGCGTCAACGCGATCTCCGGTCAGGCCACGATGCAGGTGGACCTCCGGTCGGAATCTGCCGCGGAGCTGGATTCCCTCGATTCCCGATTTCACCAGGCGGTCGAGCACGCATTGCAGGAAGAAAAATCCCGCTGGCCCCAGTCCAGCGATCCGCTTCAGGTTGAGATACGATCGCTCGGGCTCCGTCCCGCCGGGCAACTTCCCGATTCGTCTCGTATTCTCCGGGTAGTCCAGGAAGCCGCGCGAAGCCTGGGTGACTCGGTGGTGCTGGGACCCCATTCTACCGATGCCAACGTTCCTCTCAGCCGAGGGATTCAAGCCATAGCCATAGGACATGGCGGCCATGGGGAAGCGGCCCACTCGCTGAATGAATCGTATGATGACGGTGAACACGGATGGCGGGGGCCGCAGTGGGCGCTCCTGGTGGTGACCCGGCTGGCCGGATTGCGGAACTGATGGTGGCGACGGCGAGGAGCCTCCCAGCCGTGCACTCGTCCGATGACTGTATGCGACGGGTCTTCCAGTTTCGTCGCGCGGCGTAGGGTCAGTCCACGATGAAGACGCCGACCGTCCCACCAAAATCATCGTCCATGCGACGCAGTCCCTCCGGGACCTGCCACGGCCCGCCATCAATCCGCACGTTGATTTCGTGGATGCCGGCCGTGAGTGGAATCAGCAAGCCCCACCATCCATCTTCCCGACTCGCGAGCGTCATCGCTTCCCACTGAGTGAAACTTCCCATGACCTCGACGGTGCGGGCACCAGGAGCGCGAACCGACAGGAGGTAGAGGCCGCGATCGGCGCGGATCGCGGCGAATCCTGCGGCCTTGCCTCCCTCGAACGCAAGTGGGGAAGGCGAGAAATGCTGCGGTCCACCCCGGATATTGACCCGCATGGACAGCGTCGCGAAGCTGCCGCTTGGCATGCCGGAGACGACGTCGGTAGGAAATCGCCCCATGGACGCGGTGAGGCCCAGGCGAGATGTAATCCAGTAGAGAGTGCGGAGATGCCAGGAGGTATAGCGCGCGGCGGGCTTTCCGAACCGCCGGCCCACGCCGCCTTCCATTTCGAAGGCGCCCCGGTGCCACCCGACCGTCGCGTCGGTGTCGGTGTAATGGTCCTGCAACTGGCGTCGCCCTCCACCGCCTGGGACGGGGATCGTATCGTTGAGCGGTGGCCCATCTCCATTTTGATCCGGACCCCCTACGACGGTGAGCCCGGTACGGCGCAGTCTGAAGCCAAGGTCGAGCCCGGCAACCCGGCTCCAGCTTCCCGCCTCCACCTGTGAGAGCGGCTGAGCCCCATCCGTGGTGAACGTGTGTCCCGCCCCCGCGCTCAGTGAGAGTCCGCGCCGCAGGTCCCCCCATGTCAGCCGTCCACGTCCAAGCCATCCCCCGGCGGCCCGTCCCCACGCGACTCGACTCCATCCGCCTTCCGCTTCAACCGTCGTGTGAAGCGATCCCCAGTCGTGTCGAAACCCGGTTCTCACCAGGCCCGCTGTCTGCCACCCGCCTTCAGAGAGTCCACCATATTGGCCATCGGCGATCAGGTGAAATAACGGGGAGATAAGATGGAGCGGGGGCGAGATCAACATGATGCCCGAGGTACCCTCTGATGCGAGCCGGAGCGTACCCGACCCGGCTTCGATGGACCCTCGAACCTGGGCCTGAAGCGATCCTGCCACGATCACCGTCAAACCAAAGGCAGTGAAGGCTCGAGTGCTCAGGCGGGGAATCAAATCTCTAGCCATCCGAACACCAACGCTTCCATTTCAGGTGGACTTAGCGCGGCAGTGCCGTGATGCGAATGACGCCATGCCGCTCACGGATCTCTTCAGCTGTCACCGCCTGGCTCGTTAACCAGTGGGCAGAGTTGTCCGACCGGACAATGTAGAGAAAAAGATCGACCCCCATGCCCGGACGGTATCCGGCGATCGTGTCTACCGCCAGTTTGCTCCCTGGTCGAATAAGATTGGAATCATAGGTCCCGGCTTGAAGGATGGGGACGGGATCCACCAGGTGCCCACTGATGAGGGGATAGGCCACCAGCGTGGAGGACGAGCGATTCTCCAGCGTCAACACGTTACCATGCTGATCCGGACCTCCTGGTGACGAGCAGGCTGCGGCAACGAACAGAAACCAGAGAAGGGGCAGACGGTGTTTCATCCTGGTTCGCTGGAGCGGAAGGGCGGGGGCCTCTCTCATGGTTGACGCTGCCCGGCGTACTGTTGTTTCAGGCGGGCGAAGGCGGCGTCGTCCGCTTCTGTCCGCGCGAGATCGAGCACGGATTGGTAGGCCGCATCAACCTGGACCCCCAGGGCAACCAGGTCAGCGAGCACGGCAAGCGGCACGGCCACGCCACGGGAAGCGCGAGCCTGACGCAGTCCTCGAATCGCGCCGGGGGTCGCGCCCGCTCGAAGTGCGGCCACTCCGGCAACGAGTTCCTGCTCGCTGGATTCCCGGCCCAGGGCGGTCCGCGCCGTGCCCAGGTTCAGCGCGAGTATGCGGACGGCGGCGATGATCCGGTCTCCGGTCGCGCTTTTGCTCGCGCCTTCCAGCGCCTTCTGAACCAGGGGCTCGGTGGGCAGGCCAAGCTCTCGACTGGAATCGATGACGGCGGTGACGACGCGGGCCGTCGCCGAGTCGAGTCGACCGACCAGCCGGGGATCCTGCGCCAGGAGCGCCGGCGGCGCCAGGGACAGGAGCAGCAGCAAGGCGACAGGTTTCATAGCCGGGACACAGGGATAATGGTGATGACCGAGGTTGGCTCTCCAAAGTCTTCTCCAACCGCGGCCGGCAGTCGTGGGTCGCGCACCCAGCGGCTGCCGTCGACGACGAACGTGAACTGATACCGTCCCGGTTCCAGCGGAACCACGGTTTCCCATCGGCCATGCTCCGATCGGACGAGAGGGGTCGCATCGGGGTCCCAGTTATTGAAGTCGCCGACCAGGGTAACCCGGGTGGCGGCTGGGGCCTCCAGGCCAAAAGCCACTCGTTCCATCGGCGGGACGGTAAGCCTGGCCGACCGCGTGGTCATCCCCACGGCGATCGCCATCAGCGCGGCGGCGGCCAGTCCGCCCCACAGGAACAATGGTCGCATCCGGGACCGCCTGGCCCGACGACGGACTTCTTTCATGATCCGATCATCCAGGTCCGGGCTCAACTCCACCGGACTCCTCAACTCCCGGCCGATGGATTGAGCGAATTTCTCGGTTGGATCGTCAGCTGCGTGCATCGTATACCTCCCCCAGCAGCTCGCGCAAACGCTCACAGGCTCGTTTTACCCGCATCTTGAGGGCGGAGATTCCCATGCCGGTGAGTTCCTCCATTTCTTCATAGCTCAGGTCTTCAACGTACTTGAGGAGAAAGGCTTCGCGTTGTTCGAGCGGCAGGTACTCAAGCGCCCGTTCGATTTCCTCCCGCCACGCTTCATCATTGCCATAGCCTCTCGCGGGGCGGGTGTCAGCCACCGTGGATGAGCCGAGGTTCTCTTCTTTTCTCCCCCGCCCACTATACGCGGAGTGACATCGGTTCACCAGAATGCGAAAGAGCCAGGCACCAAACTTCTCCGGACTCTCGCACTGGCTGAGAAAGCGGTAGCCCCGGATAAACGTTTCCTGCAGCACATCTTCGGCGTCGCCCTGGTCGCCCAGGAGACGAAAGGCGTAGCGGGCGAAGCGATCGCGATAGCGCGCCATGAGAACGCCATAGGCGTTCTCATCTCCACCGAGAACCCGGGTTACCAGGAGGGCGTCGCCATCGTTCACATGGTATTGACCTGATGGATCCATGGCGGGTCACAATAATCAGGGCAGGCTGCGTCGTGACCCGAGCGCGATTCGGCGGGTCTTTCATGGCAGGATCCCTGGAAACTCATTTTCACCTGCGAGGGACGGATGACATCTCTTCACAGGCACCTCGGTGCCATGGCCCTCGGGCTGCTCGCCCTCACGGGCTGCGACAGCCAGGTCGCCGCTCCCCGTCTCCCGGCGGAAACCGCCAGGCTGCGCCTGGTGCATGCCGGAGCCGAAAACGCCGCTCTCACCCTCAAGGTAGACGGCCAGGTTGTAGTTCAGAGCCTTGCCGTCACCGGCATTTCCAATTATGCCACGGTGGGTGCCGGATCCCGCAGCCTCGAAGTGACGGTGAGCGGAACCGGTCAAAGCCTGATAACCCGGTCGGTGAACCTGGAAGCAGGCAAGGAATACAGTCTCCTCATTTCAGGCACCCTGACCAACCCGGAGGAGCGTTTTGCCTCGGATACGGCATACATTCCCTTGCCCGGGAAAGTAAAGATCCGGGTGCTCCACGCCGCGCCCAATGCCCCGCCGCTTGATGTCTACCTCACTATTCCGGGAGCCGATCTCGCTACGTCCATCAAGCTGGTGGAACCGTTCGCGTACAACCTGGCGGACACGGCGATGTTTCCCGGGTTTGCAGAACGGGACCCCGGCTCCTGGCAGGTCCGTTTCACCGACGACAACACGACCAATGTCGTACTCGATACCGGGCCGTTCGATGCCGGCTCCGGCCAGATCATCACCGTGATTCTCTCCGACAATCCAGGCGGCGGGTTTATTGCCCGCATCGTGGACGAGACCCCGGGACAAATCCCTCAGACCGTCGCGATCAGGGTCAATCACAATGCCCCCGCTGTGCCCGTCGTCGATGTCCACCTCACGGATCCGGGGGCGGACCTCGCCCAGCCCCACCTGTTCATCGCGCCCTTTACCTACGGCGCCGACAGCAGCACGGTGACCTTTCTTCTTCCCACGGGAAATTCCACGTCGAAGGATCTCGAGGTGCGCTTCACTGAGCACAACTCGCTCAACGTGCTGGCTAC
>JBDTRF010000239.1:0-5714 GCA_039931815.1 Gemmatimonadota bacterium
CCGGCCCACCACGCCGGAACTCGAACGGTGGGCGGGACGCGGCGTCCGATTTAACCGGGCGCTCAGCACGGCGCCGTGGACGTTCCCCTCCCACGCCACGATGTTCACCGGGCGGCTTCCTCACGAATTGACCGCAAGCTGGATGACACCGTTGAACAACAGCTACCCCACGCTTTCGGAACTCCTGGGAGCACGGGGATACGTCACAGCCGGCTTCGCAGCCAACACACTTTACTGCAGCCGGGAGACCGGGCTGGCCCGCGGGTTCGGCCACTGGGACGATTATCTCATTTCTCCCGGTGAAATGGTGAAAAGTTCCGCCCTGGGCCGTTTGCTGGTAGAAAACACGCGGGTGAGCAGGCTCACCGGAAACTTTCAAACCCCGGGCCGAAAGAGCGCCGAGGATATCAACCGCCAGTTCCTGGGCTGGCTGGGTCAGGACCGGGATCGGCCGTTCTTCGCTTTCCTGAACTACTTCGACGCGCATGGCCCGTATTTGCCGCCACCGCCATTCGACACGAGGTTTGCCCCGCTACCGCCGGATCCGCTCCGCCGATTCACCGAGCGCCCCAAGCGGGGGCTTCCAGCGAAGGACATTCTGCGCCAGGAAGAGGACGCGTATGATGCCTCCATCGCGTACCTCGATCATCAGTTAGGCCTGCTGTTTGACGAGATGGAGCGTCGCGGGCAGATGGAGAACACGATGGTGGTTGTCGTTTCCGATCATGGTGAAGAATTTGGCGAACACGGGTTGATGGGGCATGGCAACAGTCTCTACCGACCGTCATTACAGGTTCCCCTCATCATCTGGCGCAAGGGGCATATTCCAGAAGGAGCGGTGGTTAATGCCGCAGTCTCCACCCGCGACCTCGCCGCCACGATCATGGCCGAGGTGGATGGGCCGGACAAATCCTCGGTGCCTGGACGGTCCCTTCGACGCTTCTGGAGTGGCGATGGCGCGGGAACATCTGCGGCTCCCGATACCCTGATAGCGGAGGTGGCCTATACCCCACGACTTCCCGAATGGTATCCGGTCAGCAAAGGGTCGTTATCTTCGGTCGCGCTCAACGGATTCCGGTATATCCGGAACGGAGATAGCACTTCGGAACTCTACGACTTCGACCGCGATTCCATGGAAACCACGAACCTCCTCACGACCGATGGCCGGCATCCGGAACTCGGTCATCTTCAGCAGGCGCTGAAGGCCGCCACCGCGACTCGCGGTACTCCGCGATGATACGCGAATCCGGGAACGGCGAGGAATTCAACCGCCAACGGTTCATCCTGCTGCTGGCGCTCACGCTCGGCGTTGGAACCGGTCTCGGCGAAGTCGCATTGTTCGCGGCCCAGACGCACATTCTCCATCGATTTATTTTCGTTGGCCGGGACATCGTATGGATGGCGCCGCTGGCGGAAATCATCGTGTTTGGCGGAGTCGGTATTGTCCTGGTCGCACTCCAGGCGATAACCAGGTGGCCCCTGGGTATGCCATCCGCCGGTATCCTTGGATTCCTGTCCTTCCTGGCGCTGCTCATGATGTATACGCCCCTGCACAAGGGCGCGGCGATCGTGCTTGCGCTGGGTCTTGCGGTACAATTCGTTCGCCTGGCAGGGAAGCATTCCGAGCGCTTTGTTCACCTGGTCCAGCGCGCGAGCTGGGTCCTCCTCGCGATTGCGCTAATGCTGGGGACCGTCTCCCGCGGGTCGCGATGGATGCAGGAACGACAGACCATCGCAGCGCTTCCCTCGGCCCGCCCGGGCGCTCCCAACATTCTCCTGATCATCCTCGACACGGCGCGAGCGCTGGAGCTCTCAGCGTACGGGTACGATCGACCGACCACGCCCGCCCTGGAGCAATTCGCCCGCTCGTCAGTTCGCTTCGACTGGGCCTTCAGCAATGCGCCGTGGACACTGCCTTCTCACGCCAGCCTCTTCACCGGGCGGTTTCCCCATGAACTCTCTGCCGGCTGGCTGACTGCGCTGGATGGTCAATACCCCACGCTCGCCGAAACTCTCGCGCGCGATGGATACCGAACATCCGGCTTTGTCGGCAACACCCTCTATTGCGATACGGAAAAGGGGCTCGATCGCGGTTTCGAGCACTGGGAAGATTACACTTTTTCGAATGGGGAACTGTTTCGCAGCTCGGTGCTCATTCGCGAGCTCACGGGCAAGCGCTGGGCCCGTCAACCATTCAACAGCTATCAGCTGCTGGGGCGGAAATCTGCCGCGGATGTGAATCGAGATTTCCTGCAATGGGTCGACGGAGTGCACGGACGTCCATTCTTTTCCTTCCTGAACTACTTCGACGCGCACGCCCCATATCTCCCCGACTCGACGAACACCCGGTTGTTTGCGACACCGGGACTCACCCAGTCCTATGACAGTTGGGCCCGATATCGCGGGAAACCGGATACCGACACGCTGATCCCCGACTGGGTGCAGGACAACCGGGATCGCTATGATGCCATGCTTCGCCAGATCGACAATGAACTCGGCCGCCTGTTCGCAGAATTGGAACGCCGAGGTGTCCTGGAGAATACCATTGTCATCGTTTCCGCGGATCACGGTGAGCAGTTCGGCGAGCACGCGATCATGGGCCATGGCAACAGCCTGTACCTGCCAGTCTTACACGTACCGCTCTTCATTCGATATCCTCGCAGTGTCCCCCAGGGCGCGACCGTGAAGCAACCGGTGTCACTCCGCGACCTTTCCGCCACTATCGAGGACCTGGCGGGGCGGACCGGCGATCCCTTGCCGGGCCGGTCCCTGGCGCGGTACTGGCGCAAAAGCAGCATTCCAGCCGGCGAGCAGGACACACTTCTCATGGAAGTGGACTACAACCCGCGCCTGCCGAAAGGGGCACCGATCGACCGCGGCTCGATGCGCGCGGTAGTCATGGATTCACTGCACTACATTCTCAACGGCGACCAGAAGGAAGAGTTATATCAATTTTCAGAGGATCCCGCGGAACGTCATGACATCGCAGGGACGCCGAGCGCCGCGCCCGCCGTGGCCCGGCACCGGGCGGCCCTCCGAGTCGTTTCTCCCGACGCCAGGAATATTCCGTGAGCGTTCCCGCGGAGCCACGACCGGGCGCGAAACCGATCACAGTGCTCGTACTGGCTGCCTGGTTCGGGCTTCTCACTGGTATCGTGGAATCATTCATCCTCGCGATTCGTTCGTTCGGGCTTGGGCAGCTGATCCACGTCAGCCTGGACTTCCCATGGATGGCGCCGATTGCCGATGTGATGCTGTTTCTCCTTCCCGGCATCCCCCTGGCGATCCTGGCATTGATGTTCCGACGGGGAATTGCCTTTCGACTGCTCGTGTTCATCTATGTGTCGATGGGTACCGGTGCGATCCTCCTCATGTACCCCAAGATTTACCCCTACGCCTCTGTGGTCCTTGCGGCCGGCGTCGGATTCCAGATTTCCCGGACGCTCAGTCGTCATCAGCGCGGATTGGAGCGTTTCGCCACTCGGTCCATCGGACTTCTCGCAGGTATCGTATTACTGGTCGCCCTGGGAATGATCGGCTATCGAAGGCTGAGCGAACGCCGTTCCCTCTCCGGAGCACCGGCGCCACGGGCAGGCGGGCGGAATGTGCTGCTCATCATTCTGGACACCGTTCGCGCAGCCAACCTGAGTCTCTATGGCTATGACCGGCCGACCACACCGAACCTCCAGCGATTGGCGGCGACGGGGGTCCGATTCGATGCGGCGATTTCAGCGGCGCCCTGGACCCTGCCTTCGCACGCCAGCCTGATCACCGGCCACTGGCCGCATGAGCTTTCGGCGGACTGGGTCTCCGCCCTCGACGATCGGCAGGCTACGCTGGCAGAGTATTTCGACCGGCAAGGCTATACCACAGCCGGGTTCGTGGCCAACGTCGGGTACTGCAGCTGGGAGTTCGGGCTCAAGCGTGGGTTCATGCACTACCAGGATTATCCGATCAGCTGGCGCACCATACTCGAAAGTTCGTCCATCGGACGTCAGATGGATCGGAGTTACCTGATTCGGGGGTTGTTGAAGACCGATCAACACCTGGTTCGGGTGGCTGCACCGGCAATCAACCAGGGATTCCTGGAATGGGTGGACAATCGCGGCTCGAGACCTTTCTTCGCGATGCTCAATTTCTACGATGCCCACGGCCCTTACCTTCCGCCCGCTCCGTTTGACCGGATGTTCGCCCCGGGAGGGCGAGACACCGATCTGAGTCCGCTCCACCGTTTCCTGGCCCGGCCGCGGCGCACGCCGCCGGCAGCAAACGTGATCGACCGGGAAATTGCTCAGTATGACGGTGCCCTGGCCTACCTGGATCAGCAACTCGGCGTGCTTTTCAGGGAACTGGATCAGCGCGGGCTGCTGCAGAACACAGTCGTCGTGATCACGGCCGATCACGGTGAGGAATTCGGCGAGCACGGGGTGTTCGACCATGGAAACTCGCTGTACCGCCCGTCGGTTCACGTGCCGTTGATCGTCGTCTCGCGCGATCACGTGCCGCCTGGTCGTTCGGTGTCCACCCCGGTGAGTCTTCGGAACATTGCGCATACGCTGGCCGACCTTGCGACGCCCACAGACCCGTCGCCGTTCCCCGGATTTTCCCTGGCGCGGTACTGGACCGATTCGCTGGCACCCGCGGAACCACTCGTCTCTGAAGTCAGCCAGGGACTGCGCACGCCCGCGTGGTACCCCGTCTCCCGGGGAAACATGAAAGCGGTGATGGCAGATGATCTCCGCCTGATCCGTAATGGCGATGGCATCGAAGAACTGTATCGTGCTGCCGATGAAATCGAAGGCACTGACCTCGCCCGGGAAAGTTCGTTAACCGGCAGGATGAACGTGTTGCGCGACGTGCTCAAGGTGCTCGGTGCTGAGCACTAGAAACGCGGAAGATCGTCAGGCCTTTCGTTGGACAATTGCCGGCATAAGGAGGACAGGGTGAAGCAATGGTTGCGCTCAACAGACCGCACGGCGTGGATCCTCGCGGGATTGGCGATTCTCCTCTATGCGCCGGGCCTCTTCTGGGGGCTGCCCCATGCCACGAGCGAAGTCACCATTCGGGGCTGGGATGTCGACAGCGTCGCGGGGATCGGACCCTTGTCGGAGTTACACAACCTCCTGGTACAACCGCGTGAGGGCTGGTACTTCGCCTACCCGTTATTTCACTACCTCATTCTGGGCCTGGTGTACGCCCCCTACATGGCGTTTCTCTGGCTGACGGGCGGCCTGACCTCGCCCACGGCGGCCTACCCGTACGGTTTCGCCGACCCCGTGACCGCATTGGCCGCACTGGCATTTCTGGGTCGCCTGGTCAGCGTGCTGATGGGAATGGGGACGGTCGTGTGTACCTATCTCGCCGCCCGAACAATATGGGACCGCACGACGGCCATTATCGCCGCGGTGGCGATGATGCTGTGTGGTCCCCTGGTGTACTACGCGCACGCGGGCAATCTCGACGTCCCTGTCCTGTTCTGGCTGTCCGTTTGTGTCCTGTCCGCCGCTCACATCGTGAAGTTCGGCCTCACCCCGAAACGAGCAATCGGCTTCGGCGTCCTGGCCGCGATTGCCGTTGCCACCAAGGACCAGGCGTACGGCCCCCTCGTTCCCGCGGTCTTTTTCCTGATCGTCATGCACCTGGTCGATCGAAAACGAACGCCCGGGCCCGATGCACCGTGGCGCGCGCCCATCGCCATGATTGTCGCGGGACTG
>JBDTRF010000240.1:0-5685 GCA_039931815.1 Gemmatimonadota bacterium
GAACCCTTGAAGCGACGACCGGATTCCCACTCTCCGGGGGAAAGGGTTCCATCGATGGTCGGAGTGGGCCCCTGGAGCAGGGCCAGGAGGAGCGGGATCATGGGTATTCCTGGGAATAGTTCCAGGTCAATACGGCAAGACCCTGAATCCGGGTTCAAGCAACCGGGTTTCCAGCCCTGGCCGTTGATCCAGTATACTTTGATCACGATCCGCGCCGCCGCACAAGCGCGTCACACCTCGCACGACCCAGGAGAGTGCCATGCTGATCCGGAGCGTCCTCGCGATCTGCGCTGGTTTTGGGACGATGGTTGCCATCGTCACAGCCGGCACTTTCGCGCTGGTCGCGACAATGACGCCTGGTGGCTTTGCGGCAATGCGGGATCCCGCCCTGCGATCCTCCTTTACGCCGAAGCCCTCCTATCTCGCGGCCAATCTTTTGCTCAGCCTGATCGCCGCAATGGCGGGCGGTCTCGTGACGCTGCGGCTGGCTCCGAACGCTCCCACCTTTCACCTCGTGGCACTCGGGTCGGTCATCGGGGTCATGGGCATTGTCAGCGCATACTCTTCCGGCGCTACCATTCAGCCGCGCTGGTATCGCTTCGTCATTCCCCTCGTTGGAATCGTCGGAATCGCGGTCAGCCCGTTCGTCTATCCAGGGTAGCCGGCCTCCATCGGACGAATGCCTCAGGAACAGTCGCGGTCCGCCTGATGATTTTCTTGCACGACGTCACTTTGCATCGCCGAATCCCTGGCTGACGATGCAGCTGCGCTCGACTCATCTCCACCGTGAGGAGGAATGGAATGCCCAAATCCGTTTCCGCACATTCTTCGGCCACCACCGGAAACCCACCCCGGGAAACCTTTACCGTGGTGCTCAAGTCCGCCGGCAAGACCGCAACCGGTTTCGAAGTTCCCCCCGCCGTGGTAGCACGGTTGGGAACCAGCAAGAAACCGCCGGTACGGGTGACCATCAACGGCCATACCTATCGCAATACGGTCGCCGTGATGGGTGGAAAGTTCATGATTGGAGTGAGCGCGGAGAACCGGGAGAAAGCGGGAGTTGCGGCTGGCGACAGGTTGAGCATCACCCTCGAGCTGGACACGGAGCCACGCGTGGTCACCGTGCCAGCTGATCTCACCGCCGCCCTGTCACGCGACTCGAAGGCCCGCCTGGCATTCGAGAAGCTATCGCACAGCAGGAAATCGGGAATCGTGCTGAACATCGAGGGTGCCAATACAGAAGAAACACGCCAGCGGCGAATCGAAAAATCACTCGCTACCCTGCGGGAGAACTAACGTCCACTGCGGGGAAGTCTCAAACGGCCTGGCCAGACAACAAGGCACTCCATGATGCCCACCGACACTGCGATGCCTGGGAATGGATGTTCAACGTCCCCGGTGTTTCGCCGCTCCACCGCTTGAGGAATCCTCGAAATCTTTAAGGTCCCGACGGACCCGCCTATACCGTGCCTTCGGCGTATTCGGTCACCGATGCCCTCGCCGGCGATCCACCCGGCACCATCCTGGCAATTTCTGCGGCTAGCCTCCGGACCTGGCTCCAGTCAGTAAACTCAGAGTCCTTTGATGTATCCACCGACAATCCCCTGGCCTGGGCCATTCGCTTCATCCACCAGCGTAGAATCGGGTTGAATTTGGTATAGGCGACTCCTCCACTCACGGACTGCGCCATCCCGGGTCGCCAGCCTGAAGTCTGGACCAGCGCGTCGATATACCCCTGGGCACGGGATCCCGTGGAACCACACACCGAGATCAGTGCCGTCGGCCGCGCATTCAGCTCGTCGCGATGCTGCCGCGCGAATTCCCGGACCACCCGGCGATGGTGGCCATAAAAAACCGGGGCCGCAACAACGACGGCGTCATAGGGATCGAAGTTGAGTCGGGCGGAGCGTCGGTCAATCCGGTCCAGTCGGGTGCGGTGACCCGCCGCCGCCAGCAGCTCCATGATCTTGAGGGCAATCAGCTGGGTCTGACCGTATTGCGTATCATAGACGATGAGAAGGCGTGACATTCGACGCTCCTTGCCGGTCCAGGAAAAACCTGCGGTGCTCCGCAAGTAATCTGCGCGGCAATGGCGAAGAAATGCTGAGACCATTGTGAGGATTTCACGAAGATCGAACAACCGACAGGAAGACCACTTCCCACGGACCACCTCCCGACGTGATCAACTCGGCCGGAACGCATCGGCGCCGACACTCAGCAGCTCCACATCGTCCGTCGCCAGGATGTTGGGGCCATGTGACACCGCCATCTTCCACGTCGAAGACGACAGGTCGTAGACCCGGAGCAGGAATCCAGGATTGTGTTTCAGCCAGTTTTTTCCCCAATACATCTGCCCGGCTGGCACGTTGATCACCACCTGGTGACCCTGGGCCTGTGTCTCCTGGGTGAGGGTGACATCCTCCGGCAAATCCATGTCGGTGAAGCACAGCCGGTCGTGCGGACGGAAGGCGGCGTAGGCGGCCCGGGATGCCTTGCCCGTGCCGGAGAGGCAAAAGACAAAGGTTTCCAGCATTGCGGCGAGTGGTCCCCAGCCGAATTCCGGATTGCGCACGGCCCGCACCAGATCAGGATCACCGGATCGAAGCAGGTGGCCCGGCGTGAACAGACGGTCGCCCATGATCTGCCCCAGGTAGGCGTCCAGATCGTGGGCAAACTCGGCATACGGTCCGCGTACGCTCTTGAGATCCAGCACGACAAAGAGGGGATCATGCCCGGGGTGTAACTCCGACCAGCGCCGCATGTGCCGGAGATAGTCTCCCAGCGGCCAGCAGCGGTTCCCCAGGCTTTCGCCCTCGTGCGATACGCTCCACTCGCATCCGCCACCTCCCGGCATCGGATCGCACTGGTACAGGTCCAGCTCGAAACCTCGGCACCCCGTATCATACCTGGCGCCAAAATCCCATTTCGACGGGTCCTGGGGTTTTTCGTTGCTGCCCTGGTAGGAATTGTGGGACGCCTTGAAACACACGGCATCGTAGAGCCAGTCGAGGTAGGCCGGCATGGTCGGCATGTCACGCTCCAGGAAGATGAAGAGCAACCATCAATCGAATGACCGGGAACACCGGTGACGATCCCGCCCGCCTGGCGCGCACCGGTTGTCGTCGAAATGAGCCATGGGCGTTGCATTCACGTTACCGAAACTCGACTGCGGCGTGGCATCTGACGAAGAGGTTGGTGACTCGATCACTGTCGCCACCACCCTTCGGAGGTACCCGCATGAGACCGTTGCCCTCCCGCTTCATTCGGCATCTCGCCCTGACCGGCGCCATTTTCGCGATTGCCTGTGAGAATCAGCCGACCCGACCCCCGGAACCTCACAATCCTGATCGCATGGGGTTCGAATCCAGGGCGATCCAGTTCAGTTTCAGCGATCCCGGCTTTTTCACGCCGCTGGCCAACTCCGCCGTCTGTTCGGTCGGGGGAGGCGTCTCCCAGTTCGAATTACCCACCGGTTTCGTCCCGGTCCTGGTTGACAAGGAACCGAACTTCCCCGACCTGGGCGACATGCAGACGGTCAACGAGACGGGGTCAGAGAAGGGACGGTTCCTGTATCGATCCCACGAGCTGGGCAGCAATGGGGCCGTGTCCGTCACCGATCTGAAAACCGGGGTGAGTCGCATTCTTGCCCAGCGGGCGGACTGGGAACGACTGGATGGGATTGTCTGGACGCCGTGGGGCACCATCCTGACGGCAGAGGAAACGAATCCCGCTGCGATCCAGGATCCTTCGCAACCGAACGCCGTCGGCGGCTTCGTCTATGAAATCGATCCACTGAGCGGCGTGGCGACGGTCAGGCCCGACCTGGGATCCAAGTCCCACGAAGGCATGCGCTTCGATCGGCAGGGCAACCTCTACGGAATCTCCGAGACCTCGCCCGGATATATCTATAAATTTATTCCGGCGACCCCGGGTAACCTGAGCAGCGGGCAGCTGTACGCGCTCAAGATCACCCAGGACCTGGGCGATCGTACCGGTCCCGGACAGTGGGTTCCGCTCGACATGGCTCTCGTTCGGTTGAATGCGGACGCTGCGGCAGCCGCCGTGGGCGCGACCGGATACAACCGGCCCGAGGACGTGGAGACCAGCGCCAGCACGGGTGACGACCTCCGCGAAGGACGGATGCTCTTCGTTGCGATTACCGGCGAGGACCGCGTGCTCGGCATCAATCTTCGCAGTGGCAACCAGCTGGTCGTCAGCGACTACGTCCGCGATGGTGTCAACGCTCCTGCTGATTTCGACTTCCCCGACAACCTCGCCCTCGACCAGCAGGGCAATCTGTTTATCACCGAAGATCCAGGCGGCTCGGCGCCGACCAAGACGCTGGGTGACGACGTCTGGCTGGCGCGGTTCAATCCGGCCAGTGCCAGCCAATCCCTGCCGGCCGAACGGTTTCTCTCGATTACCGACTGTAACGCTGAACCAACCGGCATCTATTTCAGCCCCTCCAACCTGAGCCTCTTCGTTGATGTCCAGCACAGGGGCGGAGACGGTGCGGACGGCTCCTTCGCGATTCAGAAAATCGCCGACATCCAGTTTGCACCGGGCAAGCAGGGAGTTGCGAGTCGGTAGGCCCCACGACGCCGTTCAGCAGCAGCGATCGAGGGCGGGAAACTCCCGTCCTCGATTGTTCATTTCCGCCAACCGGCAAGGCGAATCAGTGGCTTCGCGTTGTCATCTTCCAAGCCGATAGAGATCGGTCTCAGAGGACCCGGCCGCAAACGCCGAAACAATGATGTCGCTGCCATCGGGCGACATGGCCAGCTCGGAGATGGCGAGATTGTATGTCGGGAATGTCTCGCTGGCGCCCGTTGCCAGGTTCACGCGAAGCAGCCCGGACGGCATTACAATCGCAAGGTAAGTCGAGCCAACCGATACCAGCCCGCTTCCCACCGCTCCCGCATCATAGATGGTAGAAAACTCTCCCGTGTTCGCGTCCCAGGCCAGCACACGTGAATCTCCAGCAAGACCGAGATAGAGCACGGATTCAGACCGACCGGACTGGATCGTGGCCACTCGTGCCGGAAGCGTCAGGGCGGTGAATACGCG
Source organism: Gemmatimonadota bacterium (assembly GCA_039931815.1). Classification (GTDB taxonomy): domain Bacteria; phylum Gemmatimonadota; class Gemmatimonadetes; order Gemmatimonadales; family GWC2-71-9; genus DASYPP01. Next base: position 5,068 of record JBDTRF010000240.1, read on the forward strand.
CGGGCGAGTGGAACTGAGCGGATTGGTGAGGTACACTACGCCGTCCGCCAGGATCGCGAGGATACCCATCCGAAGCCACGCCATGCGGGTGACTTCCGTGTGGAGGATGCCATCGCCAGTGCGAAATGGAACCGGGACGACATCGATGGTATCCCGCAAGTCCGCCAGCGGTGCTACCAGCACGCTCTTGAAGAAGGGCCCCGATTCAAACGGCCGTTGCCTGGTAAGGATGAAGGCAAGCTGCCCGCTCATGGCGAGCGTGGGCCGGGAATACCCATCACTTTCGACCGAGTCCTGAAAGGCGCAGAGCCACCGACTGTCGCGGGCCTGATGAGATGGAAGGAATGCAATGCACCGATGGCTTACGGTTGAAATCAGATAGCGACCATCGGGAGAAAACCCGATGTCTCCATCGGCCCCCGCGTTGGCGGTGAGCCGGGCGGGCGGGCCGGGAATATAGGGCTGATCGGTTCCAAAATCGCCGGGAGGAAAAGCGTCAGAGTGTGAGCATGCAGGAGCCAGGACAGATAGCACGGCAAGGACTGGCAGGATTGATCGCATGCATTTGCCTCGAGGCGATGGACGGAAGGAGACGTGAGAGACGTTCGCATTCGCACC
>JBDTRF010000241.1:0-5674 GCA_039931815.1 Gemmatimonadota bacterium
CGCCACTCTCGTCACCGTCCAGATTCTGCCTTGACTATCCTCCCAGAACGTGACCAACCACGGAGGTGCGGGGCGATCCGGAGTGGCCATCCAGAGCCCGTGATAAGGACGGAACCAATCCGCTCGGCGTTCGACAATCCGGAGCAGGTTGTCGCGCTCTCCCCATAATTTCAGTTCATAGCGTTCAACTTGTGATGCCGTCCAAAATTGACGGTTTCTTGCTTCCGCAAAGACGTAAGCCGATTCATCACGTGGCCCCCACGTAGCACTGTCAGAGCCAAATGACCGCACGACATTACCGACAGGATCGAGCTCGTGAAACGGATACCCAATCCGATTACCCAAGTTGCTGTTGGCATTCAACAGAATTCTGCCATCACGAGTGACGTGCATGCTCCAGGCGGATGGAAGGAAGGGATAGGTGCGGACGGGAGCCAAAGCGGGAGAGAGCACCTGCATTCTGAATTGATCCCGGTCCATCACATAGAGCGTGTCACCAGGCCCGCGAAAAAGCACCTCCGCTCCGATGTATTCGCCGGGTCCTTTCCCCCGGCGTCCAATCGCTCCCAGAGAGCGGCCACCCGAGTCGTAGACCAAGGGAGTAGGGACACCGCGCACGGCAATGATGTACCGTCCATTTCGATCCCGGACCGCTGAGGTCACTATGTTGTCGAGTGCATCAGAGTCCCCTCCTATCCTGGCGATTTCACGCATGGCAATCTTGCAAGTCCCACACGTGGCTTCACCCTGTATGACAGTCGTACGAGATCGGGAATCCTGGATAGCCAAAGCAATTGGCGGCATCCCAAGAATGACCAAGAAAATGACTGGAATTGTTTTCATTGCCCCAGGGGTTGAGTGATTCACGTCTAGCCGGAGGCATGGCCGCGCGCATATGTACCAATCTTTCCCCTCTCACCCGAAACATGCTATGCTTTTTTGTCCGATTTCCGGCCTGAGGCATGGAATACCAACACCAAGGAAGATCCGAAGCTAGGCTAGGGGCCTTTGAGGCAATGGCTTATGGCATTGTCGACACTCTACCTTACGCCCATCGAAAGACAATCCTGGTGTTGGTGACCTCCAGGGCTTTTCTGGGCAACGCCACATCGTTCGCACAACAACTGGGGTTCCGAAACAGGCAGGCGCTTCAACGTCATCTCGAAACAATCGGGTTGCCACCATGGCAGGTTCTTAAAGGATGGCTCAAAGCCCTCTACTGGTGTATAGCGTGGGAAAGCGCTGAGATCTCGATTTGTGAGCGGGCGCTCCTGGATGGCCACAATCCGTCTGGGTATTACCGGGCCATTGAGCACGCCACAGGACTGCCTTGGAGTGAGATCAACACGCGTGGATCAGTATGGATTATGGGAGAATTTCGTCAGCAGCTGGTGAGCATTCGGGAACAGGTGGAACGCCAGACCGGGTGATCTCGGTCTTTGAATTAGGCCTCGCTCTTCAGCTGCCTCTTGGCGGAACCGAGGACACGCGGATACACCACCACCGAATTCCTCCACACATCCGCAACGTTCTTGCAGCCAACCTCACTAGAGCTTGCACCTAGCCGCCTAACCGTCGGAACTCAGTTAACAGTACCCTCGCAGCCGAAGGATGGAGGACTTGCAGGCTGCGCAAGCGCGCTTGCAGCCATGCCATGGAGCCTTCGCACCAAGATGCGGGATGGTATTCAGGTTTGCAGCGATTCTTCGCAGCCCGTCACCCGCCAGATTGCAGCCAGATATTCGACTCCTCGCACGGAACTGTTCGGCCCCTGCAGCTGCCCTCACACCAGTACTCAGGCCAATATCAGCCCTCGCACCCCGCTGCTCCGCCCCCGCATGTCGCCACTGTCGCCAAGCAGCTTACCTTTGCGGGCTCGCACCCCCTCGTATTCATCCTCTCGGACCACCTGTCCCCCTGGCAGGAAGTACGTGCCCTAGACCTCCCTGACGATACCTCGCAGGTGCCATGGTGCCTTCCCGATGCTCCACCGTCGCACTGCCAACCTTTAAGCAAAGGGTCGATCTAAGGTCGATCCATACGCGTAACTAATTCTGTTGCGGCCCTCTCCATTCATGGAGAGGGCGGTCGCCGGGATAACGACTGAGCTAAATGTGAGTCATTGCGAAGGATGTGGGGAAGGGACTAGTACTTTCACCCGATCCCAATGGCCGCCTTCCGTTTGCACCCGCCGAACCATTTCCACTTCCGGGGACGCCGAGCTCTCCGCACTCCATGACGCCCCAGGATCATCGCCGGAACAAAGAACAGGGCGCCAATCGTCCCAGCGATCACCCCGCCAACCGTGGCGAGCGCGATACTGCCGAACAGCTCGTCTGACTTGGTCCCCACCGCCAGCGGGATCAGGCTTGCCAGCGTCGTGAGCGTCGTGAGCACAATGATCCCCGCGCGATCTCGGCAGGCGAAGAGCACATCGTAGCCCGAAAGGCCTCGCCGCGAGCTTCCTGAGCGTGCATGGTGAGCAGTCAGCGGTAAGCGGTGAGCGGGATCTGATCCCGCAGTAACTTCCGCCGGGCCGCCCTGCCCGCCGACCGCCTGCCTCAAGGGACCCGTCGCCCTCCTCTGCAACGCCGCATCGACCAGCAGAATTACATGATTCACCGCCAGTCCAACGACGAGAATCACACCAACCGCCGCCTCTCGACTGAAGGCCGCTTTCCCGATCCAGAACGCCGCCGCTGAGCCGGCCAGCGCCAGCGGCAGACTGCAGAACACGATCCCCGCTGCCCAGGCCGAGTTGAACACCATCATCACAGCGAGCAGCACCAGCACGATCCCGATCGAGAACACCAGCCAGAGGCCTTTGCCGCTCTCGTCGGGTTCCCAGCCGAATTCATTGTCTGCCACGCTGTAGCCGGGCGGCACCGAGATCGATTTCATGAACGCTTCGTGCGTCCTGTTCGCCAGCTTCTGCGGCCCGCGAAACTGATAGGACACCAGGCGGACGTACTGCTGATCTTCCCGGTTGATGGTCGTCAGTGCTTCGCGCTCGCTCACTGCCGCCACATCGGTGATGCGGGCGGGTGCCCCGGTAGAGTTGGGCAGCAATGCCTCCCGCAGTTGCTCGAGTGTCCGATCCCGCGCTCCCGCCACTTTCACGTTGACGGGAATCTTTTCTCCGCCGATCTCGAGCTCGGTGCGTCCCACTGGCCCCCGAACTTCGCGCGAGACAGCGGCGGCGAGATCCCGCGCCGTCAGTCCGTATCGCGCCAGCGCCGCGCGATCGGGGTCGAGAACAACGCTGAAACTCTTCTCCCGTTGCCAGAAGCTGGCGGCATTGGCGTCTACTTCCTTGACCCGGGGAATTCTCTCCAGCCGCGACTTGAGGTCGAGCGCCAGTTGCTCGACGCCGGAGAACGAGTAGCCCAGGACCTTGATCTGAAAGGTGGACGACGAGCCGCCGCCACCGGAGTAAAACCCCGGCCCATTGCCATGCACACTGATGCTCGCCCCACCGACCAGAATGGCCCGCTGGGTCAGTAATTCCTCCAGCACATACGGTTGCGGCCCGTACTGCGCCTCGCGAGAAAACAGGACACTCATCGACGCCCCATCCGGCGAACCCGTCGTCACCACCTGCTCGACCCCTTCCTCGCCAACGACGAGTCGCTCGAAATCACCCATGGCACGATCGAGACTCGAAGGATCAGATCCGCGGGGGAAACTCATATACACATTGAGCGTGGTGCGCTGGCCGTACCAGTTACCGAAGGAAGACTTGGGGACCTTCTTGACGAAGCCCCACGTCGTCACGGCGAGAATGGCCACTGCCAGGGCGAGGGTAAGCGGTCTCCATCGAAGCGAAGCCATGACCACCCGCGTATACGCTCTGCTCAACCTCGGCCAGTGACCCGACCGGATCCCATGTCCGGCGGCAAGGGCTGGAATCATCACCACTGCCGAAACAATGGACCAGGCTAGCGCCAGGATGAACGCGACGGCGAAGGGAACAAAGGCCGCCCGTGCATTTCCCTGCAGATAGAGGAAAGGCAACAGCACGACCGCCGTGGTGACGGTCGAGCCGAGAACGGCGGGAAAAATTTTTCGCCCGGCTCCTGCTCTTCCTTCTACCGTATCCGGTGCCAGGCGCAATCGTTCCACCACCACCACGCCATTCTGAACCAGGATCCCGATTCCCATCCCCAGGCCGGCCAGCGTGAGCAGGTTGGCTGGAATGCCGAGGAGGAAAAGACCCAGCGCCGTCCCGGCGATAGCAATTGCGGCACTCCCCATCACCAGTAACACCGACTTGGCATTTCGGAGGCTCAGGATGAGTACGATCATCACGGCGCCAAAGGCGATGCCACCCCGGAGGAGAAGATCGCGGAGCTGCTTGCTCAACTCGACGCTTTCGTCGGACTCGACCTGGATTCGGATACCGGGCGCAAGCATCGGCTTGAGGCCATCCATCAACTCGCGCACTCTCGCTGCCGTCTTGATCGCGTCGGCCCCGGGCAGTCGCGCGATATCGATGCCGACCGCCGGCACGCCGTTTACTCTATAGAAGTAGTCCCGAGAATCTTCCTCCAGCCGGATGTCAGCCAGGTCGCTGATCCGAAACACTCGGCCCGCCGGTCCGCGCACCGGAAGCGTCCCCAGGTCCTCGATCACAGCAGGCTGATCGCGGAGCACGACCGGGCGATCGGTCGAGCCGGAACGTTCTTTCCCCATTGATTGAACGAGCCGGGAGTTCGCAATCGCGTCACTGATGAGCGCGGGCGAGATCCCCAGCTGCCGGAGGCGCCGATCATCGTACGCTACTGAGACCCCCATCTGCGACGAGCTGCGCGAATCGACACCAGCCACGCCTTCGACGGCACTGACCCGCGGCTTGATCTGCTCATCGACCAGCTTGGCCAAAGTCGCGGGCGTGTACGGCCCGAAGACCGTGTAGCGAAGCAGCGGCTGCTCATCGAGCTCTTCGGGGACGTAGTTGCTGACCTGGGGAGACGAGGCACCGGCCGGCAGATCTTCGCGCAACAACTCGAGCCGCTCGAGAATACCGAGGCGGGCCATCTGGACATCGGCTTTGGGCTCGAGCTCAATCGTGATGCGACTGGTGCCATCGCCCGATTCGCTGCTCACCTTCTTGACACCGCGCACGGCCTGCACCGCCGCCTCGAGCGGCGAGGTGAGATACGACTCCACCAGCTCGGCGGAAGCCCCCGGCCACGAGGCGTTCACGGAAAGGCGCGGCAGCTCCACGACCGGTCGCGTCGCCAGCGGCAGGCGGGCAAAGGCGAGGGCTCCCGCGAGCAGCAGCGAAAGACTCGTCGCCCAGACGACGGCGGGACGGCCGGCAGACCAGCGTATCATGGTGCAGAGTGCAGGGCGGAGGGTGCAGACGGGCAAAAGCAACAGCCGGTGCAGCGTGCAGCGTGCAGCGTGCAGCGTGTCAAATCGCTGATACGGCTGAGTTTTGTAGCGACGCTATGAGTTTCGAACAACATGCTTGAACTCAGTGAATGGTTTTAATCTCCAGGTCAAAGCAGGTGCATCCTGCACCCTGCACCTCCTGCACCCCTGCACTTCGGTTATTGCGCTCTCCGCTATCTCCCGCTCCAGAACGCGTTCCCCCTCTCCATTCATGGAGAGGGGGCCCCTAAAGGGACTTCCTCGCTGCGCTCGGTCGCAGGGGGTGAGGTCACTCGCG
>JBDTRF010000242.1:0-5632 GCA_039931815.1 Gemmatimonadota bacterium
TACGGCGCGGGTGAGATTCGAACTCACGGAACGGTTTCCCGTTCGGCGGTTTTCAAGACCGCTGCCTTAAACCACTCGGCCACCGCGCCTCGCGCGTCAATTTAGCGCTCATCCGGCAGTACTGACTAGGGACCAGGGGCAGGAATTGAGAAGGGCAGAACGTGGCGAGTCAGAAACGAACGTGCACCGTCGTTTTCATCAAGGCGAATCCGTCAGTCCGCGGACACGCTCGTCCAGTCGGTCAGCTGCATTTTCGGCCTGAGGGCAGGTTCTCTGCCTCCCTCGATGACGCTGTCTTCCGGAGACAACGGTCATTATAGGACCTCGCCGAGTTGCGTGGGAGCGTTCGGTTTGCGGTGCGTCGCGCTTATCTTCGGCTCCTGGTACCTAGTCCCAGTCTCCAGCCCCAGCCTTCCAGTCCCCACTCCACGGTCGCCCAGTTCCCAGTCCCAATTCCCAGTTATCGAAGTGTCGGCCTTCAGGCCGTTGACGGCGTGACTGGTAGTCATTAAATAACCGCCAGTCCGATACAAGAACAAAGGTCAGAATGGGCATACCCGAACGGAAAGAACGAGAATTCCTCCGGCGTGAACAGGAAATCCTGGACGTCGCGCTGGCGCTGTTTCGCCGGGACGACTGGCAGTCCGTCACCATGGAGGAAATCGCGCAATCCGCCGAAATCGGCAAAGGAACGGTCTACAAGCACTTTCCCAGTAAAGAGGATATCTACGCCCGATTGGCGCTGGACTTTAACAGTCGACTATTGGAGCGACTTCGGGGTATCAACCCGGAGATGGGAGTACTGGATCGACTCAGAGCCATCATCCGGGCATTCTGGGAATTCCATCTCCAGAGCCAGGATTACCATCGGCTGGTGCAGTACTGCGGTCGCGAGGATCTGCGTCGAAACATCACCGAAGAAACCCGCGATACGATTCGCGCGCTGGACCAGGAATTCAACGTGCTGGTCACTTCCCTGGTGCAGGAGGGAATTGAAGGGGGGCTGTTCCCCGGTCACAAGCCGGTCGGCATTCTACTCTTCGGTCCCCAGGCCGCCCTTTTTGGCGCGATTCACATGGTGTGGAGCGGTTGCCTGGCATCGGGAGACCCTGAGGAGTACCTGGCGGAGATTACCGAGTTCATCATTTCCGGCCTCACGCATCCGGAGATTACCCGTGAGAATTCGCAGCGAAGAGCGATCGGCTCATCGCAACCCGATTGAACTGACCTTACGACATTGGCGGCAGCCTTGAGCCGCTGGGGACACTTGCAATGGCGGGCATCGGGTGGGAGAAGGCTTCGGGTTCAGAAAGTAGAACTGATCGCTGGCCGAAGGCGGGGCGGATGATAACCGCTCTTTGTCTTGCCAGTATTGGTTTGGCCGGGCGTGCGCCAGCGCTCGAGGCACAATCTCTCGACTCGACGCTGCAGCTCTCCCTTGGCGCCGCGCTCAACCTGGCCGAGACCGCGAGTGAGAATGTCGGAATCGCAAAAGCGGGAGTGGGGAGGTCGCGCGGTCAACAGCTCCAGGCGAGGAGCGGTTACTTCCCGCAGCTGACCGGGAGCGCGACGTATACCCGCACGATTCGCAGCCAGTTTTCCAGCCTGCAATCCGGTAGTGATACCGCGGGCACCGCGGGATGCCGGGCATTCTCCCCAGACCCCAGCCTTCCAATCGGTGAGCGGGTGGATTCGCTGGAGAGCGCGCTCAATTGCCTTTCCACCGCAAACCCGTTTGCGGCCTTTCGAAATCTGCCGTTCGGCCGGGAGCACCAGTACAACTTCGGTCTCAGCCTCTCGCAGACGATCTTCGACCGTCGGCTCGGCGGACAGACCGCGGCCGCCAATGCGGCGCACCGGTCAGCAGAAATCGGCCTCGAATCCTCGCGCGCCGCCGTCCTGGTGGACGTGACCGCCGCCTATTACGACGCGATTCTGAGCGATCGGCTCCTGAGTATCGCCGAATCGACACTGGTACAGGCCGAACGCACCCTGCGCGATGTGGAACTGGGCAGGGAGGTTGGCACGCAACCGGAATTCGAACTGCTGCGTGCGCGGGTAAACCGGGATAACCAGCGGCCGGCGATGATCCAGCGGCAGACAAACCGCGACCTGGCGTATCTCAGGCTCAAACAGCTGCTGGACTTGCCGCTTCGCCTTTCGCTTTCGCTAACGACGGATCTGGGGGATACAACCCGGATTCCGCTGCCTCCGGGTGCCGCCGATCTTTCAGCTTCGCGCGATACCTCCATCGCGGCCCGGGCGCCGGTCCGCCAGGCGGCGGAGGCCGTTCGTGCGGCCGAGGGGCGGCGCCAGGTCGCCTCGGGTCAGCAGCTTCCGTCGCTCAAGCTCTCCTCCACCTTCGCGAGAATCGCCTTCCCGTCCTCGACGTTTGACCTGGGCACTGAATTCGTCTCCGACTGGAATGTCGCGCTCCGTCTCGAGGTGCCACTGTTTACCGGTGGCCGAATTCGCGGCGACAAGATGGTTGCCCGGGCCGACCTGGATCAGGCTCGGCTCCAGCTGGAGCAGAGCCGGGAACTGGCGGCGCTGGAAAACCAGGATGTGATGTCCCAGCTGGATGCCGCGCGAGCCCGCTGGGACGCCAGCGTGGGCACGGTTGAGCAGGCGACGCGCGCCTATGAAATCGCCGAGGTCCGTTTTCGCGAGGGTATCTCGACCCAGACGGAGCTGAGCGATTCCCGTCTGCTGCTCCAGCAGGCGCAAGCCAACCGCGCCCAGGCCGCCCGGGATCTCCAGGTGGCCAAGGTGCGCGCCGATCTTCTTCACGACCTTCCTTTCAGCAGTCCGACCAGCGGGGGCAGCGCCGTCCGATGAAAACCAATCGCGGGATCTCAAGCGACGTTGGCAGGGGATGGGCATGGACGAAATGGCATCGTGGGTTTGTCGTGGGGACGGCGATGGCCGTTCTCGTGACCGGATGTCAGCGCGCCGCTCCGGAGGAAACGGCCGGGGCGAACATCATCTCCCTGGGCCCGGAGAATGTCGTCGTCGCCGATTCTACCGAGCTCGAAAGCGGACCGGTGATCTCCGGGACTCTCGCAACGGAGCACAAGGCGGACATTCGCGCGCAGGTTGCCGGGACCGTGATCGAGGTCAAGGTCGAGCCGGGGGAGAAGGTCGCCCGCGGAGCGCTGCTGGCCCGGATCGAATCGAGTGCGATCAGTGATGCATACGCCTCGGCCCAATCCAGTGTGCGGAGCGCTGAGGCGGCCCAGGGCGTGGCCCGCCGGAACCTGGAACGGGCCGAGCGGCTGAGCCAGGCCGGCGCGATCGCCGCGCGCGATGTGGAAACTGCGCAATACAATGTGACCAGTGCCGATGCCGCGGTGGCGGATGCGAAATCCCGACTCGCGACAGCTGGGCGCCAGTTGGGATACACCGAAGTTCGAGCGCCTTTCGCCGGCGTGGTCAGCGCCCGACCAGCGAGTGCCGGTGACGTGATGCAGGTGGGGACGGCGATGGTCACGATCGTCGACCCGTCGAGCATGCAGCTGGAAGCATCGGTACCGGCCCAGCAATTGAGCGCGGTACGGGTTGGCGCGCCGGTGAGCTTTTCCGTCAATGGATACGCCGGGCGAATCTTTCGAGGCGAAGTCGAGCGGGTGAATCCAACGGTCGATCCCACCACTCGACAGGTCCGGATCTATGCTCACATCCCGAATGACAACCAGGCCCTGGTGGCTGGCCTGTTTGCCGAGGGTCGAGTGGCCGCCTCGAAGCACACCGGCGTGGTCGTTCCTCGTTCGGCGGTGGATGAGCGCGGTCTTCGTCCCGTCGTCATGCGATTGAAGAGCGGCAAGATCGAAAAGGTCGAGGTCGAACTCGGCTTGACCGACGCAGCCACGGAACGGGTCGAGATCGCCCGAGGTGTAGCCGCGGGAGATACCCTCCTGCTGGGTTCAGCCCAGGGTTTGACGCCGGGCAGCCTGGCCAGAGTTCGCAGCGCGGCCGAGCGGGTGGATACGGGCGCAGCACAGTAGAGTTTCGGGGCGGTCTCCGGGACCGCGCTCCTACCGAGGTGTGACATGTTTATTTCGGACTTTGCGATCAAGCGGCCCACGATCACCGTGGTCACCATGCTGGCACTGGTGGTATTTGGTGCCGTGGCCCTGTTTCGGTTGCAGACCGACGAATTCCCCGACGTCGCCCCTCCGTATGTGACGGTGGGGCTGATTTATCCCGGTGCCTCTCCCGACGGAGTCGAAAAGGAGATTCTCGATCCCGTCGAAGAAGCCATTTCCGGGATCAGTGGCGTCAAGAAGACCATGGGGAGCGCGGAAGACGGCTTCGGCTCGATTCTCATCGAGTTCCAGTTCGAGAAATCGTTGTCCGAAGCGACCCAGGACATTCGCGATGCGATCTCGGCGATCCGTTCTGACCTGCCGGATGAGATGGAAGAGCCGATCATCCGGAAGTTCAATGACACGGACCGTCCGATCGTCTCGCTCGCGCTTTCATCGACCACGTTGTCCCCAGCCGAGCTCACGCGTTTGGCGGATCCGACCATCACCCGCGAGCTGCGATCCATTCCCGGCGTGGCCGAAGTCGCAATTGCCGGCGATCAGCAGCGGGAACTGACCGTTGAGCTTCGCCCGGATCAGTTGCAGGCGGCGGGTGTGAGCGTGGCCCAGGTTCTCCAGGCGCTGCAGCTGCAGAACATCGCGGCGCCGGTTGGCCGGGTGACGGGGGCGTTGGATGAACGCTCGATCCGGCTCAAGGGTCGGCTGCAGGGTCCGGAGGAGTTCAAACAGCTGGTCGTGGCGGAACGACAGGACGCGCTGATCCGGCTGGGCCAGGTGGCAGATGTCAAAGACGCCACGGAGGAGCAGCGCACGCTGGCGTTGTTCAATGGTCGTGAAGCAGTCGGTATCGATATCAAGAAATCCAAAGGCTACAGCACGACCGACGTCAGCGATCAGATCCGCGCCCGGGCGGTGGCGCTGCAGAAAACACTGCCGGCCGGAACCAAGCTCGACCTGGTTCGCGATGCGGGCACGCGGGTTACCGCCTCGGTCAAGAATGTGGAAGAGGCCCTGCTGGAGGGTGCCATCCTCACTGTGGCGGTGGTGTTCCTCTTTCTCAATTCATGGCGCTCGACCGTGATTACGGGACTGGCCCTGCCGGTCTCGGTGCTGGCCGCCTTTATCGCGGTGTGGGTTTTTGGATTTACGCTCAATACCATGTCACTGCTTGGGCTCTCGCTTGCGATCGGCATCCTGATCGACGATGCGATCGTCGTACGGGAAAATATTGTGCGTCATGTGGAGATGGGGAAAGACCATTACACCGCCGCGCGGGAGGGCACCGACGAGATCGGCCTGGCGGTGGCAGCGACCACGTTCTCGATCCTGGCGGTGTTCGTTCCGATCGCGTTCATGAGCGGAGTCGGCGGTCAGTGGTTCAAGCCATTTGCCTTGACTATCGCCTGCGCGGTACTGGTCTCGCTTTTTGTCTCGTTCTCACTCGACCCGATGCTTTCGGCGTATTGGGCCGATCCGCATGTCCCGGAAGACAAGAAACCGTGGATCACCAGAAAGCTTGACCGGTTTAACGCCTGGTTTAACCGGCTGGCGCATGGCTATCGCGGGGTCATTGCCTGGGCGCTGGA
>JBDTRF010000243.1:0-5579 GCA_039931815.1 Gemmatimonadota bacterium
CGTTCGCGGAGCAGGAGATATCCGGCAACGGCGGGACCGGCAAATGTCAGTGAGGCGAGAAGGACGTAGCGCCAGGACTGGAGAACAGCCGCCGGGCATTCCCGCATCACGATTTCCCAGAGGCGTGCCGCCGTCTTTCGCTCATCGCGATAGAGCGAGTTGTGGCCAGCGGCGACGAGGCGCTCAAGCTGGTGCCGGGTAGCCATGGGCGCGTGGTAGGTCCGGGCCCGGGCCAGGTCGGCGGCGACTTCGCGGTATCGGGCGGCGAATTCCGGGAGCTCTGCCGGATCGAGACTATCGAGACCACGCTTCGCTGCCCGATCGGCCAGTGCGCGAAACTCCTGCCACCGGGTGGTCTTGCGCGCAATGAATCGCTCGGTAATTCCCGAACCGCCACGCCGGGCCACGGCGAATCGACTCTGGCGCCGGCGGAGTTCGGACTGGTAGAGCTGGGAGAGAAAAGCGATCGGGCTGGCCGGCCGCGAGGGAAAGCGGTCAGCGAAGCGCTCACTCAACCGTTCGGCGAAGCGGTTCCGCAGTTCAGGGCTGAACTCCGCCGACCGTTCGATATACTCCCGCAGCACCCGGAATTCGCTATCCTCGAGTTCGGGTGCGCCGGTTTCTTCTGCCACCGTCTCGATAATTTCCGGGAGGCTGGATTCGACGGGCTGATCCCGAACCACGATCGTCCCGGCGACAAGGTCGCCGAGCCGCTTGGCGCGCGGATGGAGTGCTATGAGCAGGACATCAAGCAGGAGTAATGGGGGGAAGAAATCGATGGTCCGCAACAGGCCGCGGGCCCCCGCTGAGCCGAGGTTTACCGGGTGGCCGGTATCGCGCACTACCCGGATTCCACTGTACCGCTTGCCGGGTGTCTGCCCTGCGCGCAGGGCTTCGAAGAAGGTGAAATAGGCCCAGTAAGCCAAGCCGAACGCAAGGATGAGAAATGCCTTCACCCAGGTGCCCAACAGGTGAACCCAGTTGAAGGAGAGACCGCCGAGCTGGAGGAGATTGACCAGGACCACCGCGCCCAGCATCCAGGCGCCGAGAATCAGGAAGTCAAGCAGTGCCGCGAAAACCCGGGACCCGACCCCCGCGATTTCGAAATCGAGGACCACGTTTTCCGGGGTCTCCACCTCGAGATGCTGCTCATAGTCGGGTCGCCTGTATTCGGCGCGATCGTTCAGAGGCATGCCAGAGTTTATCAGCCGGAACCGGTGGGGGTAAGGCCGGTCTTGCGCGAAGGGATCCGAAAGGCGAAACTGCCGAGGCCCCCACGTTGACCCGTTCCTGACCAACCTTCATTGCAAGGACTACCATGGCAGAGTTGATGCTGCGGCCGTTGAGCGTCGGGGAGATCATCGACCACTCGTTTGCGATCTATCGAAGGCAGTTTGCCGCGCTCCTCCTCATTACGCTTCTGGCCAATGGTATTCCGGCGATCCTCGGCATCTATGTGACCGCCTCGGGAGGGGGGGATGCGCACCCCCTCCTCTTCCTCGTGAGCTTGATCGCCAATGTCGCGCTTGGCTCCCTGGCCACCGCCGCCACCGTCTTCCTGGTATCCGAGAGTTATCTCGGACGGAGCATTTCGGCGGGGGATGCCTTCCAACGCGCGGTCAAATATATCTGGCCGCTGGTACTGCTTTCGATCGGTGTGGGATTGCTGATTGGGCTGGGATTTCTCCTGCTGATTGTCCCCGGGTTTATCGCCCTTTGCGGCCTGATCCTCGCGACCCAGGCGCTGGTCCTGGAAGATTTGACGCCCAGTGAAGCCAGGAACCGTTCCTGGAACCTTACCAAGGGGTTCCGCTGGAAAATGCTGGGATTACTCGTTGTGCTGGGCATCATCATCCTGATTCCATCGATCGGGCTGGGTGTGCTGGTCGAGACCACTTCAACCGCGAAAATCACCGGCCAGGTGGACACGCAGACGATAGTCTGGGTGGCGGTGCAGCAGTTGATCACCATCGTGATCTATCCCCTTCTATACTGTGCATTGACGATCGCCTATTACGATCTTCGGGTGCGGAAGGAAGGGTTCGACCTCGAGTTGCTCGAGTCCACTCTCGCTCATGCCCTGCCGCAAGGCCGCGTATCCCAGTCTCGTGATCTTCCAAACTCCCATACCTTCGGATGATTCATTGAGGGCGGTGCTGGGCACCGTCCTCAGGTCTCCCGAGTATCAATGGGCTGACGTTCACCCCCACCTGGGCTTTCTCGCCCGGTGGTGGAACGCGCTGACCGAGTGGCTCGGGCGCATGGTTGAATCCAATCCCGGTGCGACCGAGTTCATCTTCTGGTCACTGATCGCCGTCCTGCTGGTGATCTTTGCCCACGGGGGATGGATCATGTACCGGACCATCAGGTACGCGGGGGCGCCTGCCCAGGGGGCGGGCCAGCCCTCCGCCAGCAATATCCGCGATGAACGCTGGTATCTGCGGCGGGCGGATTCCCTGGCCAACGAAGGGCATTTCGCCGAAGCGATGCAGGCCGCATTTACCGCCCTGGTGCTCCGCCTCGATGCCCGTGGTATCGTCCGTTTCCACCCGAGCAAGACCCCGCAGGAATATGCCCGGGAAGCCAAGCTGGCGACCGAATCGCGGCACGGGCTCCAGGCGGCGGTGGGCGTGCTCTATTCATGCGCGTACGCGGGTCGCTCCTGCGGCCCGCAGCAGTACCAGGAATGGCTTCTCGGGCTCAGGCAGGAGTGGCATGCGATCTCGAATTGAGATTCTCCTCTCGCTCGCCGTGCTCCTCGTCCTCGGTATTCTCGCGGCGGCGGCTGGAGCGAGTAAGAACCGAGTCCCGTCGCAGGATCCTCGACGTTCGACCTTTCTCAGCGGGCCCTTCGGTGCGAAAGCGTACGCCGATGCGCTTACGATTCTGCATGTCAGGATTGACCACTACCGCCAGCGGACCGCGGCCCTGCCCACGCTGAAGCCCGGCGCCACCAGGCCAATCCTGGCGCTGCTGGATCCGCTCAACCCCATCGACGGAACGCAGGCGGCGGATCTTCTCCGGTTTCTGGACAAGCAGGGTGACCTGCTGCTGGCGGGCAACGGTACCAGTGCGGCCATGCGATGCTTCGGCTTCGATGTCGACTGGCGAGGTGGCGACTCGACGCCGGTTTATCGGGTGGAAAATGGCGTGGTGGATCCGGCGCCGGTCTCGTGGACCGCCGACGGTGTACTGGCCGCACTCGCGCTCAACGTGATCCGGGATTCCTCGGACATGAGTGCCGGCGCCATGCCTGAGTGCACGGTGCGCCGGGGGATCAGAATCGATACGCTGCTGGTGACGGCTGGTGGAAGACTGGCGGCCGCCCGCCTGGAATTCGACTCGGGCAGGTCGGTCACCCTGGTGGCCGATGGCGTGATCTTCAGCAATCTCCGCCTCAAGGAATCGGAGGCGGGGCTGGTGACACTACGCATGATTGCGGGGAAGTATTCGCGGGCGATGTTTGATGAATTCGAACACGGCTATGGACCATCCGGGTCACTTCTCGGTGCCACCATCGGGTGGAGCCTCAAGTCGCCGCTCGGATGGGCCGCCTGGCAATTGGCTTTCGTAAGCCTGTTGGCGCTCCTCGCCAGTGCTATCCGTTTTGGCGTCTCTCGTTCGGTCATCGACCGGAGGCGTCGTTCGCCGCTGGAGCACGTGCGCGCACTGGCGACCGCCCTGGCCGCGGCCCGGGGGAATCATGTCGCGGTCGATCTGATGGTTCGCGGTCTTCGCCGCCGGCTCTCCCCGGTCGGGACGCCATCCCGGGGCGACCCCCGTCCGTGGCTGGAGACGCTTTCTCTGAATGTTCGCTCCGAACAGTCCCGACAGGCAGTGACCACGTTACTCAATCTCATCAGGCGCGCCCCGGTTTCCGATAGCGTGTTACGCGCCGCCAATGCCGTGGAGGATGTGTGGCAGGATCTGAAACCACCCCCGAGCAGATAATTCGCCAGGGAGAAGTCGCGCGGGCTATCGTTGACCAGCTCGGCCGCGTCGTCCTCGGGCAGGACGATGTGCTCCGGGAAGTCGCGGTTGCCTTGATTGCGCGGGGACATGTGCTCCTCGAAGGGGTGCCGGGAACCGCGAAGACGCTGCTCGTTCGCACCCTGAGCCTTTCCCTGGGCCTCCAGTTCCGGCGTATTCAGTTCACGCCGGACCTCATGCCGTCGGACATTACCGGTGTTAACCTGCTCACCGGCCAGGGCCAGTTCAGCTTCCGCCCCGGCCCGCTCTTCGGCGACCTGGTCCTGGCCGACGAGATCAACCGCGCGCCGGCAAAGACCCAGGCCGCCCTGCTCGAATCGATGCAGGAGCGAAGCGTGACGGTGGATGGGACGACCCATCCCATGTCGAATGGATTCACCGTCTTCGCGACGCAGAATCCGATCGAGTTCGAAGGCACTTACCCTCTGCCTGAAGCGGAACTCGACCGATTCCTCATGAAGATTCTGCTCGGCTATCCGGATGCGGGAACCGAGCAGGCCATTCTTTCTCGCGTGCTGGACGGGTTCGAGTCGGATGACTCCCAGAGCTTCGGGGTGCAGCCGATTCTCCAGGCCGCCGACCTCACCGCGCTGCGAACTGCGGGGCGCGCCGTTCGCGTTGAACCCTCCATTCTGCAGTACATGACGTCCCTGGTTCGCGCCACACGGGGAGCGCCCGCCCTCACCCTCGGCGCCTCGCCCCGGGCAACGGTGGCGCTGCTCAAGGCGAGCCAGGGGCTGGCCATGCTGGAGGGCCGCCCCTACGTCATCCCGGACGATGTGAAAGCGATGGCGTTTTCCGTTCTTCGGCATCGCATCGCGGTTGCTCCGGAACTGGAGCTGGAGGGCGTGACGGCCGACCAGGCCCTCAGGACTATCGTGGAGAAAATTGAAGTCCCCAAGTAATCCAGTCATGAGTCAGCCGCAGGGAGACTCTCGCAGCGCGACCTGGCTCTGGGTGGGGGGATCGCTGGCCCTCCTCACGACGGTGGGCCTGGCGCGGCGTGATCTGTTACCCTGGCTGCTTGGGCTCGATGGCCTGTGGCTGCTCGGGTGGCTCTTCAGTACGTTCCTCGGATTCTTTCCCATACCATCCACCCGGTGGTTTGTTGTCGCGGCTTCTCTCTCGCTTGTCGCGATCGGGGGATTCGTCCTCCCCGACATGCTGGTCTGGCTCCTCCTGATTGATGCTCTCTGGCTCGCGTTGCTGGTGGTCGACGCATTCAGGATTGTGGACCCGGCGCAGATTGACGTTCGACGGGAGGCGCCGCCGGCGTTCTCGGTGGGACGCGCGCTGCCGGTCCAGTATACCTGGACCAATCGCGGAGCGCGGTCGGTGCGACTCCAGGCTCTCGAGGAATTCCCCGAGCCACTGGGCGGTGCCCAGGTAGTTCCACGGCTCATCCGGATTCCGGGTGCGGGACGCGCGCGAGAACAGCTGAGCGTCACCCCGACTCTTCGGGGTAAGGGACATGGCGGCCGACTTGACCTTCGCATTCTCGGACCCATGGGCCTGGCCTGGCGCCAGACGCGGACCATGCTTCCCTGGGACGTGACGGTCTATCCCAGCCTGATTGGGGCCTCGATCCG
>JBDTRF010000244.1:0-5567 GCA_039931815.1 Gemmatimonadota bacterium
TACCGGAGACCAGCATTCCCTCCGCCGGTTCGGACTGTCCGTGCAGGCTCACGTTAAGACGGGTAAAATCCGCGCCAGCGAGATGGATACTGCCGCCGATCGAAGCCCGCAGGTCCTCGAAGGCCGCGATCGAAAAGCCGTCCTGTTCTGATCCATCTGGCGTGATGTGATGAACGAACTGGAGGCGCTCGGGATGCTCCACGGAAAGGGGGGTAAACAGCAGTGCATCGGCCAGGCTGAAAATGGCGGTGTTGGCTCCGATGGCGAGTCCCAGCGTCAGGATGATCACCGCACTCAGAATGGGATTTCGCCGGAGGGTCCGAAGCGCAAAGGTGACGTCCCGGCCGATCTGCCCGAGCATCCGCCCACCCTGTACGTCGCGCACCAGTTCCTTCACCTGCTCCCTTCCTCCAAGTTCGAGGATAGCCGCGCGGCGCGCTTCAACGGGATTCATTCCCGCTCGAACCTTCTCGTCGCTCAGCATCTCAACATACGAGCCCAGCTCGGCGTCGAGTTCACCATCGACCTGGTGGCGGTGCGCCAGGTTTCGCCAGAGCGTCCGGAGGCGGGCGGGCAGAGACACCGGTGACACTCAGGTCGCCTTGAGGGCCATCGCCATCGCGAGCGAAACCCGTCCCCACTCCTCGGTCTCCAATTTGAGCTGGCGCCGGCCCGCCGTGGTGAGTCGATAGAATTTTGCTCGACGGTTGTTTTCCGACTCGCCCCAGCCGGAAGCCAGCCAGCCGAGCTCTTCCATGCGATGCAGCGCAGGAAACAGCGACCCTGGCTTGACCTGGAAGGTGCCCTGGGTGACCTGCTCGATCCGCCGGGCCACTCCCAGCCCATGCAATTCGCCGAGCGTGAGCGTCCGCAGGATCAGCAGGTCCAGGGTGCCCTGGAGGAGGTTGGTCGGAGCCGGGGGCATCAGTGTCTCCTATAGAATGCCTATATAACTCTGGTGATTTCCCTATAGAATGTCAATAGGAGTGACACCCTGAACCGGTTACCGGGAATCCCACTGGACTCATGGCTATTTCGGTCATCAGGCAGCAGTGAGCGCAGGTGCGGTCGCCGATGCCGGCAACCACGGACAGTGTGACAGGAAGGCACGTAGGACAGATTGCAGTTGAACCAGGCAGGGTAGTTGTGGGTCCGCTCCTCTCGGTTGGCCTGGCGTCCTCTCCGCTCAAACGCCTCGCCAGGCCAGGACGTTCTGGATACTTCGTGCTGCCTCCCGATCCTGGTGAGGCGGCCTGCTGTCACCCATAAAGAGTTCCGTGTCTTTCACGCCTTTGATCGATCGATGTCCACCTTGATGGTTCGCCATTTGCCCTGGTTGAACCGCAGCACGCTCAGGGTGCACCGAATCACGTGCCCCGTCAGAATCGCCAGCCAGATGTGAAGCGGCTCGAGAGTCCGAAGGTGGGAGATGACAAAGCAGATGCCAAGGGGCACCAGGATCTGAGAAACGATGGAGATGTATAACGGACTCTTGGTATCGCCCGTCCCCTGCAAACCGCCGGTATAACTCAGAGCTACGGTGATGAAAAGTCCGGAGACGCTGAGCACCCGAAGGAGCTGGGTGCCAACCTCGACGACGACGGGCTCATTCATCCCGAAGATCGCCAGCAGCTGACTCGGAAAGAAGAAAAAGAAGAGTCCGAAGAACGTGGCGGCGGCCAGTCCAAACCTGGCGGCGATGTGCACGGCTCTCTCCGAACGATCGGGCTTCCCTGCCCCGAGGTTCTGCCCCGCCACGGCGGCGGCGGCACCCATCAAGCCGACCGACGTCCACGTGATCAGCGAAAAGAGTTGGCTGTACGAAACCGCAAAGGCCGCCTGGGCAGCCGCCCCCTGCGCCAGGGAGCCAATGAACCCGAGCATGAAGATTCCGCCGACATTCATGGCAATGCCCTGAATACCGGTCGGCAATCCAAACCGGAACAGGGATCGGATAATTGTCCAATCGGGCGCATAGCTGCCCCCCCGCCGGAATGACACCACCCACCCGCCCTTCCAGAATTTGTACAACGTGTAGATCGCCACGAGTGCGGAAGCGAGGGAGGTCCCCATCGCGGCACCGGCGGTCCCAAATGCGGGGATGGGTCCCAGTCCCCTGATGAGGATGATGTTGAACACGATGTTGAGCCCCGTCATGACAATGCCGAGGATCATCGGCGTGCGCGCGTCGCCGGCGGACCGGAGCGCACCACCCACCATGAAAAAGACGAGCATGCCACTGCTGCAGAGGAACATGATCCGGATAAAGGGCAGCGCCTCGGCCTTCACCAGCGGGGCCGCATTGACCATATCCAGCAGTGTAGGAGAGAGGAAGTATCCCAGCGGCGCCATGATCAGCAGCGAAATCCCGATCGCCGTGATGAAGGCCTGGTACACCGTGCGGTCAACCTTCTCCTCTTCTCCCGCCCCCGCAAACCGGGCGACCAGCACGCTCATCCCGGTGAAGAGCGAGCTGATGAAAATGATGACGATCAGGAAGATCTGCCACGAGACCCCGATGGCCGCGTTGCCGGTAAAGCCGACGAGATGGCCAACCATGATGTGGTCGATGATACCCTGGAGGCCGCCGATCACGTTGGTCAACATGGTGGGCCACGCAATTTTCCAGACGGCTCGCGTCAGCGGTCCATCGACAATGGATCGATCGTACCGCTTCGTCACCGCCCCGGGCGCCGGGGCAGGCAGGGTCGGTACGTCGAGGTCGTCCGAAGCGGTGACGTCGGTCAAGAGTGATGATCCCCCGGGAAATAATACCTGCAACAGTTCAAGCCATCTCGGAAGATGGGCTCGCCAACGCTGGTGTCAAAGTGGTTGCCCAGCTCCGCAGGCGGAAGGTGCCTGATGGTCCACTTACACGGCATGGGGCCATCTGTCAGGATCTGGTCATGAAAGAATAACGGCAACCCTGTGGTCTGACGATCGAGATATGTTCCTGTTCCTGAACGCAGAACAGGCCGAGCGCACACCAGCAGACGAGGAAATCCAGTTCCGGATTCAAGTCTTGTAAGTAGGAACTACCCATGCACTTAGGCGGTTGCGAATTCAACTGGGCTCGCTCCAGCCGGGACCGCTGTCGATTTTCACCGCCCTCGTTCGACGTAAGGGTAGAGCCGGCGGACTAATCGATGTGGCCTGGCCCAAAACATTATGCCTGGAGACGAAACCATGCGATTCATGATCCTGGTGAAAGCCAACCAGCAGTCAGAGGCGGGGGCCCTCCCCAGTGAGCAGGACCTGACCGAAATGGGGAAGTACAACGAAGAGCTGGTGAAGGCTGGAGTGCTGCTGGCTGGTGAAGGGCTGCATCCGAGTTCCAAAGGAGCCAGGGTCAGGTTCTCCGGCGCCAATCGAACCGTGATTGACGGTCCCTTTTCCGAAACCAACGAGCTGGTCGCCGGCTTCTGGCTATGGCAGGTCAAGTCGAAAGAAGAGGCCATCGAATGGGTCAAGCGCTGCCCCAACCCCATGCCGGGCACCGACGCCGAAATTGAAATCCGCCAGGTGTTTGAGGCCTCGGATTTTGGACCCGAGCTGACGCCGGAGTTACGCGAAGCGGAGGAACGTCTCAGAGCGCAGGCCGCAAAGCGGTAGGCGCTGCCACCTGCCTCGGCCGACATCGCAGGAAGGATGGCAGGATGTGAACAGGACGGACACACTATAACCCATAAGGAGAAGTTGAATGACGCAGCTGAACGCTTACCTGATATTTGATGGCAATTGTGCTGATGCCATGCGCTTCTATCAGAAAACGCTGGGAGGAAAGCTCGACATCATCACCCAGGCAGAATCACCGATGGCAGACCAGACGCCTCCGGGAAGCGAGAACCGGATTATGCACGCGCGGCTGTCACTTGATGGCGGGGTGCTGATGGCCTCGGATGCGCAGGTCGGCCCCAGGTATGAGGGGATGGGTGGGTTCTCGTTGTCTCTCACCGTTGATACTGCCGCGGAAGCCAGAAAGCTTTTCAGCGCCCTGAGTGCCGGTGGCAAGGTGACCTGGCCGATCGACAAGAGCTTCTGGGCAGAAGCCTTTGGCATAATGGAGGACAAATTCGGCGTTACCTGGATGGTCAACGGGGCTCCAAACCAGCAGTAACTGCCATCGAGGGGTAACCACTAGTATTCGAGCGTGTTATGGAGCCTGGATGACCTCCCAGGGATGTCCAGGTTCCTGCTTCAATCCAACCAAGCCTTGTCTCCCGGGGTATAGCGCCGTTTGATTGGTGCCGTGACGGCAACCAATACCCATCGTGCAATTGACGCGGTCTGGCGGATCGAGTCGGCCAGGGTCATTGCCGGCCTCACCCGCATCGTTCGCGACGTGGGCCTGGCCGAAGACCTGGCACAGGACGCCCTTGTCGCGGCCCTCGAGCGCTGGCCCGTCAGCGGTATCCCCGATAATCCGGGGGCGTGGCTCATGGCCACCGCCAAGCATCGCGCGATTGATATCCTCCGGCGACGCACCCTGCTCGACCGCAAGCACGAGCAGCTCAGTTATGAGATGGAAGCGCACCAGGAAACTGCCGCGCCGGATCTCGACGCCGCCATCGATGACCATGTGGGAGACGACCTCCTTCGTCTCATGTTCATCTCCTGCCATCCGGTGCTTCCCACCGAAGGTCGCGTTGCCCTCACCCTCAGGCTGCTCGGCGGGCTCACGACCGACGAGATCGCCCGGGCGTTCCTGATCAAGGAAACCACGGTCGCCCAGCGGATCGTTCGAGCCAAGCGCACGCTCTCCGAGGCCCACGTCCCGTTCGAAGTCCCGGGGCCGGCAGAGCTTGGCGCTCGGCTCTCCTCGGTGCTCGAGGTGTTGTACCTGGTTTTCAATGAAGGCTACTCCGCGACCGCGGGCGACGACTGGATGCGCCCGCAGCTCTGCGAGGAGGCCATGCGGCTCGGTCGGATTCTCGCCGGACTTGCCCCGGATGAGCCTGAAGTCCATGGCCTGATTGCGTTGATGGAAATCCAGGCCTCACGCGCCCGGGCGCGAGTGGCTGCCTCGGGCGAGCCGATCCTTCTCCTGGACCAGGATCGCGGCCGGTGGGACCAGCTCCTGATTCATCGTGGTCTTACGGCGCTGGCACGGGCCGAAGAGCTGGGTGGGGCAATTGGCGCGTATGCGCTGCAAGCCGCCATCGCGGCGTGCCACGCGCGGGCGCGAACCGCGGAGGAAACAGACTGGATTCGCATCGCCAACCTGTATGGAGCCCTGAGCCATCTCGTCCCCACCCCGGTCGTGGAGCTGAACCGGGCGGTGGCGGTGGCCATGGCGTATGGGCCGGCCGCGGGACTGGAGCTGGTTGAAGCCCTGACCGACGAACCCGCCCTCAAGAATTACCACCTGCTTCCCAGTGTGCGCGGGGATTTTCTCACCAAGCTGGGACGCCATGAGGAGGCGCGGAGAGAGTTCGAACGGGCAGCGTCACTGACCCGGAATGTGAGGGAGAGAGAGCTCTTGCTGGCACGGGCCGCGGGGGCGAGGAGAGAATAGGGTGCAGGGTGCAGGGTGCAGGGTGCAGGGTGCAGGGTGCAGGGTGCAGGGT
>JBDTRF010000245.1:0-5526 GCA_039931815.1 Gemmatimonadota bacterium
CCGCGCGGGTGATCAGTCCCGCCGGGCTCCCACTCGCGCTGGCGCGCTCTCACCGCGCCGCATTCACGGCGCTGGGCCAGGTGATCTGGCCCCGGCATCCAACGCCCCGCTGGCAGGATATCAGCCAGTTACCATCGGGCCGGTGGATGTGGCGGCTCAAGCGCCTGGTCCGGATGGGTCGCAGTTGACATGGCTCTTCTCTCTTTCGTTATCTTCCCGGGCCGCTGACGGCCTCGGTTCTCCCGGCCGGCTGCCCTCGACTGCTCCGCGCCACCGCATTTCAGGGGAAGAATGACGGATTTGCAGCCCGAACGCAGCGAAACAGGAGTTCAAAGACCG
The DNA here is from genome assembly GCA_039931815.1 of Gemmatimonadota bacterium. Classification (GTDB taxonomy): domain Bacteria; phylum Gemmatimonadota; class Gemmatimonadetes; order Gemmatimonadales; family GWC2-71-9; genus DASYPP01. The sequence goes on from JBDTRF010000245.1 coordinate 340, forward strand.
GGCCTCGTTTTGCTGGCACTGTGGTTTGGATTCGGCGGTGGTGCGGCCGAAGTCACCGTTCGTCTCCTGCGGCGATTCGTTCGTCATCGGTTCATGTTTCTCAGCGACGATGTCATCTGGATGGGACCTGTAATGGTGACCATCCTCCTCCTGGTCGCAGGATCTCTGCTCTGGATGTTCCAGCGGAGACGTGCACGCCCGCTGGACGACCTGCTGCTTCCCCTGTTCCTCGCAATTGCTACGCTCGGCGTCCTGATCAGCTATCCGCGATTACACTGGTCGGCCGATGCGATACTCGCCCTCGGCATCGCGTATCAGGGTACTCGCATGATTCGCCGTCGCCGTCTCGCATTTGAGCGGCTGGTGTATCGCACGGTACCGATTCTCATCGGTTTGGTGCTTCTGTCTACGGCGGGATTGTATGCCACCCGATGGTGGGTGAGCCGCAGAGATCGTTCGTCTCCCGCTCCCGACGCTCCCAACGTCCTGCTGATTATCCTCGACACTGTGCGGGGTCTCGACTTTAAGGGAGGAAGCCTGGTCGATGCCTACCTGCCCAGGCTGGCTCGACGGGCGGAACAGGGCGTGCGTTTCGACCTCGCGTTTTCGGCTTCGTCGTGGACACTTCCCAGTCACGCCAGCTTGTTCACTGGCCGATGGCCGGCTGAGCACCGGGCCAATTGGAGCTCACCTCTCGACAATCGGTTTCCTACCCTCGCCGAAGTGCTGGCCAACCATGGCTATGCGACGGCGGGGTTTGTGGCGAACACCAGTTACGCCAGCCGCGAGACGGGTCTCGGCCGCGGGTTCCAACACTATCGCGACTATGAATTCGGGCCGGGCGAATTCTTTCGCAGTTCAGCCATCCTCCAGATGATTGGGCAGGATCTCGGTCTACGTCGGATCATCGGATGGCATCAGATCCTGGGAAGAAAGAACGCCGATCGAATCAACCGCCAGGCGCTCGACTGGCTTGGGCACAATCAGCATCGTCCGTTTTTTGTGTTTCTCAACTATCTCGATGCGCATGCTCCCTATCTTCCCCCGGCGCCGTTCGATTCCGCGCTCAGGGCACTTCCCGGTGCCTCTGGCCGGGATCAGGAGCGGCGGTTCCGGAGCACCTGGCAACGGAAACTGCCCCCCGGGCCGATCATGCTGGAAAACCGCGTGGCGTACGCCGCATCGCTGGCCTACCTGGATGACCGGGTAAACCGACTGCTCGATTCGCTGGACACGCGCGGTCTCCTCGCCAATACCCTGGTGATTCTCGGTGCGGACCATGGCGAAGAATTTGGTGAACACGATGCCATGGGCCATGGCCACAATGTGTTTCGCACGACGGTGCAGGTTCCGCTCATGATCTGGCGGCCGGGTGAAACACCTGGACGAGTCACCATGCCGGTCACGCTGCGGGATATTCCGGCAACGGTGATGAGCGTAACCGGGTTGGGATCGAGCTCCCCTTTCCCGGGTCGAAGCCTTCTCGATCCCATGCCGGATTCCGTGCGCTCGGAGCTGGTCTGGGTGCCCGGGTTGCCGCCGGATTACGGCGTTGGTGACGGCGACCAGGTTTCCTGGATCGTCGATTCCATCCGGGTCATTGCGCGGATTGGAGGGACGAAGGCGGCCTTTCCTGTCTATAGCGATCCTTTTGAAGGAGGGCGTGAAGCGCCGATCCGATGAGATTCTCCCTTGTCGTGCCTCCCGTCGTGGCGGTGGCGTGCTGCCTTTCCTGTCATCCCGGATCGAACGCAGAGGTCCAGCCGGTTGAAATCGCCAGCAGTTACCGGGTAACATCGCGAGTGCTCGGTCAGGTTCGGCGGATAAACGTCTACCTCCCTCCGGGCTATTCGGAGGGCAACCAGCACTACCCGGTTCTTTACCTGCTCGACGGCGGCGTGAAGGAAGATTTCTTTCACATCGCGGGCCTGGCCACCCTCGCCGCGGACTTCCGGAATATTCGCCAGTTTATTGTCGTGGGGATCGAGGGCATTGATCGATATCACGACCTGATCTATCCCACGACGATCGATAGCCAGCGCCAGCGCGTACCCACCAGCGGGGGCTCGACGGCATTCCGCGCGTTCCTGGCTACGGAATTGAAGCCATACGTCCAACAACGATTTCGGATAGATGAGGAAACGGTCCTGATGGGCGAATCGGCGGGAGGGATGTTTGTGGTGGAGACGCTGCTCAAGCAACCGGATCTCTTTGGTGGCTACATCGCCGTGAGCCCGATGCTCTGGTGGGACAACCAGTCGCTCGCCCGAGCGGCGGATTCGTTGCTTGCGCGGCCGTTCCCGCCGCATCGCCGGCTGTTCCTGACGATGGCGAACGAGGGCGGGGATATGCAGGAAGGAGTGGATCGGCTGGTTCAAGCGCTGAGAGCGAATGCTCGGGCAGGCATCGCCTGGACTTACCTACCCATGCCCGGCGAAACTCACGGGACAACCTTTCATCCTTCAGCGCTGATGGCTATCCGAAAGTTCTTTCCCATCGATTCAGCGAACACCAACTGACAATCGGCGGGCAATCAGGGGCAAACTTCCAGCCACTGATAACAGCAGGGCACTCCACCGGCCCCTGCTGTTACAGGGCAGTTGTCACCATTCACTGACTGTTACGGTTTCGGGGAATCAATGGGTGACCGCGGCCAGGTGTTGTTGTCCCGCCGGATTTCGGGAAATGCCTTGTCCGGGTCGATCTTCACCGACGTGACCCTGTTCGGGCCGGGAATGGTGGCCAAGTAGGAATCGCCCGGAATCCAGATCTCGACCGGCAGCGTCACGCGACGGGTGAATCCATCATCCATCAGAAGATCCAGGACCACTGGCATCGGCATCGGGCCGATCTTGCGCAGGTAAATCTGCGAGGCGACATGGCCGGAAGAATCGGCCTTCACCGTGACCGAGTCGACCGCCTGGTCCATCGTCTCAGTCGTGTAGAACCAGCTGCGCCAGAACCAGCTCAGGTCTTCACCCACGCCATCTTCAATCGTGCGGAAGAAGTCGGCCGGTGTGGGATGTCGGTACGCCCAGCGACGGATGAACTCCCGGAAGGCCGGGTCGAACCGTGCGGGACCGATCACCTGGTCGCGAAGGATGACCAGGCCGAGCCCCGGCTTGTTGTACGCGGCGCCGCCGAGATCCTTGACCCGATCTGGTGGCGTCATGATGGGAAGCTCATCGCCGGAGAGCGATGCGGCCACCTGGTTGTCGACATTGGCGCGGCGGTTGAACATGCCGGGGTACTGCTTGTCCCAGTTGTAGTGGTTCATGAAGGTATTGAAGCCTTCATCCATCCACGGATACAATCGTTCGTTATTCCCGACCAGCATGGGAAACCAGGTGTGCCCGAACTCATGGTCGGTTACGCTGTAGAGCGCGGGGCCGTTCACCCGATTATGACAGAAGACGATCATCGGATATTCCATCCCGCCCTCTCGGCCGTTCACGTTGATCGCGACGGGGTAGGGATACGGATGCCACTGCGTTGAATACCGTTCGATCGCGGTTTTGCCATACTGGGTCGATTGATTCCAGATCGAATCGGCCGACGGGGGATAGAGGCTCATCACCAGGGTCTTGCCGCCATTGGCTCGTGCGGCATCCCAGATGAAATGCTTTGCGGCAGCCCAGGCGAAATCGCGGACGCTGTCGGCGGTGAACCGCCAGGTGAGGCTGCCAGTGGCAGCGGTCGGGCGCGAAGCAGGATCGTCGATTTCGCTCTTTCCCCGGATGACGACCGTCGTATCGCTGGATCGTGCTTTGAGGAGCCTGGCCCGCTGAGTCGGGGTGAGCACTATCTCGGGGTTCCGAAGAATGCCGGTCGCCCCCACGATCATGTTGGCAGGGAGGGTGAGGCTGACATCGAAGCTGCCGTACTCGAGGTAAAACTCGCCCGCTCCCATGTACTGTTCCGTGTTCCATCCCCGCACATCATCGTACACCGCCAGCCTGGGATACCACTGGGCGACTTCGTAGACGTAGGCGCCATCAATGAACTCGATGCCCATCCGGGTGTCGATCTCATCAAGAAAAGGAAAACTCCAGGCAACGTCAAAGACGACCTTGCTCCGAGGCAAGAGTGGCCGCGAAAGATTCACCCGCATCATCGTCCCATTCACCAGGTAGGAGAGCGAGTCGGCCCGCTGCAGTGGCCTCCCTGGGGCCGCCGGAAGTGCTGGCTGGTCCATGCGGGTGATGGTGATGCCCCCTTCCGCTCTGCCATTGCCGAATCGAGAGTTGGGAGGCACGATGAGGCCGCCGCGACTGGTCGAGCGAAACAGGTTCTGGTCGAGCTGCAACCACAGGAAGCGCAACGTGTCAGGGGAATTGTTGGTATAGGTAATTCGCTCCTGGCCGGTGAGTGTCCTGTGCGCTGTGTCGAGAGTAGCCCGGATCACATAGTCCGCCCGCTGCTGCCAATAGTCCGAGCCGTGGTTGCCACTTCCCGTGCGTATCGTGGTCGGAGTGGGAAGATCCAACCGCCGGAAGTCAGATAGATCGGTCGTGGGAGGCGGAACGGGTCGGGACGAAGCGGGTTGCTGGGCCATGCCAATGGTGGTCATGCCCAACACCGCGAGAGCGATCAGGCGCACGATGGTCTCCGAGCGTGTTGTAGGAAGGTTCGGAAGCTAGCGGATCCGGGTATTTCAGGGAATCTGCGGAGGGGCTGACTGGTTCCACCATAGGGACGCGGGTCGTCCATGGCGCGCAATATGGACGTGTAGGTGAACACGCAGCCCACTGGGTCAAGCAAAGCCGCCCATTGCGGACGGCTCGCTCGGAGGGCTATCCCGGCTCCGCGCCTATGCGGATGCTTCCGAAGTGACGACGTGCTTGATCTTCCCCTTGGCCTTCTTTCTGGAAGAAATGTCTTCCTGCTCGGCATTCGTCCCCGGGACGGGGGGAAGTGTTTGCCACTTGTTCTTGACCAATCGATAGGTTGACCCATCGTTGCAGACCACCATCAGCGATTTCTTGTGAAGAATGGCCGCGATCGGTTCTTTCATCGGGATGCTCCGTGGAGTCGTGTGACGGTAAAGAGGGCCACTTTCACCATCGACGAGGAATGGTTCATGGCGGGACAAGGCTGCCGGTCGATCAGTGGTCAGTATGTGGCGAGCCGACTTCCAAGTCAATAATTGTGATCCCCTGGTCACGATATCGTTACATGCGAGGTCAG
>JBDTRF010000246.1:0-5517 GCA_039931815.1 Gemmatimonadota bacterium
CTCAGTCACTTTCAGTTACTTTCTCTCACTCTTCAGGACCCCAAATGCGACGTTTGCTCGGGCTGGCCGCGCTGATCACTGGTGCCATGGCGTCGGGATGCGGGAAACCAAATCCCGGTACGGTTTCCCCCGCGGGCCCGCGACCCTCCGGCGCCACGGCTGCCTCGGCTCGTGACACTTCCAAATCCAAGCCAAAGATCAAGCCATACAAGGACGTGATCACCGACCGCGCCAAGTCGGACTCCGGCCTTTTTATCGTCCACCGGATCGGCGACAGCCTCCTGTACGAGATCCCGATCACACAGTTGGATAAGGAAATGCTGCTGGTGAGCCGGATCTCCCGGACGGCAACCAATATCGGCTACGGCGGTGAGGAATCGAACGAAGAGGTCGTTCGCTGGCAGCGCCAGGGCGACCGGATCCTGCTTCGCACCGTGTCTTACGTGAACGTGGCGGACGATTCTCTGCCGATCGCGACCGCGGTTCGCAACGCCAACTTCGAGCCCATCGTCGCCGCATATCCCATCGCCGCGTTCAACCCGGATTCCTCGACCATCGTCATCGATGTGACCGGGCTCTTCGTCAAGGACGTTCCGGTCGTCGGCTTAAGCCAGGGAAAACGCGAGGCGTACGGGGTTCGCCGCCTGGACGAGAGCCGTTCATTCCTCTCCTCGGCCCATAGCTACCCGAGAAACATCGAGGTCCGCACCGTCCTGACCTACGATGCGACCAAGGCGCCATCCAACGCGGAGACCGGGACGATTTCCCTCGAGATGGCCCATTCGATGATCCTGCTCCCCGAACGCCCCATGCAGCAGCGGCTGTTTGATGAGCGAGTCGGCTTCTTCCGAATCGAGCAGACCGACTATGGGCGGGACGAGCAGCGGGCCGACCGGCGACGGTTTATCACCCGCTGGCGGCTGGAGCCAAAGGATACCGCCGCCTTCAACCGGGGAGAGCTGGTCGAACCGATCAAGCAGATCGTCTATTACATCGACCCCGCGACTCCGATGAAGTGGCGCCCCTATCTCAAGGAGGGCGTCAACGACTGGAATCGGGCCTTTGAAGCGGCGGGATTCAAGAATGCCATCATCGCCAAGGATCCACCGACCGCCGCGGAAGACTCCGAATTCAGCCCGGAAGACGTGCGGTACTCGGTAATCCGCTATTTCCCGTCCGATATCGAAAATGCCTACGGCCCTCACATCTCGGACCCGCGAACTGGCGAGATCCTGGAGAGCGATATCGGGTGGTATCACAACGTGATGAACCTGCTCCGTGACTGGTACCTGATCCAGACGGCTGCGGTCAATCCCGACGCGAGAAGCATCCGCTTCAAGGATGAAGTGATGGGCCAGCTGATCCGTTTCGTCTCATCCCACGAGGTGGGCCATACGCTGGGATTGCCACATAACATGAAGGCCAGCTCGTCTTACCCGGTGGATTCGCTTCGTTCCGCCAGCTTTACGAAGCGCATGAATACGGCACCGTCAATCATGGACTACGCCCGCTTCAATTACGTGGCCCAGCCGGGAGACAGCGGGGTGACGTTGACGCCAGGAATAGGCATCTATGACCTGTATGCCATCCGCTGGGGGTACCGGCCGATTATCGGGAAGACCAGCCCCGACTCCGAGCGGACCACTCTCGATGGCTGGGTGCGAGAGCACGAAGGGGATCCGATGTATCGCTTCGGCGATCCCAGCTCTATCGATCCCGGCTCCCAAACCGAGGACCTGGGTGACGATGGGGTCAAGGCAAGCACCTACGGCCTGGCCAATCTCAAGCGGATCATTGTCCAGTTGCCGAAGTGGAGTTACCAGGAGGGCCAGGACTACAGCCAGCTCTCGGAATTGTATAACCAGGTGATCGTCCAGTGGGGACGGTATATGGGACACGTCACCACTATCATCGGGGGTGTGGACCAGACCAGGAAGACGCAGGACCAGGCCGGTGCCGTCTACTCTATCGTACCGAAAGAGCGGCAGAAGGCCGCCGTGCGTTTCCTTTCGATAGAGGCGCTGAGTACGCCAACCTGGATGGTGAACCGGGACATTCTTTCCCGGATCGAGCATGCCGGGGTGGTCGAGCGGATCCGCGCACGGCAGGTCAGCGTGCTCAATAACATCCTGGAGCCACGCCGGCTTCAGCGCCTGATCGAATCCGAAGCGACGCTCGGCGCGGGGGCCTACACCCTCGCCGATCTGTTTGGCGATGTCCACCGCGCGACCTGGAGCGAGTTGCGCAGCGGCTCAGTCATTGATGACTATCGCCGGAATCTGCAGCGGGGTTACATCGAACGGATGGAATACCTGATGACCCAGGAACTGCCCCCGATTCCGCCCCAGTTCGCGGCGTTCGTAACCGCGACAACTGTGGATATGAGTCAATCGGATATTCCAGCCTTTGCGCGGGGCGACTTGATGGACGTAAGACGGGAAGCCCAGGCCGCGCTGCCCCGGGTCACCGACCGCGCCACTCGGCTCCATCTCCAGGATGTTATTGCGAGAGTGGACAAGATCATGGACCCGCGTCATTAGCATCGCTGGCGGCTGAGATTGCCAAGAGCTGAGGCATATCGCACATGGCAATGTGATCGTTGAGATCTCGATCGTCACATTGCCATTCGCCATACGCGCGCGAACTCCCCTTTGTGTTTCTTTCAGTTACGGTATTGTACTTTCAGTTACTTTTGTCACGGTTACTTCTGGAATAGGTCCAGTGCGCCGCGAACCTCACGCGCCAGGTCGACGGTATCGAACGGTTTTTCCAGGAATCCCACGGCCCCGGCCTCCATCATCTCCTGGCGATCGGCGTACGCGGAGTATCCCGAGCATACGAGCACGGGGATGTCGGCCCGAATCTCCCGAAGGCGCCGAAACGTTTCCGCCCCGCCCATTTCCGGCATGACCATGTCAAGCAGAACCAGGTCCACTCCCAGTGGATCCTCCACAAACAGATCAATCCCTTTCACGCCATTCTCGGCGACGTTCACTGAATACCCCAGTTGCTTGAGGGTGCGAGACACCACCGAGCGCAGCGAAGCTTCGTCGTCGATCACGAGCAGGCGCTCCGTACCGGTGGCAGGTTTTTCTACCAGCCGGTGGACCGGTGCGGGAATGGTTCCCACTCCCGTGGGAATCAGGATCTCGAACGTCACACCCCGACCCGGGCGACTCTGCGCTCGAATGCTTCCGGCGTGCGTCTTGACGATGCCATACACCATCGCGAGGCCCAGGCCGGTGCCTTTCCCCTGCCCTTTCGTGGTAAAGAACGGCTCGAAGAGGTGCTTCTCCGCTTGCGTAGTGAGACCCAGGCCGGTATCGGCCACCGTGATGGCTACAAAGGAGCCAGCGTTCAAATCCCGCCACTCGAGAGCTGACGATGCATCGAGTGTGCGATTCTCGACTTCAATTCGCAGGACGCCCCCGGTCGGCATCGCGTCCCGCGCGTTGATGCACAGATTGAGCAGCGCCTGTTCCAATTGCCCGGGATCGCCCGAGACGACGGCCGCCTCTGGCGCCGCGATAAAATCAATCCGGATCGCCCGGTCGAACGTGCGCTCGCAGAGACGAACCACATTGCCGACTACGTCGTGAACCGACACCGGCACGATCCGCTGGTGTTCTCTTCGAGCGAAGCTGAGGAGCCGGCGAGTCAGCTCGACCGCCCGGCGCGAGGCCTGATCGATCGTGTCAATCGATTCCACTAACCCTGGATCGCCGGCGCTCTCGAGTCGGAGTGACGAGGAGGCCATCAGGATCGCGCCCAGCAGGTTGTTGAAATCGTGCGCGATCCCACCGGCGAGCGAGCCCACCGCCTCCATCTTCTGGGCCTGTCGCAGCTGAGCCGACAGCGCTTCGCTCTGCGTCAGGTCGCGAAGCGAGGCCAGTTGCCGCCGCTGCCCACCGATCTCCAGGTCCGCCGTCACCATGCCCACGGTCAGAACGGAGCCATCCTGGCGCCTCAGGCGGTACGACCCGTGATTTTCTGGTGACGGTTCCAGCGGCATGGCCGAACGAAATGGCTGACCAATGAGTGCCGCGCGAGGAATACCCGCGATCAGGGCGGCCGCCGGATTGGCCTCCAGAATTTCCTCCGCCTCCGGGTCAATGAGGAGATACGCGTCCGCGGCCTGGTCAAACAGAACCTGGTACCGTTTTTCGGAACTTTGCCATGCGGTGATCGTCCCGTTAAACGCGTCGACGAAAGTGCCCCACTCATGAATCGGCGGAATTGTCGTGAGCTGGGTGAGCTCCCCCTTGCGCTGCATTTGCTCGAGGGACGTCGCAATTTCTCCCAGCGGCCGGATCACGAGTCTTGCGCCGGCCCGCCACAGAAGGCTCAACACCAGGCCGCCAGCCATGACCGTGACGGCCAGGACGATATGAGCCCAGAGGCTCAGCTCCTGCATGAGTCCACGCGAGGAGGCCATTGAGATCATCGCCACCGGTGTGCCCTCGAACCCATTGAGTGCGAAAGTGGTGATCATGCTGTCACCCTCGACGATGGTTTCGATACTCACCGAATCAGCCGGCCACCCGGTGAGGAGCGGCAGAATCCGGATGTGGTCCTGCAATTCGTCGTCGACCTGGGCAATGGTGCCGGAATCCAGCAGGCGTCCCGCGATCAGGTATCCGTTGGATGGTCCACCGAGGCGGGAATCGTAGGAGTGAAGGACCAGGGCGGAAGCGACCAGGACCAGGCCTCGCGGAGTGGCCGCATAGCCCCCCACCAGTTTCTGCCGGTCTGCGACATCAAAGAGCTTCTGGCGATTCAGGCTCCCCGCGAAACCAGCCAGGGAAGAATCGGTCCATCGAAGAACCGGATTCCTGTCGCGGCTCCACAACTCAATCAGTTGCTCGCCATACCGTCCGGGAAGCCACTCGAGAAAGTTCTCCCGCATGAACTGCCGGGCCCACGGCGTCTGCGGGCTATCCTCGGCTCGCCATGTGGATTCCCAGAACGAGAACTCGCTGACAATATTGGCCTTGGTGCTGGCCAGGCGCTCAAAGAGCCGTCGGGTTCGGTGCACCCGCCGGCTGATATCATCCCGTTCGACCTCGTGAAGAATCGAGCGCACGGCGATCGACTCACCCACCGACACCAGCAGGAATGCCGCGACCGCGACCAGCGCCAGGACGGTAAGCCTGCCGCGAATAGTGGCATTCACTGATTTGAGAGCCCGGCCAAGTTGCACGTTCAACGAAACCCTGTGGGCGGTTTCCGGGGAATAGCCTGTCTTCTCTATTTCGGCAGTTATCGCGCAGGAGATGAGAGAGGCGAAGGTCAGAGCTGAAATCAGGTCCGGCGGGCGGGAGTATGAAGGCCCACGCATCGACCATAACCGCATGCCCTTATGCGACTTGGGTCAAGCTCAGTTTCTCTCCTGTCGATTTTTGAGAATCCTTGGGTGACCGGTGATTTCCCGGCGAGTAGCCGAAATCATCGATTTGATTGTGGAATGGACACTCCCCTTGACAATCTATGGGTCGAGGAGCATGCTTCCCTAGACTC
>JBDTRF010000247.1:0-5481 GCA_039931815.1 Gemmatimonadota bacterium
CGAAAATGGATCTCCCCGCCGGCCTCGATGGATATCGTCAATGGCAGTTCACGCTGTTCCGGATCAAGGTGCTCCGCGGTGGGAAGCTCAACGGCAATTCCGGACTCGATCATGGGGGTCACGATCATGAAGATGATCAGCAGGACCAGCATGACATCGATAAGAGGGGTTACGTTCGGATCACGAACCACCCGCCCTGCATGAGTGGTGGACATAGGCACCTCAGTGCGATTGGGGAGCGTTTCGCCAGGCGGACGCCCTCTAATTAAACAGGCCTATATGACCCGGAACCTCCCGGTCAGATGACAGGTTGATGAACGCCCGGTGAGCAGACGAACGACCGCACCCTTCGGGGCACTGTTTGATCCGGCCCGACGGGAAACCGGAAAACCGCCCCACGGGGAAGCACGGAAATCCGCCGAAGACGCGGAAGAGCCACGGCGTTCGAAGGTGCCTGGTTACCGCAAGAGACCGTTGATGTGAATTGCAGCAATCCCGCTTAGTCTGCGCGCAGTGCCGATGCGGGATCCATCCGCCCCGCCAGCACGGCTGGCACCCATGATGCGATGAGCCCGGTGAAGCCCAGGAGAAGGGGCACGGCGAGAAATGTCATGAGATCCGCCGGGGCAACTTCGAAGAGCAGGGCCCGGAGTCCGCGCGTGACCACCAGCGCCAGCCCGGTGCCAATGACCACGCCCACCAGTACCAGCCGCAGTCCATGTCGAACCACCAGCCATTGTACCTGCAACACCCGGGCGCCCAGCGCGATCCGGATTCCCATTTCCCGGGTTCGACGCTGTGCCAGCTGGGCGATGACGCCGTACACCCCTACGACTGCCAAAAGCAGTCCGACACTCGCGAACATGATCATGAGTGTGGTGAGAAAACGCTCCCGCGTCAGTGAGGCGTACCGCACATCCGTCATCGCCTGGATGGACTTGACCGCGAGACCGGGATCAAGGTCGGCAATCGTACGCCGCACCGCCGGCCCCAATCCCGGGACATTCGACTGGGCACGAACGACCAGCACAATCCCGTTCTGCTGTTCCTGGGTGATCGGAGTAAATGATTCAATCTGTGCCGGGATGCCCAGCGAGCGCTGATGCTCGCTCCCCACGACACCGACAATGGTCCGCCAGACCGTCGTCGAGTCCGGCACCTGGTCGAAGGACATTCGCTGTCCAACCGGGTCCTGCCCCTTGAAGTACTGGTCGGCTAGCGCTTCGTTGATGAGCACGACCGGAGGGCCATCCGGACGATCGTCGATCGTAAATTCCCGTCCCCGGATGAGGGGCACACGCATGGTTCTGAAATAACCCGGCGTCACGTCGCGGTGCACGACTTCGGAGCCGAATTCCCCGGACGGCCGGCCCAGGACGGTGAAATCGCTCGTGTATCCCGTATTGGTCAGCGGAATGCCATTGGAGGCCGCGGCACTGGAAACACCGGGCAGGGCACGGGTGCGCTCAAGCAACTGGTCAATGAAGCTGACGATCTTCGCACCCGAGTCGTAGGATGCATCGGGAAGCACGACTGAGGCGGTCAGCACGCCTTCGGCCTCGAATCCCGGGTTCACCTGTTCGAGGCGCCAGAAGCTTCGAACCAGCAGCCCAGCACCCAGCGTAAGGAGTAGCGCGATCGCGACTTCGCCGACCACCAGCGCCTCTGACCAGCGGCGGCCGGTTTTTCCCTCGCTGCCTCCTCGGCCACCTTCTTTGAGTGCTTCACCCGGTGCCCGTCGCCCGCTCCAGAGAGCCGGTGCGACGCCGAAAAGGAGACCACTCACGACACTAATGGCGAACACGTAGAGGAGAACGCTCCAGTCGACGCCGAAGTGAGTCACATGCAGCATTCCGTCCGGTTGTAACGCCTGGAGTGCCCGCGTGCCAGCCCACCCGAGGCCGAGTCCCGCGATTCCCCCCAGCAGCGAAATCACCAGACTTTCGGTCATTGCCTGTCGCACGACCCGCGAGCGTCCCGCCCCCAGCGCCAGGCGCAAGGCCGTCTCCCGTTCCCTGCCGGCAGCGCGGACCAGGAGCAGGTTGCCCACATTGGCGCAGGCAATCACGAGGAGGAGTGCGACCGCGGCGAGCAGCACGAGAAGAGGTCGCTCGGTGTCCCCTACGAGAAACTCATGCAGCGGCGTCATCCCCGCACCCATGACGCGGTTGGTCTCGGGATGCTGCACCTGGAGTTGCTGGACGACCTGTTGCAGTTGGACGTCTGCCGATTCAAACGCCACTTCAGGCCGGATCCGCGCGATAACGCGAACCCAATGGGCTCGGCGGAACCAGATCTGCGCCCGGGCATCGCGCTCCCATTCCATCGGCGCCCAATAGTCCACCTGGTCCGACGGGAAGGTGAATCCCTCCGGCATGACCCCGACGACCTGGGCAGACCGGCCGTTGAGCAGGAGGTTCCGACCGATCACGCTCGAATCGGCGCCGAACTGGTCGCGCCACATTCGCTGGCTCAATACGATAACGTGAGCGCCACTCTCCCACGTTTCCTCATCCTGAATCACTCGGCCCAGCGCCGGGCGCACACCCAGGACGGGGAAGAAGCTGCCTGTCACGTCCGCCGGGTGCAGCAGCCGGGGCGGCCCATCGCCGGTGAGCGTGACCGATCGAAACCCCTCGGTATATGCCGCCACGTCCTGGAATCCCGCCACCTGCTCTTTCCAGTCCAGATAGTTGGCCGGTGCGACGACCTGGTGGTGCCAGCCCTTCTCAGGATTTTCCTCCGAGATCATGACCAGCCGGTCGGGCTCAGGAAAAGGCAACGGCCTGAGGATAACCGCGTTGACCGCTGAAAAAATCGCGGTATTCGCGCCAATGCCGAGTCCCAGCGTCAGGATCGCCGCCGCCGTGAATACCGGCCCGCGTCGCAAGGCACGAAGGGCGTACCGAACGTCCGCCCGAAACTCTTCGAAACCGTGAAAGGGACGACCATCGCGATGGGATTCGCGGGTCCACTCTACTCCCCCAAACGCGAGGAGAGCCTGGCGCCGCGCCTCGGCTGGCTCCATCCCCCGGGCGATGTTCTTCTCGGTTTCCTGCCCAAGATGAAAAGCAATTTCATCATCGAGGCCACGGTCTGCCTCGCGCGGACGGAACAGGGATGCGAGGTTGCGAAACCACCCGCCAATTCCAGTCATGAGATCGCTCCGATCAGGCCATGCCGAGAATCAGGTCCACTGCCGCGACATAACGCCGCCAGCTCGCCGCCTCGGTGCCCAGCGCGCGCCGACCCGTCGCGGTCAGGGAGTAATACTTGGCACGTCGATTGTTTTCGGTCGTTCGCCAATCACTGTCGATCCATCCCTTGTGCTCCAGTCGCTGGAGCGCCGGATAGAGCGAACCCTGGTTCACATCGAGCACGCCCTGAGAGACCTGTTGAATGCGCTGGTTAATGCCCCAGCCATGCATCGGGGCAAGGGCGAGCGTTTTGAGCACCAGGAGGTCCAGTGTTCCGCGGAGTACATCGGATGCGGGCATTTGCATGGGCAGCCTCGTGTCTCGCTTCTGTAGGTATCCTGAAGGAGGATGGGGATTCTTCTGTAGGAAGTCAAGAGGAGGTGACTCTTATACGCTGGGAACTGTTAAGAAACTTTCACAGCCGATTCGCGGGAGTTTTCAACCGGACGGCTATTCTGCCTGCAGTTGGACTCCTTTCACATGAAAACCAGTTTACCTGGGCGAGGACTCACTGATGCGGAAGCCCGTTCTTACAGTGTTGGTCGGCGTCGTGGCCCTGGGCGGCATTGTCTTTCTGGGCAACACCACGAACCATCGAGTCGACCGGGTGGATTTTGCCCGAACCAGGACGGCGACAAGCCCGGCGTACGACGCCCGGGTTTCGCCGGTTTCCAGCGCGGGGGTGAAGGAATTCCGGATCCCGATGACCCATGACACCATCGAAATCAGCAAAGGTGTCCGGTACATCGGATGGACCTTTGGCGGCACCGTCCCCGGCCCTGTCATCCGCGTGCGTGAAGGCGACCTGGTTCGGATCACCCTGGTCAACCAGGCCGTTGGCATGCCCCACTCCATCGACTTCCATGCTTCGCGAATCCCGATGGATCACGCCATGAAGAGCATCATGCCGGGAGATTCGCTGACCTTCGACTTCACCGCCACCACGCCAGGCGTCTTCATGGTGCATTGCGGGACTGCTCCCGTGTTGATGCACATCGCACAGGGCATGTATCTGCCCATCATCGTCGACCCGAAAAATGGCTGGCCTGACGAAGTGGACAAGGAGTTTGTCCTGGTTCAGAGTGAGTTCTATCCCAGGGCCACCGCGACTGACTCTACCATGAGCGAAGGCGACTGGCAGGCGATGCAGGACAACCGTCCGACCTACATGGCCTTCAATGGCCGGGCAGGCCAATACCGGGAAAACCCGCTCAAGGTGGATGAAGGAGATCGGGTACGCTTCTTTGTCATCAGCGCTGGCCCCAATCGGGGAAGCGCGTTCCATATCGTCGGCGCCATCTTTGACGCGGTGTATCCCGACGGGAATACGCGGGGCGCGCTCCATGGCGTCCAGACGTATGAAGTCCCGGCCGGCGGTGGAGCGGTGTTCGAAACAACCTTTGCCAAGGGGATGAGTGGAGAAGGCACCTATGCCTTTGTGTCCCACGCGTTCGCCGACGCCAATCGAGGCGCGGTGGGCCTCATCAAGGTAGGAACCCCGGCCACGATGGCCGCGAGCCACTAGCACCTCCTTCCACGACAGGCCGGGCTTCCGGAGGTTCCGGACGCTCGGCCTCGCACTTGTCCGCAATGCCCCGCGAGATCTCGCTATCTTAGGAACGTTTCTTCCCCTGGGCAAACATGGCACCCGTTCATATGTACTTGCAGAAGCGTCGTGGGAAACCGTTCGCTCGACAGCCTATGAAGTCGCGATTTTGCCGTGGGGCGCGACGGAGGCGCACAATCGGCACCTGCCGTATGGCACCGACAATGTTCAGGCCGAGCGGGTCGCCATCGAAGCGGCGAAGCTGGCATGGGATGGAGGTGCCAGGGTCCTGGTCCTCCCGACAGTTCCTTTCGGGACTAACACTGGGCAGCGGGAAATCCCTTTCTGCCTGAACCTGAACCCCAGTACGCAGACAGCTATCCTTGGCGACCTGGTGGAGACCGTCGAACGCCACGGCATTCGGAAGCTCGTCATTGTGAATGGCCACGGCGGCAACGACTTTCGCGCCATGATTCGCGAGCTTACGCCGCGGACATCGCTATTTCTCTGCGTGGCCGACTGGTATCGCGCGATTGACCCGGAAAAATATTTTGCCGAACCTGGAGACCATGCTGGCGAGCTGGAGACGAGCATGATGCAGTACCTGGCGTCGGACCTGGTTCGGCCACTGTCGGATGCAGGTCCCGGAACTGCGCACGGCTTTGCCATCACGGGGCTGCGCGAAGGTTGGGCCTGGGCGCCCAGGCACTGGGTCCAGGTCACCGACGATACCGGGGT
>JBDTRF010000248.1:0-5477 GCA_039931815.1 Gemmatimonadota bacterium
GAAGCAGGATGGCGCGCTCTGAGACTCCGCTCCTGAAGCGCACGCTCGCCCGCGATACGCTCTGGGTTCTTCTTGGCCAGATGGGTCGGGCGGGGCTTCAGGCGGTCTACTTTGTCCTCGTCGCGCGCTCGCTCGGCGTGGAAGGGTTCGGTGCATTCAGCGGAGTACTGGCGATTGTAGCGGCGATCGCCCCGTTTGCCACGCTCGGAATGGGCCACCTGCTGGTCCGGGACGTTGTGCGGGACCCCGCGGCATTCAAAGCGGCATGGGGCAAATCACTACGGATTACACTGACCAGCGGCATCGCGCTGCTCGCCATCACGATTGGCCTCGCACGGCTGATTCTCCCCACCCACATTCCGACCTTGCTGGTGTTGCTGCTGGCCTCATCGGATGTGGTCTTCGCTCGACTCGTTGATCTCGCGGGGCAGGCCTATCAGGGATGTCACAGGGTCAACCGGATGGTCGCCGTACAATGGGTGCTGTCAGTCGCGCGTCTCACCGGGCTGATCGTGACACTCTTGATCATCTCTAACCCGACTCCCACCCAGTGGGCGACTGTTTACCTGCTGGCGACCGTTCTGAGTGCGGTGATTTCCGTGGTAGCCGCCTCTCGTGAGCTGGGGCTCCCCGCGCTCGGGACGCGCGCATCGGCGCTCAACTATCGCGACGGAGCACTGTTCACTGTGACAGTCTCCGCCGCCAATGTGTATAACGATATTGACAAGGCGCTGCTGCCGAGGCTATCGACTCTCGAAGCCAGCGGTTTGTATAGTGCTGCCTACAAGGTCCTGTTCCTCGCGACTCTACCACTGATGTCATTGTTGCAGGCCTCCTATGCGCGGTTCTTCAAGCATGGGTCTGACGGAATCCGGGGCGGGCTTCAATTCGCCCGGCGACTGGCACCGGGGGCACTTGGGTATGGGGCCTTGGCGTCAATCGGTCTATTCGTCTGTGCGCCGGTGGTTCCCTGGATTTTGGGGCCGGCGTATGCGGCATCCGTCGATGCGGTACGTCTGCTCGCCATTGTTCCCCTGTTCAAGGCAGCCCAGATACTTTCCGCCAATACGCTTACCGGCAGTAACCTCCAGGGTGCCAGGACGTGGGCGCAGGGCGGCGCCTGCCTGCTCAACCTCGGTCTCAATCTTTGGCTGATCCCGTTGTACTCATGGCGGGGAGCGGGATACGCGACTCTGGCGACGGAATCCGCACTGTCCGTGGCCCTGTGGGGCTTGGTCTGGTATTACGCACGCCGGCCACGAATCGAGGCACAACTGGTGCCGTCGTCGGTCGGCGAGTCCGGAAGCATCGCATGAGCGCCACAGCCACCGGCGGCAGGATCTACGAAGCACCACCCGCGATGGATGCCGGTCATTCGGCCGCTCCGCACTGGTTCATGTATCTGCTGATCGCCGCCATGTTGATCGTGGCCTCAAACTATGATCCGCTCGCGGGCCGGCACGGTGGTTTTCAGGGCGAGGAATGGAACGAGACCAAGCGGGAATCAATCGGGCAGATCGGTGAGGGCGGCCCGATCCGCGGCGTCGCGCTGCTACTGCTGAGTGGCGTCAGCCTGCTGTATCTGACACGTCCGGTCAGGTTCGAGCGTTCCGGCCATCGCTGGGGGCGCCGGTCCATGCTGGCATTTGGTGGTGTTGCGGTGGCCAGCATTGCATGGTCCGATGATCCGCTGGTCTCGGTAAAACGAGCAGGAGCTGTGGCTGTCGCAATGTTGCTTGCGGTGGCCCTCTCACGACGGTGGAGCTGGACCGAAATTCTGATGCTCGCGCTGGTGACTACCGGCATAGTGACCCTCGGTGGTCTGCTACTTTCCGTCATATTCGGAGATTTCAGGCCGTGGGAGGGCGGGTACCGGTTTGCGCCGATGTCACACCCCAATCCGACGGCTCAGGATTGCGCGATACTGGTCATGGCCGCCGCGGGTCTGGCCATTGCGGGCCCGCGCCGACGACTGATGATCGCCATTTGCGCGGTAGCCGGAGTTTGCATGTTCCTGACCCGGTCGCGGACATCCGTCGCGAGCTTCCTGGTGGCCGCGGTTACCGCGGGGTTCTTTGCCAGGCCGAGGCGTGAGCTCGTGTTTGGCGCGCTGCTGGTTGGCGCGTTGGTCGCCGCCGCGGTCGTTTTTGTCCCGGACATTCATGGTCTGCTGACCGGCACTGCGACGATGGGTCGGCAGGACGTGCAGGGCTCCGACATCGGGACCTTCACGGGCCGGACCTATATCTGGCAGATGGCCTACACCTTCTTCCTGGAGCGGCCGCTTCAAGGATTTGGCTTTGGTGGGTTCTGGATTCCCCAGCGCATCGATATGTTCGCGGCGCAGCTCGGCTGGGTTTTCTTCCACGCCCACTCCGGGTACGTGGATGCTGCCTTGGGCCTCGGGGTCATCGGCCTTACCCTGTACATCTCGCTGCTTGGCACCACTTGGTTCGAGTCCTGGCGGGAATGGCGGCAGCATCACGGCGCGGGGGCACTATTTGCTCTGACGCTGGTCACGTTCATGGCCGTCTGCTCATTCGCAGAGACATTTTTCCCACTGGCCAACCTGCCGTCGTTTTTCGCGATGATGGCGGTGGCCCGGCTGAGCTATTCGGACCAGGAGATCGCCGGGGAGGTGGTGCAGTCACCAGTGCTGCAGAGTACCTGGCGAGAGCACCCCCGGCTTGCCGGGGCTCTTCCGGCAGCGTCGGCCGAGGCCGATGGCTGGCGGACGCGGCCATGACCCATTCCCCGTTGTTCAGCGTCCTGACTGCCTCGCGCAATCATGGCGCGTTCGTCGTCGAAATGCTCGACTCAGTGGCGGCCCAGACGTTTCAGGATTTTGAAATTGTGTTTGTGGACGACGGATCAACCGATCAGACCGGTGAACTCGTGCCGGCGTGGATCGAGACGTTCCGGCAGCGGGCATCCAACCGGATCCAGTACGTGCGTGAGTCCCATGGCGGGCAGTCGGCTTCGCTCGAGGCGGGGTTTGCGCTCTGTCGCGGTCAATATATCGCCACGCTCGATTCGGATGATCGCTGGCTTTCCGGGAAGCTGGAGGCCGTCGCCCGCGAGATCCAACAGCATCCTGAATGCGGGCTATTCGTCCACCCGCAGATCGTGATCGATCCTGGCGGGCGCCCTACGGGCGAGCTCCGTCCGAAGGGTGCGAAGCTGTCCGATGGTGATTTGAGAGACCAGATGCGCCGAACGGGACGTCATGTCGCAGGGGCCATGACCTGCCAGACCTACCGCCGCGACATCTTCGCCCAATTATTGCCCATGCCGACTCGCCGATTCCCGTCGGCGGCGGACCAGTATCTGTCTTTCGGGGCCACGTTGCTTGCACCGGTCCACGCGTTGGCCGAGCCGCAGAGCGAATATCGGCTCAATCCCGATGGTCACTACATCAAACGGATGACCACGCCTGACGGGATCGAGCGTCAGATCGACATCCAGCGCACCATCGCCGGGCATTTCGGTCTCGGCCATGTCGTCGAACGCAACTCGTTCTTTGCGCGCAATAGCTTCGCCAGCGCAAAGCTGATCGCCAGTGTACGTACTCAGGTGCGGGCGTATATCCAGCTGATCCGAGCGATCTGGTCCGATGCCGCCTTCCGACCCACTCAGAAACTGGCGTTTACGCTGTTCTGGGGTATGGGTCTTCTCGCGCCCCGCACGTTATTCTTGCGGCAATGGCGCTGGTTTCAGCTGAAACAGACTGGTCGGGACCGCCTGGCGGGGGGCGCCACTCGGTGAACAGCCTGGATAGGAGCGGGTCATGCCTCTCCTGGCGAGCTGTTCACGATGGCACGAATCCGGGCACTTTCGGCGCGAGTCATACCGTGCGGGGGGAACTATGCTAAGGCGCGAATTTTTAGGAACGAGCTCCGGGCTCCTTGGAGCGCTGGCGGTGGGCGATCTGCTTGGCAAATGTGCAGCCGGGTCCCGCCCAACGGGTGATGGGCTGGCGACCCACGCGGCGGCACGGGGACTGCTTTACGGTTCGGTGATCCGAATAGGGGTGGCGGAGAGGGATCCTGCGGTTGCCCAGGCGTACATAAATGAATGTGGAGTCCTGGTACCAGGCACCGCGTTGTTCTGGCCGAAGGTCCATCCAGCCCTGGATCGATTCGACTTCAACGCTGCGGACAAGATCTATAATTTTGCCGCCGCCAACGGGATAAAATTCCGGGGCCACACTTTGCTCTGGTACAAGCAATTGCCGGACTGGTTCGAAGCGGCTGTAAATCCTTCAAATGCAGCATCGGTAATGCAGAACCATATCACGACGGTGGTTGGACATTTCAAGGGCAAGACACATTCATGGGACGTCGTCAACGAGATCATCGACGACAAATCGGCGCGTCCGGACGGACTGGGACCTAGTGCCTGGCTCGATTTGCTCGGGCCGGAGTACGTCCCGATGGCATTCAGGGCCGCCAAGGCGGCGGACCCGGATACCCTTCTCGTCTACAATGACAACCACATGGACTACGACACCCCGGCCTGGGACCGGAAGCGCAGTCTGGTTCTGGCGTATCTCACCAAGCTTAAATCAGACGGGGTACCGGTCGAGGCTCTCGGTATCCAGGCCCATCTTGATGCATCCGAGACCAGATTCTCGGAAACGAAGTTCCGTCAGTTCCTCAGGGACGTCGCTGCACTCGGACTGAAGATCATCATCAGTGAACTCGATGTCAGGGACAACCAAGTCGCCGGGGGGCTGATGGAGCGGGATTCGGCCGTCGCGGCAGCGTATTCGCGATACCTCTCGGTGGCCCTGGATGAGCCAGCGGTGATCGCGGTCCTGACCTGGGGTCTCAACGACAATGATACTTGGCTTGAGAAGATCCATCCTCGGCGTGACGGCCAGCCGCTCCGGCCGTTGCCCCTCGATCCCCAGTTGCAGCGGACGGCGGTGTGGGACGCGATCGCACGCGCTTTTGATGCCGCTCCCAAGCGCTAAAGGCGGGTCGATGCCAAGCCAGAACCGAGGCCAGCCTTGATCGCCAGGGCCGGACGACTGTGGATTGCGCTGAGTGCGGTGGTAGGCGTACTCTGGCTCGGTGTATTCCTGGCCGTACCAGAGTGGATCGCGCGCGACCCTGAGCGAAACATGGCCGCCCTGGGCCTGGTGGGTCGTCGAATGACCTATCCGGCATTTCAGCATTACTGGCCCCGATACCACCTGGTGGCGTTGACGTTAGTGCTGGCTGCGGGAGGTGCGCTTCTGGCGCTTTCGACCCTGCGCGGACAACAGCTACTGAACCAGCTTCTGGGCCCGCTCGATCAACACCCGCCTAACAGGTTTCCCACGGCACGACGATTCCGTGTGGTTGCCGCTGTATGGGTAATTATCCTGCTTCCCCAGTTGCTGGCCGTCGTATCCGGCTTCGAGGCGTGGCCCTTCTCACCGTACGGGATGTACTCCGCGGTTCAGGCGCCTGTAGTCTCGGTCCCGCGCCTGG
>JBDTRF010000249.1:0-5426 GCA_039931815.1 Gemmatimonadota bacterium
GGCAATCATCAGCAATCTTCAATCAGGAATCAGGGACGTCCTTTCCTGCACGGAGTCTCTTGGATCTCTTCACCTTTGCCCGCTGGCTTGGTTACGCGGCAACTTTCGCGCTCATCGGCGCAGCCACTTTTCAGACTCTCCTCAGAATCCGCCTCAATCGTTACCACCCGAAGGCCTGTTCCGACCTTTTCCGCCTCACCCGTCGAGTGGCGGTGATGGCCGCATGGGTATTGCTCGTTGCTCTCGGTCTCAAGCTGCGGGGGCAACTGCTCTCCCTCGTCGATCCGGGCGAAGCGATTCCAGCGGAGATGGTCAAGGCGATGATCGTAAGCAGCGCGTGGGGTCATGGCTGGATGCTGCAGGCGTGCGGGGCGCTGCTGGCACTGGTGACGCTGGCGATTGTCGCCGACACCTGGATCATCCTGCCGATCGCAGTGGTCATCGCGGGGCTGGCTCCTCTCACCGGTCACGCCGTCGAGAACTCCTGGGGATCCACGGCGGGAATCGTGCTTCACGGTGTCCACCAACTCGGTGGCGGCGTCTGGCTGGGAACGCTCAGCCTGATCGTGCTGCTCGGCTATGGCGGTACCAGGCGGGTCCAAGCCGACGAACGAGACCAGCTCCTCGCCCGATTGGTGAATGCCTATTCACCGATTGCGCTGGGTGCCGTCGGCATCACGGTGCTTGCCGGCCTTCTCATGGCCTACTCGTATATCAGGACGCTGTCAGCGGTCTGGACGACCAGCTACGGCCAGACACTCCTGGTGAAGACCGGACTCCTGGTCCTGACCGCCGGGCTCGGCGCTTACAACTGGCGCATGGTTCGGCCGGCACTCGGATCGTCCGTCGCCAGTCGCCGACTACTCCGTTCGGCGACGCTGGAGCTGATTGTGGGAACGCTCCTGCTGGCGGCCACGTCAATCCTGGTTGCCCTGCCCGCGCCGGCGATGCAGGGCTGACGTGGCGGCCACAATCGTCAATCAAGCCATTACCATCCTCGCACATGGGGAATCGTTGATCGTTCCTGTCTTACGCTCTAACGGATGACACAGAAGCGAGTGAGAATTCGGGTTGACCGTTCGATCGGATTGAGTCTCGCTGGAGTTGACCCTCTCCGCCCGAGGGACTAGTTTCCCGCCCCGATGCCCACCCGCTCCCCCCTCCTGGATGAACGCGCAATCGGTCGCGCACTCGCCCGTATGGCTTCCGAAATAGTCGAACGCTGTCACGGTACCGATGGACTGGTGCTGGTCGGCATTCAGCGGCGCGGTGTCGAATTGTCCGAACGACTGGCCAAACAGATCGAAGCTTCAGAAAGCGCCACAGTAGGGCGGGGAAAGCTCGACATCACCCTGTACCGGGATGATCTCCAGGCGGTCGGGCCGCGCCCGGTGGTGGGCGAAACCAGGCTTCCGGCCAACCTCGACGGCAAGACTGTCGTGATCGTGGACGACGTGCTGTATACCGGCAGAACCATCCGGGCTGCCCTCGACGAGTTCGCCGATTTCGGGCGGCCCCGCCGCATTCTTCTCTGCGTCCTGGTCGATCGGGGTGGCCGCGAGCTGCCCATCCACGCCGACATCGTCGGAACCTCCATTAACACCGGTCCCCAGGATCGAGTCGATGTCTTTGTCAATGAACTCGACGGTCGAGATGCCGTCGAACTCGTCCGCGCCTGAGGTGACCGTGCCCTCACTGGGCAAGGACCTCGTGGGACTGGAGCCGCTCAGCGCGGACCAGATTCGCCTGATTCTCGATACCGCCGAACCGTTCAAGGAAGTCAGCGAGCGCCCGATCAAAAAGGTCCCGGCCCTCCGCGGCAAGACCATCGTCAATCTCTTCTTCGAAGCCTCCACCCGCACCCGAATCTCTTTCGAGTTCGCCGAAAAACGCCTCTCGGCGGACACGGTGAACGTGGCTGCGTCCGGATCATCGGTCAGCAAGGGTGAGACGCTGGTGGACACCGCCCGAAACCTGGAAGCCATGCGGATCGACATGGTCGTGATTCGGCACGGCTCCTCCGGCTCTGCCAAGTTCCTGGGCGACCGTATTCGTTCCAACGTCATCAACGCCGGCGACGGCAAGCACGAGCACCCGACCCAGGGTTTGCTCGACATGCTCACTCTGCGTGACAAGTTCGGAAAACTCGAGGGGCTGAAAGTTGCGATCTGTGGCGATGTGCTGCATAGCCGGGTCGCGCGGAGCAATATCTGGGGCCTGACTAAACTGGGCGCGGAGGTGGCGGTCTGCGGCCCGGCGACGCTGCTGCCGCGTGAGGTTGAATCGATGGGAGTCACCATCATTCCCCATATCGAGGACGCCATTCAATGGGCGGATGCCCTCAATATCCTCCGGCTTCAACTGGAGCGGATGAACGCGGGGTTCATCCCCTCGCTCCGGGAATACAACCGGGTTTTCGGCGTCACCACCGAACGCCTGAACCGGGCGCCCAGGGACCTGGTCATCATGCATCCGGGCCCGATGAACCGCGGCGTTGAAATCGACAGCGATGTCGCCGATGGACCCCACAGCGTGATCCTTCCCCAGGTAACCAATGGTGTTGCGGTCCGCATGGCGGTGCTCTACCTGCTCGCAGGCGGATCCCCCGAGTGGGCGAATGAAGGAGCGGAACGGTGAGCGCCATTCTCCTGAGGGGCGGGCGGGTGATCGATCCCTCGCAGGGGCACGATGCCATCGCGGACGTCCTGCTGCTGGACGGCAAAGTCGAGTCCGTCGGCATGAACCTGGGGACGCCTGATGGCGCCCAGGTCATCGACGTCGCGCGGCGGGTGGTAGCGCCGGGGCTGATCGATCTCCACGTCCACTTTCGTGAACCGGGGCAGGAGGATCTCGAAACGGTCGCAACGGGCGCGATGGCGGCCGTGGCCGGCGGATTCACGTCCGTCTGCGCGATGCCCAACACCGATCCGGTCACCGACAACCAGGCGGCCATCGGATTCATCGTGCGCCAGGCCCAGCGGGTGGCCAAGGCGCGGGTCTACCCCATTGGGGCGATTACGCTGGGACAGCGAGGAGACAAGCTGGCGGAGTTTGGCGAAATGGTGGGGGCCGGCGCCGTCGCGGTGAGTGATGACGGCAAACCGGTCGTCTCGAGTCACATGATGCGCACCGCATTGGAGTATGCCAGGACCTTCGGTATCCCGGTGGCCGATCACTGTGAAGAGCCGACGCTGTCCCAGGGCGGTGTCATGCACGAGGGAATTATCTCCACCCGCCTGGGTCTTAAGGGCATTCCGTCCGCGGCGGAAGAGATCATGGTCGCGCGGGACATCATCCTGGCCGAGCTGACCGGTGGGCACGTGCACCTCTGTCACATGTCCACGCGTGGCTCAGTGGAGCTGATTCGCCGGGCCAAGGACAAAGGCCTTCGGGTAACGGCCGAAGCGACGCCACACCATTTCAGTTTGACGCATGAGCGGTGCGAGGGTTACGACACCAACGCCAAAATGAACCCGCCGCTTCGCGAAGCCGCCGATCGCGAGGCGATCCGGGCCGGTCTCAAGGATGGAACCCTCGACGTCATCTCGACCGACCACGCCCCCCATCACTATGACGCGAAGGAACGAGAGTTCGATGATGCCCCCAACGGGATCATCGGGCTCGAAACCTCGCTGGGGCTGGCCATGACTCACCTGGTTCACACCGGGTTGCTCACCATGCCGCAGCTCATCGCGCGAATGAGCACCGATGCCGCGCGGATTTTTCATCTCCAGGGCGGAACTCTGCGCCCCGGTTCCGTGGGCGACGTGGTGGTGATCGACCCTGACCGTTCGTGGGTGGTCCGTCCCGAGAAATCGTTCAGCAAGAGCCGGAACACGCCGTTCGCGGGAACTGAGCTCAAGGGGCGCGTCGAATTGACCGTGGTCCGTGGAAGCGTGGTATTTGAACTGACCGATTGAAATGACTTCCCGGCCCGCGAAGCGATACCTCGGCTTCGCGTTCTGCTATTAACGATTCCGTGCTGGCCTCCACTTCGTTCATTCCTTAAAACTTGCGAGCAACAGGCGTAGACCTTCTTCAACCTGGGAAGTCTCGATCGCGCCGTATCCCAGGACCAGTCCCGGTCGCGGGGGAGTATCGACCTCGTAATACGAGAGTCGCTGCACTTCGACTCCCTTGTTCGACGCCCGTTGAACGACAGCATCGACCTGGTCGGCCGAGGCGTTCCGCGCAAAGGCGGCTACGTGCAATCCCACCGCAGAGGGAATCAATTCGAGGTATGCCCGGAAATCGCGGGCGAGGATCTGCACGATTCGCTCGTGACGGTCACGGTAGATGCCTCCCACCTTGCGAATATGCCGGGCAAATCCTCCCGAATCGATAAACCGCGCCAGCGGAGCCTGAATCGCCATTGAGGTGTGCCAGTCGGTGACCTGCTTCGCCTTGTGCGCCGCGGTCACCAGCGATGGAGGGGTGACCATGAACCCCAGCCGGAGCGTGGGCAGCAGGGTCTTGGAAAATGAGCCGACGTAAATCACCCGGCCACTGGTATCCATAGTCTGGAGCGGTTCAATCGGGCGGCCGCCGAAGCGAAACTCGCTGTCGTAGTCATCCTCGATAATCGCGGCGTCGTGTTCTTCCGCCCAGGCGAGCAACTCGATGCGTCGCGGCAGTGACATTGAGACGCCGAGCGGGTACTGGTGTGATGGCGTGACGTAGATCAGTCGAGCCCGCCGGGGCAATGCTTCCACGACCAGGCCCTGTTCGTCGACCGGCACGCCGGCGACCCGCGCGCCAATGGTGGTAAAGAGTCGCCTGGGTGGTGGATATCCCGGATCTTCGACCGCGACACAATCGCCCGGATTCAGCAGTATTCGGCCAATGATGTCGATCGCCTGTTGACTCCCATTCGTGATCGTGACCGAATCGGGGTCGGTCTCGACTCCCCGCGATATCGCGATGTGGCGGGAGATGGCCTGCCGCAACCCGGGATGGCCCGCCGGATCCGCGTAGACACCCCCTCCAAGCGCCTCGGATCGGAACTCCCGCTCAAGCAATCGGCGCCAGGCGTCATGGGGGAAGCAGGAAGCGTCCGGAAGCCCGCTTCGAAAATCGAATCGCGCCGGCCGGGCAAAGGGGGCAGCAAGGGGCACGGTTTCCCAGATGTCGCGGGGTGTGAGGATGCCGCCCGACCGGTGCTGTTTTCCCAGTCCGGATACCCGGGGGACTCGTTCGCTTACGAACGTTCCCGCCCCTACGTGGGAGGAAACAAACCCTTCGCCCGCCAATCGATCATAGGCGACGGTGACGGTCGTGCGCGAGACGCCAAGGCGCCGGGCCAGCTCGCGGCTCGGTGGCAGGAGATCCGTCGGCCGGAGGCGCCCGTCGACGATCGCTCGTCGCAGCTGACGGTAAATCTCACCGCTCAGGTCTTTGCGACCGATCAGACTGATGTGGAATTCCAT
>JBDTRF010000250.1:0-5410 GCA_039931815.1 Gemmatimonadota bacterium
AAATAGGAGGCGGTGTGAAACCCCACCAGGTCGGCACCCAGCATGCCCCGGACCAGGTCGGTACGCTGAGGAAGGATCCGGAACACCTCGAAGGAGGGAAATGGAGTATGCAGAAAAAACCCAATCCGGGCTCGCGGGAGTTTCTGCCGCAGTAGTTCGGGGAGCAGCATGAGATGGTAGTCATGCACCCAGATGGTGTCGCCTTCCTCGTAGGTCTCCAGCACCGCATCGGCGAAACGCTGGTTCACTCGCCGATACGTCTCCCAGTGGTCGATCTGTATCGGGATTCGGTCGCCGAGGTAATGGAACAGGGGCCAAAGCACCCGGTTGCAATAGCCCTCATAGAATTCCCGCACCTCGTCTTCATCCAGGCGAACCGGCACAAGTCCCCGCATACCCCGCATCGGCCTGACCTGCAGGCTCTCCGCGCCGGCCGGGCTGGGGCTTCCCGCCCACCCTATCCAGATCGTAGGGTTCGACGCAATCACCTGTTGCAACGCGCTAATCAGACCTCCGCCGCTGGAGATCACTCGACTGGACTGGTCGTCGTGGAGTACGGTTATGGGAAGTCGGTTAGAAACCAGAATGACCTTGACCATGTTCCCCCGTTGCAGGACGGTGTCGGGTGACTTCCTGAGGATATTACATTGGCATCAATGTAGTATTCAGGCAAGGGTAATCACAGGTTCAACGCCTTCGGTCGCGCCTGGACCGTCGCACCACGCACGAGATCAGGACTATCTTCCCGATTCGGGCGCCTCCACCAGGTCCTGCTGATGCATGCTTATGCCTTATGCACGAAAGTGCAGCCTGTGGCAGGCGATCCTGGAACCTGTTCTTCATTTCCCGGTCAATGACAACGCATGGCATTCTGCTTCGCGTCGGCCACCAGAGAGATTGTCGAGGCACCATTGCCCGGAGGAACCCTGGCACCGCCCCGCGAAGCCGCGCTTCCTCTGTTCGTTGCCATTGGGGGATGGCCGTTCCGGCGACTATTTACGCGAGCTCGCCTTCCTCACCCAACAGCAGCCCTCTGCTCGGCGGCAGGATCTTGATCAGGTCAGGATGGGTGCTCTCCTGAGTTTCATCGCATTTCGCTCGCTCTCCTCATCCGCCTCCGTCCGGGCCCGTGAAACGGAATGTCTCCCACCCGTCCCCGAGGGAGGATAGCGGCGCGCCATGAACCATCACCGTGAGGTTTTCGAGTCCCCTTTCGATGCCGGAGTCTTCAGCCGTTGCTGAACCCGGGACCCCGTCACATGGCGACCCAACTCGGATTATCTTCAGGGCTGATCAAGTTGAGACGGCTTCCCGGTGACAAAACCAGGGACCCTCCCTTCAGCGGATTTCCCGGGCCTGTTGATCGCAACCTCGAAGATCGGCGTCATCGGCATCCTTGGTCCTGGCATGCATGGTGGAGGGCGCGGACGAGGCTTCGCCGGCTCGAAGCTATGCTGCCTGATCCCGCCCGCCTTGACCAACGCCTGGCCAGGATGGAAGCGATCGCAGCGTTCACCGTGATCAGCGGGATCGTCTCACTGAAACCCAGGAGACTCGCGCGCGGCAGCTTTCCGGCCCATCGGTCCGTGCCACCCCAACAGAGCGCCCGCAGGAAGGCGCCGCGTGGTCCGTGCCAATGGGTTCTGGATCACCTCCTATTACATTGCTATCAATATAATTATTCTTCCTATGGCAACGTTACCGACTTCAAATCGAAGCAGGCGTCAGGCCAAGTCTCCCGACCGACCCAGGGCGCATGATGTCGACGCGATCGTCCAGGGGCTCCGGCGCGTTGTCAAAGCGCTGGAAGCGTATTCGCGGGAAGTTGAACTGACCTTTGGCGTGACCGGCCCTCAGCTGTGGGCCCTCAAGACACTGGAACGCTCGGGTCCATTGCCAGTCACCAGGCTGGCCGAAGAACTGGCGGTCCACCAGACCAGCGCATCCCTGCTGGTGTCCCGACTCGAACATCGTGGTTTGCTCAGGCGGGAACGAAGCGGCCAGGACCGTCGGGTCGTCCTTCTATCCCTGACTCTTAGAGGGAAGGCGATTGCGTCCCGGGCGCCGGAGGCTGCGCAAGGCCGGTTAATGCATGGGTTGCTCGCGATGCCGGGGCGGGATGTCCGTCGGATTCGCAGCGCCGTCGACCAGATTGTCGCAGCCATGGAGGTAGAGGACATTGAAGCCACATTCTTCTTTGCCGGAGAATGAACCCCGTCTTAATCGTCACCCCATGACTCTGCGCGAAGTCTTGACCCGATTGCGCGATGCTGCGAGCCTGGAGCATCGTACGCCGCGACTCGCCGACGAGAGCCGGTGGTACACCGAGCATACCGCCCTCCTCATCAGCACGCTCAAGTGGGCCCTGCTCGGGGTCGGGTCCGGACTCTGCGTCGGGTTCGCCACCCGCTGGTTCTTATGGACCCTGTCCCATTCGGCGACCTGGGTCAACTCACTTTCCCACGGCAGGGTATCACCCTTCTGGGCGTTGCCGCTCGCGCTCCCACTCTGCGTCTGGCTCATCCGTACCTTTGCACCTGAGGCCCGGGGTCACGGCACCGAGGCGGTGATCGCCGCGGTCCACCAGCGCTCAGGTCGAGTCGACTGGATCATCGCCCCGGTAAAGCTCTGCGCGACCGTGCTGACCCTCACCTTCGGCGGTTCCGTCGGCAAGGAAGGGCCCGCCGCCCAGATTGGTGCGGCGCTGACCAGCATGTTTGCGGACCTGTTCCGGTTGAACGACGAGGACCGGCGCCGCCTGGTGATCTGCGGCATCAGTGCCGGGTTCGCGGCGGTCTTCGGCACGCCGGTGTCGGGCGCGCTGTTCGGAATCGAGGTCCTGTATCTGGGCCGAATCGACTATTCGGTCATTTTCCCGGCGCTGGTGGCGGGCATCGTGGGTCACTTCGCGTGCGGATCCCAGCCGCCGTTCCCGGTACTGCACGACGTACTGGTGGGCATGAGCCAGGTGCGGATCATCCTGGTGTCTCTCGCATCGGGCGCCGTCTTTGGCCTGGTCGCGCTGTTGCTGATCGAGTCTCTGCGGACACTGGAGCGCTCGCTCCGGCGGTTCGAATCCCGTCCCTACATGGTCGCTGCCGTCGGCGGCTGTGCCCTGGTTGCGCTCTACCTCGTGGCCGGCGACCAGTACGCCGGACTCGGCACCCCGACCATCGATGCCGTGCTCGCCGGTTCCACCGTCGTGGTGGGCGCGGCCTTTCTGATCAAGATTGTGGCAACATCCATCACACTGGAGACCGGCGGGAGCGGCGGTATCGTCACCCCGATCTTCTTCATCGGCGCGACCTGCGGCGCGACGCTCGCTCCGCTGATGGGCGTCGCCCCGGGACTGCTGGCTTCGTTCGGCTTCGTGTCGGTCCTGGCGGCGGCCGCCAATACGCCGATTGCCGCCGCGGTCATGGCGATCGAAGTACTTCCGGCTCCGGAGGGTGTGTATGCGGCACTGGCGGCGGCAACCGCGTTTCTGATGGTGGGGCACCGCAGTGTCTACGCCAGCCAAAAACTTGGATTGTCCAAGTCTGCCGGGCTCGATGTGACCCTGGGTGGAACCGTTGGTGACTTTCATCGAGCCGACGTTCGAGTTCGCAAAGGGACCCTGACGGAACGGGTGCATAACCTGGGGCGGTCCCGGTCGCCGGTCACTGAAGATCAGATTGATCCAGAGTAGTCACGCAACACCTCGGCATTGGAGATCGTAACCGTCGCTCAAGCGTCGGGTTGGTGACCAGCGCGACGAGCCCGAGAAGGGGAATGCGCTGATGGATGCTCCCCGTGGGGCGATCGCTATCTACCGCCTGGCCGCGGCCGCTGCACCAACCGGGTGGATTCCCCAGCCAGGAACGTGGGCGGGATTGAAGTCGGCGAGTTCACGAACATCGCGGAAAGCGCCGAGCGGGCCCCGGACAAGCACACGGCGGCGGGCTGGAAATGTTGCGGAAAGACGGATACATGTAACCAGCAGGAGAGAAGCGGGATCGAGCGGCTCAGGTACCTGGGCCGCTCTTTTTATCTGGAAGGAAATGGAGGTTCGGAACCTGCGGCCGGCGATTGCGGCATTCCTGATGGAGCGCATATCCGCAGCTACGGGAGCGGAATCAGATTGGTCACCCGCGCTACGACCACGAGGATGGCGAAGCTAAGCCTGTGAGGCCAGCGACCAGGACGAGGAGCCGCCCGGGTGTTCATCAGCGCTCCGATGAAACCGGCGTCTCGCCAGGTCAATCCGAAGGCGCGAGCCGGAAGCGCCGCGAGGAACTTGCCTCCGATCGCGGCGAGGAGAACCAGCAATACGACGGGGATGGTCTCGCCGAGAGCAGCTTCAGGTCGGTCGAGAATCCGGCGATGGAAAAAAGACCGGGAGGAGGAAAATCATCGCGACATCGCGAACCTTACCAGTTACCGCGTCGCGCAGTCTCCGCGATTCCGGCAGGATGAGTCCCCGGAGGAAACCGCCCACCAGTGCGTTCACCTTGAGAACGTGTGCCACCAGTCCGAACAGAATCATTCCCGCGAAGACCACACCCATACCGTGTGGAGTCACCGGAGGACCCGCGAGGGTCTGTGAGCGCCGGTTCCCCAGTAGAGTTGGTCCCGGCAGGATACCTGAGAGAATCTCACTCACGACCCGGGGCTGCCTGAGCTTCGGCATTCCGGTCCCAGAATCCGGGCCAGGAGAAGGATGAGAAAAATATCGAGCAGGACATAACTGACCAGCAGCGGTCCCGATATTGGAGCCGCTGCTGGAGGAGCCGCCGCCTACAGAAGATGAAGCATTTGCCCGGCTCTAGAAAGTTGGGCTGAAGGCGTTGTGCGTGAGATCACCGAGCAGGTTATGCCACACGTGAGTCGGGGTACTCTCGACCGTGGACACGATTTCCCGCATCTTGGTCAGCACCGGTGGCTCCTGCTCCTCATACACGTCGCCCTGGAGCAGCTTCAGCACATCGAGGCGGTACCGCGGATCCCGGATGAAGGCGGTGAACAGCACATTCAACCGGTAGTAGACCGAGATGAAATTGTACCAGTTCTTGGTCCCTCGGCGGAGCGTCGCTTCGTATTCGGCAAAGGCCTCTTTCTTGAAGTTGCCGGTCTCGAGGGCGTTCAGAATATCCTTGGTGGCGAACCGGGCGCTGTTGAGCGCGATGCTGACGCCGGTCGAAAAGATCGGGTCGACAAATCGGCCGGCATCACCGACCATGATCCAGTTGTCACCGGTAATCTGGTTCATGGCGTAGCTGTAGTCGCCTTCTGATTCAAAGGGACGAACCCGCTCCGCCTTCTTCAGCGCCTCAAACAACTCGGGCCGGCTGGCGACCGAGTCCCAGAAAAACTGCTCGCGATCGCCCTTGAAATTCTTTTTCTGTGTGACCACACCAATGCTGGTGATGGT
>JBDTRF010000251.1:0-5382 GCA_039931815.1 Gemmatimonadota bacterium
ATTCGCTGCGCGTTGTGTTCCGGCACTTTCCCCTCGCCCGGATTCATCCGCTGGCAGAGCGGGGCGCCGAGGTGGTGGAAGCGGCGGCGGCATCGGGTTGTTTCTGGGAAATGCTGGACTTGATGTATGCGAATCACGACGATCTGAGTGAGGATGCATTCCACCGATTTGTCCGGAAGCTCAAGCTCGACTCGCGAAGGGTCTCTCGCGAGCTCCACGAAGGCCTCTATCGAGACCGGGTTCGCGCCGATTACCTGGGCGGTCTCCGGAGCGGAGTGCAAGGAACCCCGACCTTTTTCATCAATGGTACCCGATATGCCGGGGCAATAGATTTTGACGCCATGGTCGTCGCGCTCCTGCAGGCCTCGCAAAAGCAAAAGTGATGAAAGTAGCCCAGGATACCGGGACGTCGGGAATGTCGCCGTCGCCCTGATCGGTGTCGCTTTGGCTGACGGCCTGATGCGCTGGTCGAGCTGGCTCTTTCAAAGCATCGCGCTTCCCGCCGGAACCATCCCCACCCCATTCAATGCGCCGGCTCACCCGCGGCCCTTGATCCGTCCGGGCCATGTTATTCATTATCTTCGTCGAACTGGACGACAGCCTGGAACCGCACTCCAGTGATAGTGACAGCTTTGCGTCCGATGACTTACCTCGAGGTTTCGAATGCGCCGCTCTGTTCTACTGATCCTGCTTCTATCCCTCATCTCCGGTCGTGCCCAATCTCAGCAGCCAGATACGGTTGTCCGGGGGCCATTGACCCTCCTGGATGCGATCCGGCTCGGTCGCGAGCATGGGGTTGTTGCCGCACTCGCAAGACTTACGGCACGCGCGGGGCAGGCGCGGGTGGGTCAGCGAGCCAGCGAGCTTCTCCCCCAGATCAGTGGCGGAGCAACCTGGACGAGGCAGACCGTCAATCTCGATGAGTTCGGGATCCCGGCCATCACCGGCGTGACCGATCCTTTCGATGTCGTGCGCCTCCAGCTCAGGGCGTCTCAGACCGTGTTCGATGCCGCTGCATTCGCGCGGCTTCGGGCCGAACGCGATCAGGCCGTAGCATCGGGGGAGGATGCGCGAGCCGCGGGAGAGCTGGCCGGGGCCACGGCTGGCATCGCCTACCTCAGGGTCTTGAGTGCGCGGGAAACCGTCACGGCCCGGCAGGCAGATAGCACGGTCGCCGCGGCGCTGCTCGATCAGGCGCGGAAACTGGTGGAATCGGGGGTGAGTCCCGCGATCGATGCGACTCGGAGCGAAGTCAGCTTCGCGTCGGTCCTCACCCAGCTTGAAGTCGCGCGCAACAATCGGGACCGGTCCAGTCTCGATCTGTTGCGGGCCCTCGACCTTCCACCGTCGTCTCATGTTCAGCTGGCTGACTCACTTTCCCTGGCCACCATCGAGCTTCCGGAAACGGCGGACGACGCTGTCGCGTACGCCCGCGAGCACCGCCCTGAGCTGGCAGCCGAGCGGGCGCGAACCAGCGCAGCGCGGCGAAGCCTCGGCGCCATTCGCAGCGAGAATCTTCCCAGCCTCGGCTTGTCGGGGGCGATGAATGAAAGCGGTGCGACGACCAACGCGCTGGAATATTCCTACAACTTCCAGGTGGGCATCACGGTCCCAATCCTCGACGGGTTTCGTCGGCAGCGCCGGGCCCGGGAGCAGTCATTCCGGGTAGAAGCGCAGGAGATCCAGGAGCGCGATCAGGCCAACAAGGTCGAGACGGACGCGCGCCAGGCCGTGCTCGACCTGGCGTCGGCCCGGCAGCAGGTGGCGATTGCCGCCGACCGGCTCAGGCTCTCCGAACAGGAGCTTTCCCAGGCGCAGGAGCGTTTCAGCGCAGGCGTGGCCGGCAGCGTCGAAACCACCAATGCCCAGGGGTCGCTGATTGCCGCCCGGGACGCGCAGATCCAGGCCATGGTGAATTATGCGACCGCACGCGTGGCGGTGTATCGGGCCCTCGGTGTCATCGACCAGCTGCGCTAGAATGGTTGATTCGACAACGTGGCGACGCGCTTTCGACCAGGAATGTGAGAGAATCAGCCGGCGTGAAGTGTCCTTCGTGGTGCAACGGGGAGCTCGGACGATGCGCACAATTCTGATGATCAGCACGCTGCTCGGCGCCTGCACCGGCCGCAAGGATCAAATGGTTACCCAGGGAACTGTTGAGGTCCTGGAGACCGATGTTGCTCCCAACACCTCGGGTCGTGTCAGCCGGATCTGGGTAGATGAAGGCGCGCAGGTCCATCGCGGCGATACCCTGGTCACCCTCACCGCTACCACACTCCCATCCGACCTCGCCACGTATGAAGCCCGGGTCGACCGTGCGCGGGCAGAATTGACGGAGTTGGAACGAGGGTCGCGTCGGGAAGATATCGAAAGTGCCCGCGCTTCCCTGCGCGGGGCGGAATCAGAGGCGGATCGAGCGACGCGAGACCTGGAGCGCGTCACCGGACTGGGCCAGACCCATGTGGTTGGTCAGCAGGAGGTCGATCGTGCGCGGGCCGTGTCGGAGCAGGCGCAGAGCCGTCGGGAAATGGCACAGGCCACACTGGACCGGGTGAGTCGTGGACCTCGCTCCGAAGAGATCACCGCCGCGCGCGCGCGCGCGGCCGAGGCGATCGCCGCGCTCGCCGGTGTCCGGGCGACGAGCGGCGAACTCATTCTGATTGCGCCGTCCGACGGCGTCGTGCTGCCGCGTTACGTCGAGGTGGGAGAGCTGGTGGCCGCCGGCAGACCCGCGGTCACGCTGGCCGACCTGGCCCGACCGTGGGTCAGGGTGTACGTCGGAGAACGCGATGTCTCCTTTGTCCAGCTCGGTGAAACGGTGAGCGCGCATCTCGATGGCAGGCCCGATGCGAGCTACCGGGGGCGGGTGGTCGCCATCAATCACGAGGCAGAGTTTACCCCGCGAGTGGCACTCACGGAGGAGGAGCGAAGTGATCTCGTCTTTGGCGTCAAGATCATGCTGGCCGACACCAATCACCAGCTCCGGGCCGGGCTCCCGATGACCGTCATCTTTCAGCGTAGCGACAGTGCGACTGCCGACAGCGCAACCCTCAAGGAGTCGTCCCGGTGAGTGGCCCGGAGGCAGTTGGTGTCGCGGTGGAAACCCGGGGGCTGCGCAAGGAATTCGGAAAGCTGGTTGCCGTCCATGGCCTGGATCTGACGATTCATCGCGGCGAGGTCTTCGGGCTGCTTGGCCCCAACGGCTCCGGGAAGACCACGACCATCCGGATGCTCTGCGGACTGCTCCAGCCCACCAGTGGCGATGCGACGGTTGTCGGGTTCAATGTGCGAACCCAGAGCGAGGAGATCCGCAAGAACATCGGATACATGTCGCAACGCTTCGGGTTGTACGATGACCTCACGGTGCGGGAAAATCTCAAGTTCTATTCGTCCATTTACGGTGTGCGCGGTCCCACCGCGGCCTCGCGATGGGAAGAGCAGCTGACCGATTTCAAACTCCAGGAGCGGGCCGATCAGATGGCCGGAACCCTGAGTGGCGGCTGGAAGCAGCGCCTGGCGCTCGCCTGTGCCACCGCGCATCGTCCCCAGATGCTATTCCTGGATGAGCCGACCGCCGGCGTCGATCCCGCCGCTCGACGGCTTTTCTGGCAGATCATCTACACGATGGCCAGGAGTGGCACCACCATCCTGGTGACGACCCACTACATGGACGAAGCCGACCGGTGCGAGCGCCTGGCGTTCATGTCCCGCGGCAAACTCCTGGGAGTCGGGACCGGTGCCGAGATCATGAAACAGTTCGATCAGCCGTCGGTGGAGGATGTGTTCATCGAGCTGCAGCGCCGGGATGAAGGCGCCTCGGTGTGACCTTCCTGGCGAAGCTCCGGTCGTCGTCCCTGGGCCCCATGCTCTGGAAGGAATTTCTCCAGATGCGGCGAGATCGATTTGTGCTCGCCATGCTGATGGGAATACCCGCGCTTCAGCTCCTCCTCTTTGGCTTCGCGGTTCGTACCGAAGTGCGCCACTTGCCCACCGTGGTCCTCGACCAGGCCAACACCAGTGAAAGCCGGGCCCTGGTCCAGATGCTGGTCAACACGCAGAACTTCGATGTGATCGCCCGGGTCCATGGGCGGGACGACATGGAGAAACACCTGGCGGACAACTCCGCCCTGGCCGCCGTCGTGATCGCCCCCGATTTCACCCGCAATCTCAAGCGAGGTCGCCCGGGGACGGCGCAAGTCATCGTCGATGGGAGCGATCCGCTCACCGCCTCCGCCGCTATTTCGGGTGCCAGCCTCGCCGCGAGGGCCGGAGCCAGCCGCTTCTCCGATGGGGTCTCCCCCCCGCCGGCGATCGATATCAGGGTACGACCCCGCAACAATCCTGGACTCAAGAGCCAGGTATTCGTGGTGCCGGGCCTCGTCGCGATCCTGTTGACGCTCACCATGGTGGCAATCACGGCGATGTCCATCGTGCGGGAACGCGAGAAGGGAACACTGGAGCAGCTGATTGTCACGCCGATCGGCAAGATCGACGTCATCCTGGGAAAGATCCTGCCGTTTGTCGGCGTAGGCTATGTCCAGATGACGGTGGTGCTGTTGCTGGGTCACCTGGTGTTCCACGTGCC
Source organism: Gemmatimonadota bacterium (assembly GCA_039931815.1). GTDB lineage: Bacteria > Gemmatimonadota > Gemmatimonadetes > Gemmatimonadales > GWC2-71-9 > DASYPP01. The sequence goes on from JBDTRF010000251.1 coordinate 4,586, forward strand.
ATTGCGCGGCAGCATCCTGCTGCTGTACGTGATCACCTTTGCGTTCATCGTGTCGGTGCTCGGGATGGGACTGCTGATATCCACCCTGGTCAAGACGCAAACCCAGGCGATGCAGCTCAGCATCTTTCTCCTGCTGCCAAGCATTTTGTTGTCCGGGTTCATGTTTCCCCGGGCCGCCATGCCCCGGGTCGTTGAACTGATTGGCTATCTGCTCCCGGTGACCTATTACCTCGAGATTCTTCGCGGCATTTTACTGAAAGGTGTCGGCATAGCCGACCTGTGGCGGGAAACCGTGGCGCTTTCCGCCTTCGGCCTCGTCCTCGTGCTGGTGAGCGTCAAGCGCTTTGCCAAGACCCTGGAGTAGGGAGGCGGGTGGGAGGATCCGTGTCGGGGCAGCTCGCGGCACCCCTGCTTCGAACGGTCGACAGACAGCAGCGCGCGAAAACGATCAGAGTCGCATATAAGAACGGCTCAAGAGTCGGAGGCGCCTGACGGTTGTGTCGTGCTTTCGCTCGCTGCTGTTCGTCGCCCTCCGATGCAAGGTTGCTCCTGCGTGCCGCAGCAGGAAAGTGGCAGCGGAACAACCTGGGTCCGTTAGTTCCGGGGCTGGCGGTGCTTTTTCTTGCCTTCCACCGGTCCCGACTCAAGAGCTTCCGTTTCTTCCTGCTGCTGGCGTTCTTCGCTGTCTGGCTGGGGGTGTTTCCCCATTTTGTCTGCGTCTCTCGGATCATCATCCTGAAAGAAGAGTTCCTGGGGTACGTCTCCCGCGGCCTCTGGCTCTCCCGGGTGCTCAAACT
>JBDTRF010000252.1:0-5349 GCA_039931815.1 Gemmatimonadota bacterium
GTCGTGCGCGAAGACTCGAGTGCCAGCTATGGCGAGGAGACCGCGCGCTGGCGCCTGGCGGGCGATAGCCTCTGGCTCGCAATCGGCGGTGAGTGGGAAGTGTACGGGCTCAAGGTGCGAGGCACCCGGATGACGCTTTCGGGAGGCGATCTCACGGACCCGATTGTGTTCGATCGCACCGGACCCGCGACGCCCCGGGGGCCAGGAGTTGCCGTGCCGCCGGATCCCAGGAAACGGGCGGCGCTTTAGTACGATGATCGATCGTCAGCGATTGATGAGGGTGAGTATTGGTTGATCACTGCGATTCGGAGCCGTCTCGGTGTCGAGCGACGGGCGCCCGACGTTTCAATCAGCCCAGCGACAGTCCACCATCAACAGTCGTATGATCGATCCCGCAGCCTGTTGACTGATCGGTAGCGAGATTGATTCACCAGTCACCGTGCTTTTCACATTCCGGCCCGGCCTCTCGGGAAAGATTCGCATGACGTTCGGTAGTCTCAAGGAAAAACGGGGTCTCTGGACCCGGATCAAGAAGCTCGCCCTCACCGACGTTGGCGCGCTGGTGCGGAAGCTCAACGCTTCCGATCTCGAGGCCATGGAGCAGCTGCTGATCGAGTCGGACTTTGGTGTCCCCGCGACCCTTGACCTGGTCGCGGCGCTGGAGGACGATTGGCGGAAGGGCAAGCTCAAGAACGAGGGCGATCTGCATGGGGCGCTCGTGGCGAAGATAGCCGCGTTGCTGGCCGGCCCGGAGAATCCGGGAGCGATTGCCACGCCGGCGAGCGGGCCCGCGGTGGTCCTCATCGTGGGCGTAAACGGCACCGGAAAAACCACCTCGGTCGCCAAGCTTGCGGCGCGGCTCAAGAAAGAAGGCCGAAAGGTGATACTCGGTGCCGCTGATACCTACCGCGCCGGGGCCATTGCACAGCTGGAGACGTGGGCCGAGCGGATCGGTGTGCCGTGTGTCTCCGGTGCTGCAGGTGGCGATCCGGCTTCGGTGGCATTCGACGCGGTTGAAGCGGCCATCGCGCGCGGGCTCGACACCGTGCTCATCGATACCGCTGGCCGGCTCCATACCCAGGAAGGACTCATGGAGGAGCTGAGCAAGGTGACGCGGGTGCTCTCCCGTCGCACGCCGGGTGCGCCGCACGAAACCCTCCTGGTGCTCGACGGGACGGTGGGGCAGAACGCGGTGCAGCAGGGAAAGATATTCTCCACGGCGGTCACACCGACCGGCATCATCGTCACCAAGCTCGACGGCACGGCGCGGGGTGGGGCAGTCGTGGCACTGCGACGGGAGCTTGATCTGCCGATCCGCTTCATCGGAACTGGAGAATCACTCGGCGACCTGGCGCCCTTCGATGCCGAGAAGTTTGCGGAGAACCTCCTGGCGGCAGACGAGAGATAGGCGAGTGCGTTGGGGTCGACCTCAGGGGAGACCTCGGCGCTGCGACAACGTCCGGGACACCGTCAGCTTGATTCCTCCCATTGCCCGGAACGGCGCCTGGGTCGATGAAGATCTCGGGGGCAACGCGGTTATGATCATCCTGTTATCCATGCATCCAATTATTCAATAGATGGCCGTTCTCCGGCTCGACACCCCGATCCAGTTTCTCAAAGGCGTTGGCGAGCGGCGGGCCGAGGCGTTACGGCGGCTCGGCGTCGACACCGCGCGCGACCTCCTCTGGCACCTGCCTCGACGCTATCTCGATCTCTCGACGATCACCCCACTGGCGCGTGCCCGCATCGGTGAGGAGGTGTCGTGTGTGGGCCGGGTGGTTGCCAAGCGGGTGATGCCGACCAGGCGCGGGCTTCGGATGTTTCGCGCGGTGCTCAGGGACGAGAGCGGGGTGCTCGAGTGTGTGTGGCCGGGACAACCGTTTCTTGACCGCACGATTACCGAAGGCCAGCTGCTGCTGGTGACCGGGCCGATCCGGTTCTATCACGGGCGCCAGATGAGTCCGCGCGAGTTCATCGTACTGAGTGAGGCCGGGCCCGAAGGTGAGGACACGGGGCCGGTCGGCACCATCCTGCCGATCTATCCGGCGACCGAAGGCTTAAGCCACAAGATCATTCGCTCGCTGGTGAACAAGCACCTCGACGAGATGGTGGCACTCTCCCGCGACACCATGCCGCCGGCCATTCTCGCGGAGCTGGGTCTCGTGACCTTACCGGACGCGCTCCGAGCTGTTCACCGTCCCGCCTCGATGGAAGAGGCGGAAGCAGGTCGGAAGCGGCTCGCGTTCGACGAGCTGTTCGATCTGCAGATCATGCTGGTGCGGGCGCGAACGCTGGCCAAGCGCCAGCGCGGCGGGATCACCTTCGAGCTCAAGAAGACGTACACCACCGAGCTTAAGAACGCGATCCCGTGGCCGCTCACGGACGATCAGCGTAAAGCCGTTCGCGAAATCATGGACGACATGACCGCACCGGAACGGATGCACCGGCTGCTGATGGGAGACGTGGGGACGGGCAAGACCGTCGTGGCCCTCTTCGCAATGATGCTGGCACTGGAGAACGATTTCCAGGCGGCTCTCATGGCACCGACCGAACTGCTGGCCGAGCAGCACGCCGCGACGCTGACGAAACTCTTAGCGCCGATCGGGCTCATGCCCGAGGTGCTGCTGGGCCGGCTCACCGCCGCCGAGAAAGCCGATCGCAAGGCGAAACTGGCGCGCGGCTCGGCGCGGCTGGTGGTGGGAACCCATGCCCTGTTGCAGGAAAACGTCACGTTCAAGCGGCTGGGACTGGTGGTCATCGACGAGCAGCATCGGTTCGGTGTCGAGCAACGTGCCGCGCTCATCGGGAAAGGTGCGGCGCCCGACGTCCTCCTCCTCTCCGCGACGCCGATCCCGCGGTCCCTGGCGCTGACGCTGTATGGCGACCTGGATGTTTCGACCATCCGGCAGCGTCCGCCCGGCCGCGGGGAGATCAAGACCACGGTGCGGGGCCCGGCGCAGCGCGACAAGGTCTTCGATTTTGTCCATGCCGAGTGCAAAGAAGGGCGGCAGGCTTATATCGTGTTTCCGGTGATTGAGGAGTCGGAGCAGACCGACCTCCGCGCGGCGGCGACCATGGCGACGACGCTGGCCGCGCGCTGGCCCGACCTCAAAGTCGGGCTGGTTCACGGCCGGCTTAAGAACGATGAGCGGGACCTGGTCATGCGCCAGTTCCGTGAGGGCAAGGTGGACGTGCTGGTGGCGACGACGGTGATCGAGGTCGGGATCGACGTGGCCAATGCGACCATCATGGTGATCGAGCATCCCGAGCGGTTTGGCCTGGCGCAGCTGCATCAGCTCCGCGGCCGGGTGGGGCGAGGGAGCGAGCTGAGCCACGCGGTCCTGCTTTCACCCGGCCGCACTCCGCCTCGCCTCAAGGCGTTCGCCGCAACCACCGACGGGTTCAAGATTGCCGAGCTGGACCTGGCCGAGCGGGGGATGGGCGATTTGATCGGGGCTCGGCAGGCGGGATCGTTTGAGCTGAAGCATGCAGTGCTGCCGGAGGATGCGGACCTGCTGGACCGGGCACGGAAGCTGGCGGGGGAGATTATCGAAAAGGACCCAGTGCTGCAGAAGCGGGAGAACCAGGGGATTCGGGAGCGGGCGCTGGCGCGGTATCCGCGCGCGATAGAGCTGTTCCGAGTGGGGTAGGGGGGAGAGTGGAGAGGCGACACGCGATCCTGTAAGACTCCTTTGTCTTTGTTTAAGAGCTCTGACCATGAACGCCATTCAGCACAATCCAGATAGCCTGTTCGCTCCGTACCGTGCCTACAGCCACGGCGTCGAGGTTCCTGGCACCGCTCGCCTGCTTTATATCAGCGGCCTCAATGGCTATCTGAAGGATGGCGTCACGTTGCCGGATTCGTTTGAGGCGCAGGGTGAGATCATCTGGCAGCATATCGGGGCGATTCTTCAGTCGGCCGATATGACATACGATCATATCATTTCACTTCGCACCTACCTTGCCTCGCCGGAGTACGATGAGCCGAACGTCGCCCTCCGGGTCAAGTACATGGGTGCCAACCGGCCCGCGTCGACCGTTGTCTGCTGCCTGTTGCTCGATCCGCGCTGGAAGCTGGAAATAGAAGCGGTCGCCGCAAAGGGGTAGATGGCCACGGAACTCGAGTGGAAAAGCGGGTTGGCTATGGGAGTTTGTATCGACTGTCTTAGTGCGGGCGCCATTCCTGGCAATCTCTTTCACAAAACGGACCATGATTACGTGCTATCTTCGCTACGTCGTCGACCCGCATAAGCTGGCAGAGTTCGAACACTACGCCCGGATGTGGATTGCACTTGTCGGGAAGTTCGGCGGCGAGCATCATGGCTACTTTCTGCCGCATGAAGGGCCCAGCAACATAGCGCTTGCGCTTTTCAGTTTTCCAACGCTGGCTGCCTACGAGGAATATCGGGCGAAGGCGGCCATTGATCCGGAGTGCAAGGCGGCCATGGCCTACTACGACGAAACCCGGTGTTTCTTGAGCTACGAACGCTCGTTCATGAAGCCTCTCTTTGAGTGAGGGGATCGTAGGAGGTCTCAGGCACTGGCGGAGGGGTGATGTGATTCAGAATGCATAATTGGGGAAAGCAGCGATCGGGGAGCGGTGCTGGGGCGGCATCCGCGGGTGATAGAGGCGGGTTCGGGTGGGTAGGAGTATCTGCCGAAATGTCGGTTAGGCGGCGGCAGTGGTCAGATAATGTGTCGGGTGGTTCTTTGTAGTATGGAAAGGACGGTACTGGCGGAGTCTGATTTAGGCTGCATACTTGGGAGGTCTAAGCTTTTCCACAGGCAGCCTAACCAGGTGTTATGCGGCGCAAAGTAGGGTTCAGTGTCGAAAGCGGGCATGACCGCTGCCCTCTCGTACGAGAAGCACCTCCCGGAGTTCGGGACTCTAGACGAGGCTCGAACACAGCTCTTTGTCCGTCGCGACCAACTGCTGGAGCGGTTGTCGCGGGTGGACGCTACGGCCGCAATCGGTCTCGACACGACCCCGGAGAGCCTGAAACGGCTTGAGGCCTGGTACTTTACCCTACTTCCGGACAATCACTTCGCCGAGGCCGGTCTTGATCGCGACACACTTGAGGCCGCTATTCCACAATATCTTGGCGCAGTCGTAGTTCACAATTTACCTGCCTTCTCTTGGCTGGTAGCCGAGTATGCATTCGCTCCTGGGCGCTACGAGATTGGCATTACTCGTGGGTTGTATACCGTGATGTTAACTGCCCCAGCCGACCTTTCTGCCCGAGCTAGCAATCAGCGGCATCAGAGCTTGTGGCGGGAATACAAGAAGTGCGCCGCATAACACGCGCTTGGAGCGGTCAACCGCGCCGGCGTCCCAGGCGACCGGCTACC
>JBDTRF010000253.1:0-5344 GCA_039931815.1 Gemmatimonadota bacterium
TCGCGGAGCCTGATCAGGCGTGCGATCTGTCGCGGACCGCGGTCCAGGTCGAGTTCCTGCGCGGCCGTCACCCGAGCGGTGAGCGTTCCTGCCGAGTCCATAACGTGATACGCCGCGAGCATCGCCGAATCAGCATTTGCTTCGATGATTGCGGTAATGCCAACCTGGTTCGCCAGCTCAAGAGCCTGGCGGAAGGCGCTGATGTACTCCTGTGATGTGTAGGGGGGAAGCAGCCGTTCGACCAGCGAGACCGCACTCTCGCGAAGCGTTCCGGAGGGATTTCCGGAGGCATCGTGCTCGATCAACCCATTCTCCGGATCTGGGGTCGCCCGGGTTATTCCAGCCAGTTTTAGTGCCCTGCTGTTCACCCACGCGGAATGCCCGTCGGCTGCGCTCAGATAGGCGGGTCGGTCCCGAACGACCTGGTCCAGCAAGGCGGCCGTGGGGTTGGCGTTGGGAAAAACGGGAAGTTGCCACCCGGTTCCGCGGACCCAGGCATCATTCGGATGTGCGGCCCCGCATCCCTGGATGGTCGCGAGAATCCGGGCCGGGGTGGAATCGTTAGTAAGATCACAACCCATGAGCTCAATGCTGCTGATCGGATGGATATGGCTGTCCACCAGGCCGGGGAGCAACGTGCCACCCTTCGCATCGAAAATTTCGGTACCGGGTCCCATCCATTGAGTGACACCCGCATTGTCACCCACATAAATGAGTATTCCATCGCGGACGGCAACCGCTTGGGCACTGGGTCTTGCGGCGTCCAGGGTATAGACGGCGGCATTTCGAATGACCAGATCGGCCGGGACCTTTGGCGACGAGCAGCCCCAACTTCCTACGAGAACAACACCGAGCGCCACGACCTGAACGGCGGATAAAGTGCCCACCCCGGAGGAAAGAACGGCTTCTCCTGACGTTCTTTTTTGAGGAAACAACCGAAAATCGTTCCCCAGCGTGCCTTGAGTCATCTTCAACCAGTGAAAGGACTTAAATATGGTGCACCTGTCAGGTGTTGCGATGGTGTTACGTCACTGACCGTGAAAGAATCAGCTATTTCTCCTCCTTGAGCTTCCATCCGGGTAACCCGCTCAGCCAGGAGTACGGATTGATGGTACCTGGCATAAGCCGGCGGGAAACCGCGGCAATATTTGTCGGGGCGAAGAGAAACATCGCTGGGGCGTCGGCATTGATTGTGTCCAGTACCTCGTGGTAAATCCGGGTCGCTTCACTCGCGCTTGAAGTCCGGCCGGCGGCCACCAATAACGAGTCAAGAATTGGGTTCGCGTAGTGCCCATAGTTGAGATCATCCCACCCACCTCGGCTCCACTGTTCCGCCAATCCCCGGGGGCTCGGTTCATCCTGCCAGGCACCCACAAAGGTGTCGAAGTCCCCGCGGGCGATCCGCTGTTGCATGACCGGGAAATCAACCAGGGAAACCGAAGCGTCGACGCCAATCAGCCGCCAGGCCGCCTGCACCGCCTCGGCGGCACGGCGCCTGACGCTGCTGGTGTTTGGTACCAGGATATCCAGTCGGAGCGGACGGCCTCCCCTTGAGCGCATTCCCGACTTCCCGCGAATCCAGCCCGCCCCGTCCAGCGCCCGGGTTGCGGCCACCGTGTCATAGGATTGCGTCTGAATGTCCCGACTCCAGATCCAGAGCAATTGCGAAATCGGACCTGGAGGTACTTTCGCTTCCGGGCCAAAAAGCCCTCGCGCGATGGCCGTTCGATCCACGGCAGATACCAGGGCGCGACGCACATCGCGATTCCCCAGAATGGCATCCGAAGCCCGGGACTTCGCGCCACTGATCCGGAATTCGAGCAATCCATAGTTGGCGGAAGGAAATGGGATCAGTCGATACGCGGAATCCGTTGCCAGTCGATCAGCGCCAGCGAGCGCCGCGGTCTCGAGCAAATCTCCCTCGTGGCTCAGTAACAGGTTAGCCGCTGCCTCGGGATCATCAGTGAAACGCCAGATCAGGCGACGAATATCCGGCAGCGGACTCACCGTCGAATCGGCCCGGAGCACGAGCGATTGACCCCGCTGCCAGCTCTCCACCCGGTAGGGCCCACTTCCCACCAGCCGTGCGAGCGTCGTGTCCTCTCCCCATTGGGCCCGGGGCCCGGCTCCCTCCCAGATATGCCGAGGCAATATCCTGACGTGATATGTCGCGTCGAAGAGTTGTTCCGAATAGGCGTGGGTAAAATGAACAAGCACTGCGCTTGAATCCGCGATGGTCACACTGGAAATATTGGCAACCAGGCTTGCCCGGGCGATCGCATCAATGACCGAGTCCGCAAAGACGTCGAATGAATATTGAACATCGGCAGGCGTAACCGGCCGACCATCCTGCCAATGAGCGCCCGGTCGCAGCGTGAAGCGCCACGTTACCGAATCAACTCGTTCCCAACTGGCCGCCATGGCGGGGGTGTAGGCCGCTTCATCGATAGTAGGGCGCCCCGGTTGCAAGTCCGCCAATCGCTCGTACACCATATCCCCGATGTCCCTTCCCACCGTTTCGAACGCGAGCGGAGGGAAAATGCTCGTCGGTTCGCCCGTCGCTGCCACGACAACCGTGCCGCAGTTGGGACATGCGGGCTTCCGGCCACAGCCGGTGAGGCCCACGACAAGAAGGGTCGAAGCCAGAATCCCCTGGAATCCGCGCATCTGGAGCCTGTGGTTAGAGAAGAAGCGGCGGGCGGTTCACATCATTTCACTTTATGGTCGGAATCACAAGGATTCTGGATTCCCCAGGCAAGGGAACAGGAAGTCCCAAATAAATGGACGACACCCGATTGGATATCGAAATGTTATATTGACGTATTGAAACGATATAGCTCGACGATCCAATGGATCAGGTATTATTGTGTAAACTACTGCTACTTAAAGAGATACATTTATCGATCTGATCGGCCCCTGGATTGCCTTGAAGGGAAGTGGAAATGAACTGGAACCCTCTTCAAGGACGTGAAATCATGAAAACCGCTTTCCTTCGGCTCGTTGGAGCCTTGAGCCTCGCCTGCGCAGTCGCCGGATGCAGCGATTCCTCCGCCCCGGCGGGCGGCGCGGCCCAGATCAGTTTCAACGTGGCCACCGCATCCACCGGCAGCGCAGCCGCTTTAACCGCGCCGGCGGATTCGATAGTACTGGGCGCCGATGTACTCGTGCTCACCAAGGTCGAAATGGTCCTCAGGGATATCAAGTTCAGGCGGCAGAATCACGACGCCTGCGACAGTGTCGCGAGTGGCCATGATGATGATAGCTGCGAGGAATTCAGTGCTGGCCCGGTTCTCGTCGACTTCCCGCTCAATGGTGGCGCAGAGGAGCAGTTCACCGTCACGGCCGACACCGGAGTGTTCGGTGGAATTGAGCTCAAGCTTCACAAGCCGGAAGATGATGGTGATGCCGCCGATCAGGCCTTCCTGGCACTGCACCCTGATTTCTCGAAAATCAGCATTCGAGTCACCGGGACTTTTAATGGCAATGCCTTTACCTACACGAGTGATCTCAATGCGGAACAGGAATTTGACATCAACCCGCCCCTGGTCGTCAATCAGCAATCGGATGTCGCGGTGACTCTGAAAGTCGACGTCTCAAGCTGGTTCAGGAACGGCAGCGTTCTCATCGATCCCAGCCAGGCCCTAAAGGATGGTGCCTTCGAAAATCAGGTCAAAAATAATATCGAGGCGTCCTTCGAAGCCTTTCACGATGACAATCACGATGGTCAGAGCGACGATGACTGACCGCGCGCTGATGCCGCGCACGTCGGGTAAACCTGGAAGCCGGGAGACACTCCCGGCCTCCGGTGTTTTGGCAAACGATCGCTTCACGGGAATTTCATGAAGGCCCGGGTACATTGCTCGCGAGATGATGGTCTGACAGAACAGGTGGAACGAAACATTCCATGAACGGGGCGCGCGAAATCAGGAATCCGACAGCCAATGGACTACCCGGCATGAACTTACAAAGTCGCTTACAGCTGGTACAGGCGTTGCCATTCTCGAGGAGCGCCTCCCAGACACGGAAGGGTGGCGAGGAATGAATGGCTGATCCTCGTTGGGTCGTGGTCGTCCGGCTATCCGACAGCTTCCGGACAGCGCTGACCGATATCGCCGCCGAGATTGGCGCGGGGGTCCTGGAATGGACGCCGAAGAGCGGAGAACCAATTCCCAGCGATGGGGCGCTCCTCGTAATCCTGGCGGGCGGGTCAGAAGGAGATGCCCTCGAGTTGCTGGCGACGCTTCCCGCGACGTCCAACCCCAGGTTTGTCATCGGGGCTCTCCCCGACCACCGACTGGCCGCGGCTGCCGTTCAGCGGGGCGCATCCGACTACTTCGCCCTTCCGGATGATCTCGATCTCCTGCGTCGGTCACTGGAGCGAGAGCTACGCGAGGCTCGCGGCAAAGTCGCAGCCCAGCGATTTGCGGCGGATGAACGGCGGGAGAGCGGGTTCGAGGCAATCATCGGGCGAAGCGGATCACTCCGGACAATGCTGGACCAGGCGGGCCGAGTAGCCCTGCATCGGGATGTCACCGTTCTGATCGGCGGGGAAACCGGGACGGGTAAGGAGTTGCTGGCCCGTGCCATTCATTATCACAGCCCGAGGGCCGCCGAGCCGTTTGTCGAGATCAATTGTGCGGCCATTCCCGCCAACCTGCTCGAAAGCGAATTGTTCGGTCACGAGAAGGGATCCTTTACCGGGGCGATCGCCGCAAAACCAGGCCTTTTTGAAATGGCCCATGGCGGAACACTCTTTCTCGATGAGGTGGGCCATCTGCCGATCGAATTGCAGGCAAAGCTGCTCCGCGCGCTGGAAAGCAGGGAAATCCGGCGGGTGGGAGGTCAGACGACCAGGCGCATCGACGTACGTGTCATCGGGGCGACACACGTAAACCTGGCGACGGCAGTGAGCCGCGGAGAGTTCCGGGAAGACCTGTATTACCGGCTGAACGTCGTGGCGCTCACGCTGCCGCCTTTGCGGCACCGGGAGGGGGACATCGAGATTCTGGCAGAAACATTTGTCTCTCGGCTGGCGACCAGTAACGGACTGCAGGTACCACCCTTGACGCCGGAAGTTCGGGCAGCGCTGCGAGCGCATTCGTGGCCCGGGAATGTGCGCGAATTGCGCAACGCGATCGAGCGAGCACTGGTACTGTCTCCGCCAGGCACTCTCAGAGTGGAAGAACTTCGACTGGATCGGGCCACGGAACTATCGCGCGACGATGCTCTGCCGTTTCCCTCAGACCTCGGCACCATCATTCGCGCCGCGGTGCGGTTGATGATCAGGCAGTGCGAGGGGAACAAGAGCGAGGCGGCGCGTCGCCTCGGCATCTCGCGGCCGAGG
>JBDTRF010000254.1:0-5335 GCA_039931815.1 Gemmatimonadota bacterium
GTTCGATGATTTCCCTGAGGCGCTCGATGCCGAGGACGACGATCTTCCATTCTAGTCCCTGACGTGCACCGCGAAGGCCCGGACATCCGTCCGGGCCTTTTGCATGTCCCCAAATGAACGGGTGGTCAAAAGAAACCGAATCCCGGAGGCGCCATGCCATTTTTCCGGAAGTTGGCGACAATCTGCCCACCGGTCCACATGGTGTGCTGGTTGATTTCATCCCACACCTGCCAGCCCGGTACTTTGACCCCGAACAAGTCGACCACCTTGACCCGGTTTGCCTCAGCCTGGCTCTTCAGCGTGGTTGCTGCCCAGTCGTAGACTCCGTTGACGTATCCCCGTAAGCCTGCACGGCTGTTGAGATAGCTCTTGGTTGTGTCGATGTTGGCGGGCGGGGTGGACCCGAGGAACTTGGTGGCGATGAACACCACGGCGCCCGCGGCGTGCTCCACCTGCTGGGAAAAGTCCCGCTGAATGGGGGTGACCTTGTCGTGGTAGAGGTTCTCGGGCATCGAATCTACCATGGACAGGAGCATCTTCCGCTGGGTCTCGAGCGCATTCAACTGGACCGCGCGATAGGACTCGGGCATTCCGGTCGCCTGGCCGGTCGCGGGACGCGCCGTGAGCAAGGCGGCACAGCCAATGGCAAACGCAGTACTCAGGTATTTCATGGGTCACCTGGGGGAAAGGGAGGGGTGAATCTAGGTTGAAGGTAAATCCAAGTTCAAGTTTCCCGCGCCGGCTCGTCCCGATTGGTGGTGCGACTTCATCCCGATGTTCGCGTTGTGCGATTGGAGGATCGATCGGGCGTCGTAGGTGTCATGAGAATAAAGCGCCTCTTTGTCGCGATTGGACTCGCTGGTTGTCTCACGAGCGGTTCCGGGCCAGACCGGGCAAGTCCGCAGCAGTATCGTGTGCTCTTTATCGGGAACAGCCTGACCTATTTCAACAACCTGCCCGGAACCCTGTCGCAGCTGGCGTCGTCCGCTGGTGACAGCCTCGTTGCGATCTCGGTGGCCAGGCCAAACTTTGCGGTCATTGACCACGCGAACGGCCAGAGCAATGCGGTTGAGGTCATCCGGAGTGGTCATTGGGATTTCGTCATTTTGCAGCAGGGACCCACCTCCGAGGCGATTGGCCGCGATACCCTCGTCCTCGCTACCCTGAAACTCGATCCTGACATTCGCGCGGCCGGTGGGAGGAGTGCCCAGATGATGACCTGGCCGGCATCCGATCGTCCTCAGGATTTTGATGCCGTGCTCCTGTCCTCTCAGAAGGCGGCGAACGCCGTGGCTGGACTTCTTCTGCCAGTCGGTGAGGCCTGGCGAGCGGCCTGGGCCGCGGATTCGAAATTGCCCTTGTACGGCCCGGATGGTTTTCACCCGGCGCCCCTCGGTACCTGGCTCGCCGCCCTGGTGATCTACGAAGGACTCACCGGTCACGATGCACGAACGTTGTCCCCGACGGTCGTCGTCAACGGTATCCCGGTCGAGTTCCCGGTTTCAACTGTTCGACTCGTGCAATCCGCAGCGCACCGGACGGTGGAGCGATTCCGGGAGGCACGCGCGACGCCGCATTAAGGTGGTATACCGCGTGTCTCACCTAGAGGACTGACACCACCGCCGTTCCGCCATCGTACATCAGTGGTATCCAGGATAACCTTTACGATATCGCCCGCGGTATTTGACGCCGCGGGTAATGTGCCTGCATTTTCACTCCACCCTATCCATGGAGCATGCCCTCGTGAGCGACGCCATCAGCGCCTCGTCCGGAGCATTTCCTGACACCCACCGCTCAACGGTGGACGCGATCAGGAGCGGTGACCCGGACGTGCGCCGCGTGGCCTTCGATGCCCTGGCACGGAGCTACTGGAAACCGGTCTACAAGTACCTGAGACTTCGCTGGCACCGGGATTCCCAAGACGCGCAGGACCTTACCCAGGAGTTCTTTGCCCGGGCCTACCAGAAGGAAATGCTGGAGCAGTATGATCGCGACCGGGGTCGTTTCCGCACCTTTCTGCGAATCTGCGTGGACCATCTGGCGCAGAATGAACACACGGCAGCCATGCGGATCAAACGAGGCGGAAGCGTCGCGATCCGGCCATGGGATTTGGTCGAGATCGAACAGGAGTTATCCGGAATGGCTGGGTCCCGCGAGGAGGATCCGGACGCGGTTTTCCATCGGGAGTGGCTCCGATCCCTGTTCGACACAGCGATCCGTCGAGCCAGGGTGGAATGTGAAAGGCAGGGAAAGCAGACGGCCTTCGACGTCTTCGAGCGGTATGATCTCCTCGCACCGAATCAGGGCGAGAGTCTCACCTATGCTCAGCTGGCTGACGAGTTCGGCGTTCCGATCACCCAGGTAACCAACTACCTCGCGTTTGTCCGCCGGCGGGTTCGTCATCATGTGCTCGCCGTGCTGAGGGAAACCACGACGAATGATGCAGAATTCGCGGTCGAAGTGCGGGAAGTCCTCGGTGCATGAGCCGGTGGTAACCCGGATCTCGGACCGAGCCCTGGAGCACCTCCGGCGCGTCACCGACCGGCCAGACCTCTCGAATACCCGGTATGATCTCGTCGAACCCCTTGGTCGAGGAGGAATGGGGTCCGTCTACCTCGTGCACGACCGCGACCTCGACCGGCGCGTGGCGCTCAAGGTCCTGGTTTCCGAGTCGATTGCTCCAGCGATGTGCGAGCGCCTGGTGAAGGAAGCTCAAACTCTCGCTCGGTTGGAGCATCCCGGCATTGTCCCGGTGCATGATGTCGGAATGACGGAGGATGGCTTTCCCTTTTACACCATGAAACTGGTACGAGGCCTCCGACTGGATCGGCACGTCACCACCGGGATTGCGCTGGCAGAACGACTTCAGATTGTGGAACGGATCTGCGATGCGGTCGCGTTCGCCCACGACCGGGGTGTCGTTCACCGTGACTTGAAGCCAGCCAACATCATGATCGGACCCTTTGGAGAGGTCCTGGTTATGGACTGGGGGGTCGCCCACATCCGGGGCGCGGTCGGTACGCTGCGGGAGGGTGGTGATGTGGCGGGGACACCAGGCTTTATGTCGCCGGAGCAGGAACAAGGCGACGGATGCCTGGATGAGCGCTCGGATGTTTTCGGGCTCGGGGCCCTCCTCCGGTTTCTCCTTGAGGGAATCTCGGCGCCACGTCCACTGCTTGCCATTTGCCGGAAAGCCACTGCGTTCGATCGCGCGCTTCGTTATGCGACCGCCGGGGACCTGGCCCGGGATATCGCCCAATTCCGGGCGGGGCTTCCGGTCAGCGCCTATCGGGAGACACCGGTGGAGCGGGCCTGGCGCCTCCTCAGGCGCTATCGCGTGCCGGTCGCCTTGATTTTCGCATACATCGGGATGCGGCTTGTCCTGCTTCTTCTGACCGGTAATTAAAGGCTGGACCAGGAACGTGGTATAAGACTGTGAGGACGGTGTCCACCTTCCGGGAGGTTTTGAATGAGCAAGACGATGCTTGGTATTCTACTGGGGGGTGTGCTGGGAATTCTTGACGGGTTGTCAGCCCTTCTTTCCGCGCCTGAGACCGCGCCGCAGATTGGCGGCATTGTCGTCGGCTCGACGTTCAAGGGTCTGATCGCCGGACTCCTTATCGGTCTTGTCGCGCGGAGGGTCCGTTCCATGCCGATTGGGATCCTGGTCGGAACAGCCATCGGCCTGGCCCTGGCGTTGCCGATCGCGATGATGAATAGCGCGGCCTCAGGGAAGAATTATTACTGGCAGATCATGCTGCCCGGGGCCATCCTGGGACTGATCGTGGGGTTTGCGACCCAGCGGTATGGCGGGGGAGCGGCCGGCGCGACGAACCGGGGGGCGCAGATCGGCTGATACCTGGAAATGATTGGAGAGGGTCCAGCAAGAAGCGGTCACCCTCCTCTCATTTCCCCTTCACTTGGCCGCGCCCTTCAGGAGCGACCATCCGCTTTCGCCGCTTCAGGCGTCTCTCGCAATCGCGGACTCCATCCTTCGGTCCGGGACGAACCACATGAGCGCCACGGCCACAAAGAGGCCATCCGAGATCCACTGATTTACGAAGGCCAGGGGAATGGCCGCGAGGTACAGCAGCATCGAGATCTTTCCCTTGGCATCCGCACCCACCGCAGCCAGCAGCCTGGATTCGGGGCCCTGGGCGGCAATGATCGACCTTTGAAGGATGGCGAAGGCAACCCCGGACATGAGCAGCGTCGCGCCATAGAGAGCAGTCGGAACCGGCGCAAAATGGTTCTCCCCCATCCAGCCGGTGACAAACGGGACCAGGGAGAGCCAGAAGAGCAGGTGCTGATTGGCCCACAGCACCTTCCCGTTGACTTGATCGGTGGCATGGAGCAGGTGATGGTGGTTGTTCCAGTAGATTCCCAGGGATACGAAACTCAGGACATAGGTAAGCAGTTGGGGGACCAGCGGCCTCAATGCCTCCCATTCCGTGCCATGCGGGACTTTGAGTTCAAGCACCATGATGGTGATCAGAATTGCAAGGACTCCATCACTGTACGCCTCAAGCCGGCCTTTGGTCATGCGCAATCTCCCAGCGGATCAGGAAACGTCCGCGAAACAGAAAATTTTCCCCGCGCCAAGGTAAGCGGGGTTCCTCCCGTCAGTCAAAATCATCCCGCGAACCTTCGCCGATTTCACCTCGTCGCCACCTTGGGGCTAGATTGTACCTTCGCTTTATTCACTCCGCCCCCTCCGAGGTCTTGCCGCGCATGCGACGTCTTTTCCTGGCTCTCTGCCTTCTTGCCGGTGGATTCGGGACCGCCGCCGCTCAGACTCCGCGCGTCTTTACCCGCGCCGATACACTCCGCGGTTCATTTACCACTCCCGGGCGATCCTGGTGGGATGTGGAGTTCTATGATCTCCAGGTAAAGATCTCGCCGTCTGACAGCAGTGTCGCCGGTTCCAATCGCATCACTTATCGCGTCCTGCGTCCATCCAGGACAATGCAGATCGACCTGATGATGCCTCTCGAGGTCGACAGCATCATTCAGGATGGTCGTCGTGTCGCATTTCGTCGGGATGGGAATGCGTTTTTCGCTACCCTGACGGCGCCCCAGCCTGCCCGGGCCCGAAAGACCATCTCGGTGTATTACCATGGGCAGCCGCAGCCGGCCCGGCGGCCGCCGTGGGATGGTGGCTATACCTGGGGGGCCGATAGCCTGGGCCGGACGTGGATCGTGACGACGGACCAGGGGATGGGGGCCAGCGTCTGGTGGCCCAATAAGGATACCCAGGCCGATGAGCCAGACAGTCAGCGCGTCGCGCTCACTCTGCCGGATTCCATGGTGGATGTCTCCAACGGGCGCCTGCGCG
>JBDTRF010000255.1:0-5323 GCA_039931815.1 Gemmatimonadota bacterium
CCCAGTGGAGCATGTATCGGATCGTCAAACGCGTGGATCACGTAGTGGGCCGCGCCCGGATGGTCGGGATGCTTCTCGAATTCTGCGAGCGCAATGGCGCCGGCACGCATGTAGGTGGGCACCACTCGCGTCGTGCGACTCAATCCCATGAGAGAAAGTGAGTAGAAGAGCTGCACCTCCACGTCGTCCGGCCATTTCGCCGCCATGCGCTCCATTGCTCGTCCGTACAGCGTGTCCCGCTCGGCCTTGGTGCCGCCCCCATACAGCGCTTCGACTGCGCCGAGCCACGATTGTTCTTTGGAATCCGCGGTCTTGGATGCCCGTGCGGCGGGAGTGGCAGCCAATCGATCGAGTGCGGCAATGGCCCCGGCCTGATTCTGTTCATCCCATACCGGGTGGTTATACGTCATCGCCTCTCCCCAGTACGCCATGGCGAAACCGGGCGCCAGTCGTTGGGCTTCCTGGAATTCCGCGGTCGCCTGTTCATACTCAAAGCTATGAAGGAAAAGCGCGCCCCGGACAAAATGCAGCTGCGCGGCGGGTGGCCCCGAGGTGGGAAAATCGATAGTGCCGAGTCTCGGGGTTTGTGCCTCGGAGGTGGCAATGGAGCAAGCGAGACAGATCCCAAGAGCGAACGCGAGGCGCATAGTATTGTTCTCGGAACGGCGGGAGGGTGTCGTCGGTATCCCGGATAGAAACTGCGTACCCGGTCGGCAACCGGGCAAGATATCACGGGACTAGGGCGTCGTGACTTCGGCAAGCCGGAGAAAGTTCTGCAACAGGGTTCGACCGGCCGTGGTGGCGATGGACTCGGGATGAAACTGCACGCCGACGATCGGAAGCTCGCGATGGCGAAGCCCCATGATTTCCTGACCCGGTTCCCTGTCGCCGGACCACGCCGTCACCTCAAGCTTATCGGGAAAACTTTCCGGCGCGATCACCAGCGAATGGTACCGCATGGCCACGAATGGATTACTGATGCCCTCGAACAGGCCCTCGCCGTTGTGCCGAATGCTGGTTGTCTTGCCATGCATCAGGCGACCGGCCCTGAGGATCGATCCGCCAAAAGCTTCACCGATGGCCTGATGCCCCAGGCAAACACCGAGCAGAGGGATGCCGTGCTCGGCGGCAGCCATTACCAGCGGAATAGAGATACCGGCCTTACGGGGAACTCCCGGGCCAGGTGAGATAAGAATAGCGGCGGGGCGCAGTCCGATGGCCTCGGTGACCGAGAGGGCATCGTTGCGATAGATGATTGGGGAGGCGCCGAGCTCTCCGGCCAGCTGCACAAGGTTGTAGGTGAAGCTGTCGTAGTTGTCGATGACCAGTAGCGTCATGTCGTTCCTGGACTGGTAGCCGGGCCTCGCCAATTCCTGACTGGTCTCCTACGGGTTTCGCCTTGGACGCGCCGGCCTCTCCGGCCCGACGGTCTTCATCTGGCGAACCGAGTCCGCCAGGTGAAGCGCTGCCTCGCGAATGGAGTCGGCCCGCTCCAGCATTTCGTCCCGGATCGAGTCCGCCCGCTCCAGGTTTACCTCTCGAATCGAATCGGCCAGCTCTTGCGCGGCGGTCGCGAGGGAGTCCGCGCTATCCTCGATTTCCTGGTCCGCGCCGTCGGATCGAAGATTCGCGATCTCGGAGGCAGGAAGCAGGAGCGGGAAGGTCGTATTATTCCCTTCGAGCGAAACAATACCATACGGAACCAGGGCCATGCCAGCGGTATCGGACTTGACGCAGCGGAAGGTCGTCCGCTCGTTGATGTGCTGCACATCGTCGACGACGAGGAAGCAGTCAGCGAGCTGGTCGGCGGACATTGAATCAGCCAGCTTCACGGTCAGGCGAACGTTCGAGATACCTTTCGGGGCATCCCGCAGCAACGTCAGGTGCTGGATGCTCCCCAGTTTGGTGCCGTTGAGTTTGAAGGGGATGATGCCGAAGGGGAAGGGAATGTTGATGGGATCTGATGTCTGCGAGATCACCCGGACCTGGTTCCGGGTTTTCCGGATCGCGGTCACCACGAGCATTCCCACCAGGAAAATTCCCATCGCGCCGAAGATGATCTTGAACCAGTAGCTTTTCATGAGCAGACCTTAGAAGACCGGGTCACCAGGAGCGGGGGAATGTAACGGAGCCGGGCATACAGATGTTCCATTCAGAGACGCTTGAACTGGGCCAAAGGTTTCGGTCCACCTGGACCAGCCTATCACTTCTGCCCGGACTCTGTCACTAACCGTAAGTCTGATCGAAACTTAGCACGATCGCCAGTGGGCGCAATCCAAAGGAGCCTTGTGATTGAAGTCGTTGGCCTGACGAAGAGTTATCAGGATCTGGTTGCCGTGCGCGATCTCTCCTTTCGCGTCGAGCCGGGCCAGGTGATTGGTCTGGTTGGTCCCAATGGCGCGGGAAAGACCACGACGCTCCGTTGTCTCTCGGGAATTCTCCCCCCGACCACTGGGCAGGTGACGATCGCGGGTCACGACATCACTCGGGAACCGGTGGCCGCGAAGAAGAACCTGGCCTTCGTGCCGGATGAGCCTCAGCTCTTCGACTATCTGACCGTGGAAGAACATCTCCAGTTCGTCAGCCGGATCTACCAGGTGAATGATGCGGCACGGCTCTCCGGGCCGCTCCTCGAGGAGCTCGAACTGACCGACCACCAGCGGAAGCTGCCCAATGAACTTTCCCGCGGCATGCGCCAGAAGCTGGCCATCGCCTGCGGATTGATTCACAACCCGGGTGTTCTCCTCTTCGATGAACCGCTGACTGGACTGGATCCGGTCGGAATCCGCCGGATGAAAGACACGATTCTCACCCGGGCCCGGAACGGGGCGTCCGTGCTCCTCAGCTCTCACCTGCTTCACCTGGTTGAAGAGCTGTGCACCGGGGTCGTGATCATCGCCCGCGGGCGCCTGCTCGCCTATGGCAGTATCGCATCCATCGTCGCGAACCGGCCTGAGCTGGCGGGAATGGACCTGGAAGAAGTGTTCCTCGCCATTACCGGGAGCGAAGGGTCCCGTTGATGGTCTCTGCCTTCTGGTACCTGCTCCGGCACTCGGCTCGCAACCGTTTGATCCGGCAGATGAACCGGATGAAGGAGCCTCGCTACGCCATTTCCCTCCTGGTCGGACTGACTTACCTCTGGTTTTTCCTTTTCCATCAGCAACGTCCGGCTCCCGCCAGCGCGAACACAAACTTCACGAGGTTGGTGCCATTGCTGGGCTCCATCGGTCTTTTCCTGGCCGTGGCGCGGTGGTGGCTCTTTGGCGGAAACCAGGCGGCTCTCACCTTCACGCCCGGGGAAATCCAGTTCCTCTTTCCCGCGCCCATCAGTCGGCACTCCCTGATTCGATGGAAGCTGCTTCGCTCGCAGCTCCGCATTCTTCTCAACACGCTTGTCTGGATCGTGCTGACGCGGCGCAGCCGTCCGCCAATTCCGCTGCCGCTCTATGTGATGTCGCTCTGGGTCATGTTCTCGACCTTGAGCATGCACCGGCTCGGCGCGACCCTGGTTCGGGCGGGAATCAGCAGTCACTGGAAAACCGGTCTTCGTCGCCAGGTTCTACCCATTCTCCTGGTCGGTGGCGCCGCGCTCGGGCTTGTTCTCACCGTGTTCCCGCATTGGCTTGCGCTCAGGCAAGGGTGCTGCGGGCTCTCCTTCTGGTCTCTACTCGACCAGGTGTTCCAGGAGCCGGCAGCCAGGGTCATCCTCTATCCATTTCGCCTGCTGCTGGCGGCGGTGGCGGCGGCGACCGTGACGCAGTGGCTGCAATCTATGGTGCCCGCACTGGTACTCCTGGCGTTGCATTTCCTCTGGGTGACCCGGTCCCAAGCTGTTTTCGAAGAAGCCGCCCTGCGCGCCTCCGCCGAGGCGGCAAGCAGGATGGCGCGCCGAACGGGAGAGAAGGGGGCCGCCCCCTCGGGCCGGCGGGCAGGGCGTTTATGGATCCGCCTCGCACCGACCGGGTGGCCAGGGATGGCGATCATCTGGAAGAACCTCATCGCCATCACCAGGGGTTCCCTGTCCCGGGGCATCATCGTCGTGGTGGCGGTCGGTGTCGCAATGGCGGCGGTCATGTCAGGGAACGAGCACCGCGCTGGAATCGGGGAACTGATCGGTACCGCGGCACTGGGTATGGCCGCCGTTCTCGCTTTCCTGGGGCCGATCTGGATCCGCAATGATCTGCGAGGGGACATGCCGTACCTGTCGTTGCTCCGTTCCTATCCGTTGCGGGGTCGTTCCCTGGTGGCGGCGGAGGTCGCCGGCTCGGCGATCACCCTCACGGCGTTGCAGTGCTTTCTCATGGTGGTGGGGTTGCTCGGCCTTCGTGGCACTCCGCAGGTTGCACAACTTCCCCCGCTTTCCGTCATCATCGTTATCACACCCATCGGTCTAGCCCTGCTTAACACGATCGGCATGACGGTCCAGAATGCCGGCGTGCTGCTGTTTCCCGCCTGGGTTCGGTTCGATGCCGTGCGCCCAGGAGGCTTTGAAACCATGGGCCAGAATATTCTGAGTTCTATCTTTACCATTCTGCTGACTGCAATAAGCCTGGCCCTCCCCGTGCTTACTGGTTTCGGTGCCTGGTGGTTGTTGAACGAACCCCTGGGTCGCTGGGCCTGGCTTCCAGCGGCGGGCTCCGGAGGCATCGTGATCCTGCTCGAGGCGTTCGGACTCCTGACCTGGCTCGGCCGCGTCTTCGATCGCACTGAATCCATAACGTGATGGTCAACGAGTCCCGTATGCTGCATATAACCAATGGTGATAGCGCCGCGTCACTGATCCGGCGATCAGGCGTGCCGGGTGGGGTCCTGCCCTGGCGCGATGTTCTCCATGAAGGACCCGTGCCCGGCGGTTTAGCGCTTCGAGAGTTGAGCGCGGTCCGCGCCCGCTTCATCTCTTCCGTGGGCTGGTCACCTTCCCCGCGGGCGGTCGAGGATGATTTTATCGCTCGGGACGATGGCCTGGAAATGAGCGATGCGGCCGCGGAGGTCGTGCTCTGGTTTGAGGCAGACCTTTATGATCAGCTTCAATTGATTCAACTGCTCGATTGGTTTGGGCGGCACCCACGACAAACCGGAAGTGTGACACTGATTGAGATTGGCGAGCACGAGGTCGTTTCCCCTTTCGTTGGCTTTGGGCAGCTTACGCCAGGTCAGATTGGCGCGCTCTTTCCAGGGCGAATTGAAGTCACCCGGGAACATTTCGCGCTCGCCCAGGCTGTGTGGAATGCTTTCCGGGCCTCCACTCCTGACTCACTTGGACGGGCCCTGGAAATCAACCTGGACGTCCTGCCGTTTCTGCACTCGGCGATTCAGCGGCTTT
>JBDTRF010000256.1:0-5322 GCA_039931815.1 Gemmatimonadota bacterium
ATCCGGAACAGCTGGTTCGAGATGCGCAGTTTTTCAACTCGGGCCCGCCGCCGGAACTGCTGCGACGCGCATTCGTTACTCCTAACGATCTGTTCTTCACCAGGAGCCACGGCCCGGTCCCCTTCATCAACCCCGAAACGTTTCGCCTCGAGGTGGGTGGCCTGGTCGAGCGTCCACTTCAGCTCGATCTGGCGACGATCCGGTCCGCCATGCCCCGTCAGTCGATCGCGGCCACAATGGCATGCGCCGGCCTCAGACGGGACGAACTTCAGGCTTATCGCCCGATTCCGGGGGAAGTAGCCTGGGGCGCTGAGCCGGTGAGTAACGGAGTCTGGACCGGAGTCCCGCTCCGAGACATCCTCCTTGCCGCTGGCCTTGCTCCCCAGGCGGCCCACGTGGAGTTCACCGGACTGGACGAGGTGATCCGGCACGGCGAAACTTTTGGCTTCGGCGGTTCCATACCGCTCGAAAAAGCAATGTCGCAGGAAGTGTTGCTGGCGTTCGACTTGAACGGCGAAACGCTGCCACCAGCCCACGGCTTCCCGCTGCGCGCCGTGGTGCCCGGATGTATCGGGGCTCGAAGTGTGAAGTGGCTCTCCAGGATTACTGTCACCGACCATGCTTCCGAAAATTATTTTCAAGCCCACGCGTACAAGACGTTTCCCCCGGAAATCACGGCCGAAACGGTTCGGTGGAAAGACGGATTCATGCTGCACGACCTCCCGCTCAACGCGGTGATCTGGTCACCGTTGCCGGGACAGGGCCTCTCCGTGGGACAGAACCTCATAGAGGGTTGGGCCATGGCGAGCGCGGGAAAGACGATCGCGCGGGTCGAGGTCTCTCCGGATGGGGGAGCAACCTGGGTCGACGCGCACCTCAGTGAAGAGGGCAACCGGTGGACCTGGCGCTTCTGGTCGGCTCGGCTTTCCCTGGCCTCAGGCGGTCACACGCTCGTGGCGCGGGCCACCGATTCCGAGGGTAATTGCCAGCCGGAAGCCGTCGATCGTCTCTGGAATTTCAAAGGATACATGAACAACGCCTGGCACCGGGTCAACGTGGGGGTCGCGTGAGCGCACGGCGGAAGACTCAGCGTGTCGTCCCGGGATTCGGCCTGACGCTCGGGCTCACGGTGACCTACCTGAGCCTGGTTGTGCTGATTCCGCTCTCGACCCTGTTTTTCAAGACCTTTGACCTGACCTGGCAGCAATTCTGGGCCACCGTGACCTCACCCCGGGTGATCGCCTCATTCAAGGTCAGCCTTGGATGCGCGGCCGTTGCCGCACTCATCAACGCTGTGATGGGTCTCCTGGTGGCCTGGGTGCTGGTGCGATACAAATTTCCTGGCCGAAAACTGATCGATGCCATTGTGGATCTTCCGTTCGCGCTTCCCACGGCAGTGGCCGGCATTGCGCTGACGACGCTGTACGCTACCAACGGATGGATCGGGCGATATCTCGAGCCGATGGGGATAAAGGTCGCCTACACTCCGCTCGGGATTATCGTGGCTCTCACTTTTATCGGGTTGCCCTTCGTCGTCAGGACGGTCCAGCCCGTACTGGAGGACCTGGAAAGCGAGGCCGAAGAAGCGAGCGCGAGCCTGGGCGCTAATCGCTGGCAGACGTTCCGCCGGGTGATTTTCCCTCACGTGATACCCCCGCTGCTCACAGGGTTTGCCATGGCTTTTGCCCGCGGAATCGGGGAATATGGCTCGGTCGTATTCATCTCCGGTAACATGCCGATGAGAACCGAGATCGTCCCGCTTCTCATCGTTACCAAGCTGGAGCAATACGACTATCCCGGCGCAACCGCGCTCGCGACCGCCGCGCTCGTCCTGTCGTTCGTGCTGCTGCTGCTGATCAACCTCCTGCAATATTGGGCGGGTCATCGTCACCGTGGTGACGCGGGACGGGAGATTCCCCCGGGACGGGTCACCGCGGCCGCGGAGTCCACCTCATGACCACCATAGCCATGTCATCGACGCTGGTGCGTCCGGGTCAGATGGCGAAAGCGACGACGGAGCCCCGCTGGGTCAGATGGACCTTGATCGGCATCGCGCTGGCGTTCCTCATCCTGTTTATCGCCGTACCGCTGGCGCTCATCTTTATCGAGGCGTTTGCCAAGGGCTGGCAGGTGTACCTTGCCTCGCTTACAGAGCCCGATGCCGTGTCCGCGATCAAGTTGACCCTGCTGGTCGCCGCCATTGCGGTCCCCTTGAATGCCGTGTTTGGCGTGGTTGCCGCCTGGGCCATCACCAAGTTCCGGTTTCGGGGCAAGAACCTCCTGGTCACGCTGGTCGATCTTCCGATCGCCGTCTCGCCTGTCATTTCGGGGATGATTTTCGTTCTTCTGTTCGGCCTGCACGGCGTCGTTGGTCCCTGGCTCCAGGATCACGATATCAGGATCATCTTTGCCGTCCCCGGTATCGTCATGGCCACCACGTTCATCACCTTTCCGTTCGTGGCCCGCGAACTGATCCCGCTGATGGAAGAGCAGGGAACCGAAGAAGAGGAAGCCGCCCTCGTTCTCGGGGCCAGCGGGTGGCAGACGTTCTGGCGGATCACCCTGCCCAACATCAAGTGGGGCCTGCTGTACGGGGTCATTCTCTGTAACGCCCGGGCCATGGGCGAGTTCGGTGCGGTATCGGTCGTTTCCGGTCACATTCGAGGGCTGACCAACACGATCCCGCTCCACGTGGAAATATTGTACAACGAGTACAACTTTGCGGCGGCATTCGCGCTTGCTACCATGCTTGCCGCGCTCGCCATCGTCACGCTGATACTCAAGAGCCTGGTTGAATGGAAGAGCCAGCGGGACGGCTCGCGAGAAGCGCGCACACTCCAACCCACACCCCGGTAAGAGATGAGCATCGCACTCACGTCGATCAGCAAGAGCTTCGGGTCGTTCGCGGCCGTTCGGGATGTTTCGCTCGAGATCCCGTCGGGTCAGCTCGTGGCGTTGCTGGGTCCGAGCGGCTCCGGCAAGACGACCCTGCTGCGGATCATCGCGGGGTTGGAGGCGCCAGACAGCGGCACGATCAGCTTTCACGGCGAAGACACGACGACTCAGCACGTGCGGGAGCGGCGGGTTGGCTTTGTCTTTCAGCACTACGCCCTCTTTCGTCACATGTCGGTCTTCGAGAACGTGGCGTTTGGCCTTCGCGTCAGGCCCAAGCGGGATCGTCCCTCCGACCAGGAGATCGAAGAGAAGTGCATGAAGCTGCTCAAGCTCGTGCAGCTCGATTGGCTGGCCAAGAGCTATCCCAACCAGTTATCCGGTGGGCAGCGTCAGCGGGTGGCCCTGGCGCGCGCGCTGGCCGTCGAGCCCAAGGTCCTGCTCCTCGATGAACCGTTCGGCGCGCTCGATGCCAAGGTGCGCAAGGAGCTTCGCCGCTGGTTGCGCAGGCTGCATGATGAGATTCACCTGACCAGCGTTTTTGTCACCCACGACCAGGAAGAAGCCCTGGAGGTGTCGGACCAGGTCGTCGTGATGAACGAGGGGCGCGTCGAACAGATCGGGACGCCAACCGAAGTCTACGATCACCCGGCGACGCCGTTCGTTTACAGTTTCCTCGGCGACGTCAACCTCTTTCGCGGACGGTTGCAGCACGGCGGTATGCAGATCGGCGGCCAGCGAATCGAAATGGGGGAAGATGGGGGCGAAGGGCCGGCGGTCGCCTACGTGCGAACGCATGAAATCCAGCTGGAGAACACGCGCAACGGGGAAGCGGTCATCGAGGCCGAGGTCCGGCACTTCCGCGCCTTCGGATCCATGGTCCGGGTCGACCTCGATCCGGTTGGAGGCAGCGAGATGATCGAGGCCGAAGTCCCGCGCGATCGCTTCGAGGCCTTGAACCTGGTCAAGGGCGCCAGGGTGTTCCTGAAGCCGAAGAAGATTCGAGTCTTCCTCGATGAGACGGTCGGCAGCTAGGAAAGCCTGCTGCCTGATAACCCGGGAAACAGCGGTCGGACTGGATCCGGCCGCTGTTTCTCATAGTGGCCCTGCATCAGAGAGAATCTTATGATTCAAGCTGAAACTCGGACCTGATTTGCGGCGTCGGGCTGCACGCACATCGCTGTGACGCCGCATTGATGTCAGCTCCTCCACTCCTCTCGACCGCGGGCTTGCGCAGACCATGACGTTCTCCATCCCACTGGCATCGATCCGGACCGGTGTCGGCACCCTGGTGACCTACCCACTTCGGACCATCCTTTCCACGCTCGGGATTATCATCGGGGTCGCCTCGCTCGTCGCCGTGCTTGCACTGGGGGATGGAGTGGAGCGATTCGCCCGGGAACAGATTGAGCGAACCACCTCGGTACAGAGTGTCGTGGTCAGCCCGCGAACGGCCGATGTGATAGATCAACAGCGCTTCGCCCGATCCGATTTTCTCCGGTTTACTCCCGCTGATGGCGACGCGGTCGAGCAAGCACTCCAGGGTATTGCCACCAGCGGGCTTCTCATGCGCGGCGGGGCCTTGCTTCGTGGCGTGCCCGGCCCGCAACGAGGCGTCGAGGTCATCGGGGCGACACCTGGCGTTGCCCGGCTGCTGGACATGAAGTTTGAGGCTGGAAGATTCTTTACTTCGGCCGAGGCAGACGCCGATGAGCGCGTCGTCGTCATCTCCCACTTGCTGGCTCGGGACGTGGCTGGCGATTCCGGGCTGCTCGGGGCAATCGTCGGGGACAGTATCCGGTTGCAGGACGGGGTTGTGCGCATCATTGGTGTGCTCGATGCGCCGGCAGGTCCCGATGGGAGAGTGGCCTTTGTTCCCCTGGCAATCGCCCAGTCGCTTATGGCGCCGAGCACCGTGGAGCACGCCCCTGATCTCCTGGTCAAGGCCCGGACCGTGGAAGGCGTCGCCGAGGTCCAACGTCGGGTTGAGGCCTGGCTGACCACTCGCGACCCGCGCTGGCGAACCAGGGCGACAATTCAGAACTCAGGGAGCCGGCTCAAGCAGGCAGAGGAAGGGATCCTGATCTTCAAAATCACCATGGGAGCCATTACGGGTATCACGCTGGTGGTCGGCGGGATTGGAATCATGAACGTGCTGCTGGCGTCGGTCGTGGAGCGGACCCGGGAAATTGGGGTGCGAAAGGCGATGGGTGCCCGCCAGTCCGATATTCTATCTCAGTTCCTGGCCGAGGCAGTGACCGTATCGGGGATCGGTAGCGTGTTTGGAGTGTTTGTCGGGCTGGGTGGTGCGTTTGGGATTACGGCGTTGATGCGAGCCAAGGTGGAGGCGCCGGTCTATGCTGCATTCTCCTGGAGTACCATTGCCGTGGCTGCGTTGGCCTCCGTGGTGGTCGGACTTGTCTTTGGGCT
>JBDTRF010000257.1:0-5288 GCA_039931815.1 Gemmatimonadota bacterium
GCTGACCGACCAGGTAACGCTCACCCCCGCCTTGGGTGCCCCGTCCTCAGTGACAATGACCCGGAATGAATCGGTGAGCGCCTGGGCGACGACGCCGGTCTGGACATCACCACTGGGAGCGGCCTTGGCAATCGCGAGCGGTGACGGATCCGGTCCGCCGCCATTGTTCCCGCCGCCACCACAGCTCAGCAGGGAGGTAGCCGACACTACCAATCCGATGGATCGCAGCGCGTCCTGACTTCTGCTCCAGGCACTCACAGGTCATCCCCCAGGTAGACAGGCTCATAGCAACGATGCGGCCCCGAGGGACCGCATCGAATCTCCGGACATGGGTACTACTGAACGACGATTCGGCCACTCATCCCGGCTGGAGGATTGCCGGGACTTCCGTGGACCTCGCAGTAGTAGAAGTACGTTCCCGGTGTATTGAAGGTGATCGGACCGTATGAGTGTGGGCCGCTCGTGATGCCAGCGGGGTCCGAAACAAAACTGGTGGGCCCGGTGGAAGTCACGGAATGCTGCGTCAGAGTACCGGTCCAGGTCCAGGTCACCGTTCCGCCCGCAGCGACCGTGTCGACTGAGGGACTGAAGGAGCCCGGGTTATTCACGTTGATCGTAATGGCGGTGGGAGGCGGCGGCGGAACGATCGAGGTGATGTGAAAGGTCAGTGGCGAGCCCGTGAGGCCAGTGGAAGTTGCGCTGACCGTTATCGCTCCCGGGGTAGCACCCAGGGTGACCGTGGCCGCGGCATTCCCCGTGCCCGGTGTGGTCCCGATTGTCGCAGGCGCCACCGTGGCATTCCCGCTTGTCACAGCAAAGGCGACGGCGAAATTGCCAATGCCGTTGCCGAACTGGTCGGCCACTCGCGCGGTGACCGGGAGGGACGTATTGATCTGCGCCGTCGCGCCATCCCCACCGGCCTCCTGCAATTGCGTGGGCGCCCCCGGATTCGCGGTGGCATGGAAGACGACGGGAGTGCCGCTGGCACCGGTCAGGCTCGCTGAGGCCGTGTAGGCACCGGACGTCTGCGACAAGGTCAGAGTGCTGCAGGAGGAGCCGTCAAAGGTGCTGGGCGCGGACGTTGGCGACATGCTGCCACCCACCGTCGCCCAGGTGACCGGCGCGTCCACCACGGATGCCCCATCCTTGGAGACCCGCACGCAGAATGGGTTGGCCAGGACTGAACCGACGGTACCGACCTGTGCTTCGCCGCTGTTACTCGCGGTCTTTTCGATGACGTTCGGAGAAGGATTGGGGTTGCCGCCGTTGTCACCCCCCCCACCACAGGCCGTCGCCATGCCACCGAACATCAAAGCCACTAACAGTTTACGCATCTAGGAACTCCCGGATATGGCGTTCGTGCTGAAGAGTTTGAGGCTAAAAGCGAAGCTTCAAGTAAGTGGTCACCGTTGAGAATACTTTGTCCCCATTGCGGCGCAAGGTGGCCTGAGACCACGGGGCCAGCAGGCCGGATCTCACTCACCGGTGCCCCGGGCCGCATGCCGCCCCCTATCGACGTCCGAACCAGCCTTTGACACACGAGATTCACCAGGTCCGAACTGTCCCCAACGATCGCCTGCCCCCATTATCTTCCAGAGGTTTCATTTTCCTCTCATCTGTTGTGCTGGAGTAGTACGTGGATCCTAACGTTTTTGAAACTGCAAACGCCGGCTTTGCCCAGGCAATCTACGAGGAATATCTGCGGGATCCGTCCGCGGTAACCCCGGAGTGGCGCCGCCTTTTTGAAAGCGGGATTGTGGGCGAAACCCCGGCCGCCAATGGCAACGGGGCTCACCCTGCCATGAGCCAGCCGATCATCCCGGTAATTTCCTCCGGTCCTCCGTCCATTCCCGCCCAGTCATCTCCCGGAGTTACCCCCGTTCCGGCGAACGCGCAGCCGATCAAGGGGCCCGCGGCCCGGCTGGTGGCGAACATGACTGAGAGTCTGACGGTTCCAACCGCTACAACATTCCGCCAGCTGCCGGTCGCGACACTCGAAACGCGGCGCAAAGAGTTGAATGACGCGCTCAAGACGGCCGGGCGTCCCGAGAAAATCTCGTTCACCCATCTGATCGGGTACGCTCTGGCACTGGCCGCAAAAAAACACCCGGTCATGTGCACCAGCTTTGTCGACCTCGACGGAACTCCCCATCGGATCCAGCCGGGAACGGTGAATCTCGGTCTTGCCGTCGATGTCGAACGGAAGGATGGGAGCCGTGGGCTGGTCGTGCCGGTCATTCACGGCGCTGACACCATGGATTTCGCGACTTTCCTCGCCACCTATGAGTCGCTGGTGGAGAAGGCGCGGACCAGCAAGCTGATGCCGGACGCCTTTGCCGGCGCGTCCATGTCGCTCACCAATCCGGGAGGGCTGGGCACGGTCGCATCGGTTCCCCGCCTGATGGCCGGTCAAGGAAGCATCATCGCGGTGGGTTCGATCGCCTATCCACCGGAGTTCGCCGGCATGGCCCCGGATCGAATCCGCGAGCTGGGCGTGGCCAAGGTGATGACGATTACCAGCACCTACGATCACCGCGTGATCCAGGGCGCCGAGTCGGGGGAATTTCTTCGCTCACTGGATGGGCTGTTGCAGGGCGAGGAAGGATTCTACGAGTCAATATCGGCTGGTCTCGGGCTCACGTTGGGCGAGCGACGAAAAAGCGATTCGACTGGCATCGCGTCCATCGCGGCGGCCGCCCCTTCGCGCCGCTCGGCCGACGACCTGGCTCATGTCGCCGCGGCAATGGCCCTGGTCAAGGCCCACCGCACGCACGGCCACCTCGCGGCGCACCTTGACCCACTCGGCAGCGAGCCACCGGGCGATCCGGCGCTCGACCCGGTCCGGCTTGGACTGACGCCGGAAATCATGGCAACGATCCCTGCCTCCGTGCTGCGAGTCGCAGTGCCCGGAGAGACCCTGGCCGAGGTCCTGCCCAATCTGCAGGCGACCTACTGTGGAACGATCGCGTACGAAGTCGAACACATCGCCAGCCACGAGGAACGCGTCTGGCTGCGTCAGGTCATTGAATCCGGCGCCCATCGGAAGCCGCTTTCCAATGATGAGAAGAAAAAGCTGCTGGCTCGACTGACTGAAGTCGAAGGCTTCGAGAAGTTTCTTCACAAGGCGTACCTGGGCCAGAAACGATTTTCCATCGAGGGCGTGGATGTGATGGTGCCGATGCTGGACCTCACGGTGGAAACCTCCGCCGCGTCCGGCGCCCATGAAGTCGTGCTGGGCATGGCCCACCGCGGCCGGCTCAACGTGCTCGCCCACCTCGTCGGCAAGCCCTACCAGGCCATCTTCGCTGAGTTCGAAGGCAACCGCCCGGTCGAAGAGAGCGGAGAGTCGCGCGAGGATGGAACCGGCGACGTGAAATATCATCATGGAGCGGAAGGCGCCTATCCCACGGCCACCGGTCGCGCGGTCACCGTCACGCTCGCGGCCAACCCGAGTCACCTCGAGTTCGTCGGACCCGTCGTCGATGGCCGGGCCCGTGCCACCCAGACCCAGCATCGCGGCCCCAAGCCCATCCAGGATCCCAATGTTTCGGTGCCGGTCGTCATCCATGGCGATGCCGCGTTCGCGGGCCAGGGCGTCGTCGCCGAGATGTTGAACCTGGGGGCGTTGGAAGGATATCGAACCGGCGGGACCTTTCATCTCATTTCCAACAACCAGGTCGGCTTCACCACTGACGTGCGGGACGCGCGTTCGACTCGCTACGCCAGTGACCTGGCCAAGGGATACGATATCCCCATCGTTCACGTCAACGCGGATGACGCCGAAGCGTGCCTCGCGGCGGTGCGACTGGCAATGATGTATCGGGACAAGTTCCACGAGGACGCCCTGGTCGATCTCGTCGGTTACCGGCGGCATGGACACAACGAGGGAGATGAGCCGGCCTACACCCAGCCCCTCATGTATTCCCGCATCAAGGACCACCCCACCGCCCGGGAAATTTATGCCGGGGTGCTGGCCCGGCAGGGTGTCGTGACCGCGGAAGAATCGCAGGCGCTCTCCGACGCCATGTACCAGAAGCTGCTGGAAGTGCAGCAGTCGTATAAGGGGAGTTTGAGCAAGATGGCGCCGGTCGAGCCAGCCAGGCCGGCTCGCATTCCCGGCATGGACATTGAGACGGCAATCCCGGCCGATGTGCTCCGGACGCTCAATGATCAGCTCCTGACCTGGCCAGAGGGATTCACGGTCAATCCCAAGCTTAAGAAGCAACTCGATCGAAGACGGACCGCAGTAGGCACCGAGGGAGGCATCGATTGGGCTCACGCGGAGGCCCTGGCGTTTGCCTCGCTGCTCACCGAAGGCGTTCCGCTCCGATTCACTGGACAGGACAGCGAACGAGGAACCTTCAGTCAGCGACACCTCGTGCTGCACGATGTGAACACCGGTGTGACCCACACGCCGATGAAGCAGCTGCCCGGAGCCACGGCGCCGTTCGAGGTCTATAACAGCCCGCTCTCCGAGCTTGCGACGATGGGATTTGAGTACGGGTACAGCACGGCGGCACCAGAGGCGCTGGTGCTGTGGGAAGGCCAGTTCGGCGATTTCGTCAATGGCGCCCAGGTGATCGTCGATCAGTTCCTGGTGTCGGGGCTCTCCAAGTGGGGGGTCACGACTCGGCTGACGCTGTTGCTGCCGCATGGTTACGAAGGCCAGGGGCCGGAACATTCGAGTGCCCGGCTGGAACGCTTCCTTCAACTGGCGGCCGAAGGAAACATCCGGGTCGCCAACTGCACGACCCCGGCGCAGTATTTTCATCTCCTCCGGCGGCAGGCCAAGGTCGCTCGGCAGCGACCCCTGATCCTGATGACACCCAAGAGCCTGCTTCGGCTTCCCCAGGCCAGCTCGAGGTTGGAAGACCTGGCGAATGGCGGATTTCAATCGGTCATTGATGATCCGTCGCTCCGTCTCAAATTGCCCGAAACGAGCCGCGTGGTGCTTTGTTCCGGAAAGCTCTACTATGAGTTGTCAGCCGAAGCGGAGAAGATGATCCAGGGTCGGCCGGCGATTCTCCGACTCGAGCAGCTCTACCCCTTCCCGGCGCCCGAGATGCGCGACATGCTGAGCCGGTACGTCGGTCTGAAAGAGCTGGTCTGGGCCCAGGAAGAGCCGAAGAACATGGGCGCATGGCGGTATGCCGAAGAGAAGATTCGCGACGTCATGCCCTCCGGCGTAAAGTTGAGATACGCCGGACGACCCGAGCGAGCCAGCACCGCTGAGGGCTATCCATCGGCCCATGCGGCGGAACAGAAACGAATCATCGGGGAGGCGTTGG
>JBDTRF010000258.1:0-5269 GCA_039931815.1 Gemmatimonadota bacterium
GTGGCGGCTTTAGCCGCCGAACTGGCGAATCCCGTCGAAGTAAATCCCGTGGCCGAGTGGCGGCTTTAGCCGTCGAACCGGCGAATCCGTCCCACTGAATCCAGTGGCTAGTACCTGGGGGGCCGAATCGAGAGCGAGCCGATGGTTCCGCTCGGTGGCTGTACGCCCGCTCCGTGGGCTTCTTTGCGCTGGCCAAACTGGCCGTCCGCCTGGCCCTGTTTCTCCTCACGCGCATCACGCCGCAGAACAGAGCGACATTCCCACGCCCGGCCATAAGCCCGCTGCCAGTGCCGGACCAGAAGACGTTGGGAAGCCTTTCCCATGAGCTGATCGTGAGTGGGTGGCCCTGCGGGTCACCCTTCACCAATTCACGGTTTCACTGTTCACTGTCCTGCTACAGTCCCAGGATCTTTTTCTTGAAGTCTTCCCCCGGGCCCGGCTTGGGTCCGATCCATGATTTGAACAGGGCGTCGGCGAATTCCTTGCCCGGAAGCGTGCCCTTCACTTTGCCTCGTACCGCGATCTCGGTTCCCACGCCCGGCAGATAGGTAAAGACAAACGTCTCACCCTTCTTCACGTCCTCCATATAACTGCACAGCGTCACAAACTGCTGCTTCAACTCCGCCGAAGCATTGGGCGTGTTGTCTTCCAGCGATTCGTTCCACGCTCCGCACATCTGGTTCGCACTGGGGTGGTAGATGAACTGGAGAACGATTCGGCGGGGAGCATCACTCGCGAGAATCGCTTCCGCGTTCTTCGAACGCTCGCTCAGATAGAGACCGGCGACATACACTTTGATGATGAATTTCTTGCGAAGAGCCATCCCGTTGAGCACGAGGTCATGCCCGTCGACGGAAATCCGCCTTGGCATGGCGACATCGTTCATGGTGGCGGTCGAGTCCTGGCCCGCCAACGGGGTCACCCCGACGACGGCGGCCAGCAGTGCTACAGTCGCTATGCGCATAAAAGGTCCCGGTTGACAGGTTACCGGGCGGCATGGCGCCCGGCCCTTCAGACTACTTCTCCGCCAGCGAATCCACACTGGCCTTGAGCTTCTTTGCGTCACGAAGGAATGTATCCATATCCACGGTCGGAAGCATTCCCATCCCCATCGGCTTGAGCTGCGCCGGGCGTTCGGCGGCCGGATCGTACCATCCATTGTCCGCGTACTGATTGAGCTCAACCAGCCCGAAGATGACCGCCGACGTTACGCCGGCAATCAGCCAGCGTCGTCGCTGAGTCACTACCCCGACGATGGCAAGATGACCGTAAAGCAGCGCCGCGATGAAGAACGCCTTGGCGACCGTTTCCACCCAGTTGAGGACGCGAAGCGGCGCGAAGAAAAACTCCAGGTACTCCGTGGCCGGCTGGAGCAGGAGGAGCGCAATGACGGCCACCGATGCAAGCGCCAGGTGAGGGAGAAAAGCAAAACGTTGGGCGACCAGCCGGTTGAATAATGCCCAGGCGCAGGCCCACACCAGGAAAACCGACATGATGCCGAGTGACTGGATCAGCAGCTGTAACGTGCTGACGCGGTTGTAGCTTTTGAGATAGAGATCGGCCATGAGGACAATCACCGCCAGGGCAAATGCCAGCAGCGCTCCCGATCGGCTTCCCAAACGGTTTAATCCACCCTGGCTCGACTCAGCCTCGCGCAGCACCGGTTCCACCACCTGGTCCGGGGTGCAGACCTGGAATGTCGTGTGCCCGACCCTGAATCTCGTCCCGGCACCGAGCGCCACACGCTGGACCCGGTCGTTGTCCCGGAAGAGTCCGTTGTCGCTGCTCCGATCCTCGACCCAGAGCGCGCCGAGCTCGTCGCGCACGATGACCGCGTGCTCGGGAGATACGTAGCGGTCGGCGAGGATGACAGTATTGCGGTAGCTCCGGCCGATCGTCGCGGGGAACGTGTCCAGCCGGTAGCGATAGAGCGGGTTTCCCTTGCGATCCGTCACCTCGAGAAAGATCACGGATTCCATGTGATCGATCCCAGGTAGCGGCGCGCCATCATCTCCGCGTTTTCGAAGCTGACGCCCGAAAGATTCAGGGTGGTGAGCAGGCCGGCGTCTCGCTCCCCCAGCAC
Organism: Gemmatimonadota bacterium; assembly: GCA_039931815.1. GTDB lineage: Bacteria > Gemmatimonadota > Gemmatimonadetes > Gemmatimonadales > GWC2-71-9 > DASYPP01. The sequence goes on from JBDTRF010000258.1 coordinate 2,084, forward strand.
GGCCGCCTTGACAACGGCATCGTAGAGCCCGGTCATTTTCCTGTACCGTCGGACACAGAAGAGCACTTTCATCGTGAGTCCATGCTGGTTCACCGGCCTGGATTCGCAGCGGTACGGGGTCACGTCCTCGTCATCCCCAGGCCCCAGCGATCCGCCCATGCGGAACTGATCACTGAAGAGCGAGAAGAACCGGAACCGGTTGAGTTCCTTGCTGCTCAGCAGCCGGTGCTCGAACTCGACAACGCCGGAGGAATGTTCGCCGGAAATAAAAACGTAATCGTCGGTCGAGCACTGGTGATCCACCACCTCATAGGGTGAGTCATCGTTCCGGTCCGCGTCGGCCCAGCAGTTGAAGAACGACGCGGGGTTGGTCGGGAGCCGGTAATGCCCAAGAACGGTCGTCTCGCCCGAGTCAGCCAGGAGTGTCGCAAGGTACACATCCTGGTAGGCCAGCAACTGCTTCGCCACAACCGCGAGAAAATTATCCGGGATGGAGTAGTCGGGATTCTGCGCCTGGCGCAGCAGGAGCATCGCCCGATCGACCGGGACGAGAAAGCTCAGCTGATTCCCCGCGGTTGATACGTTAACGCCAACGACTTCGCCGCGATCGTCAATCGTCGGACCGCCGCTCATCCCCGGGTTGAGAGACCCCGTGAAATGAATCTTCTGATATAGCGTATGCTGCAGGAGACCGTTGTAGGTCCCTTCCACGATACTCAAGCCCAGGTCATGCGGGTGTCCCAGCGAATAGAGTCGGGTGCCCTGCTCGGTTGATACGGGGATGAGATTGAAGAAACCGTCTCCATGGGGCTCCGTCCGTAACACGGCAAGGTCGTGGACGACATCGATGGCCACGACCGTCACGGCGCGGGTGGTGCCCCTGGTATCGAAGAGCTCGGCATGGTAGCGATCCGGGTTGAGCACGAGCTTCGAGATCACGTGATAGTTGGTAATCACCAGGCCATCGTCGCTGACAAAGAATCCGGAGCCAAGCTCAGACTTGGCGCCAGAAGCGTTTTCGCTCACCTGGATCTTGCTGACGTGGTCGGAATAGCGCCGAAAGATGGCGGGCGTGGCGGAGGACGCGGGATCCTGGGCACCGAGCGGCCGGACGGGGGCCCCGTTAAGAATGACGGCGGCATAAAGCAGAGAACGCCACCGGAGGTGCGTCATGGAGAAGTCCGTTCCGTCGTGAGTTTCGGGGGTTCCTCAATAATAGCACGGAGGGTGGAAAAGGGAGTATTCGTCTTTTCTTATTGCTCTGAAAAGCAGCTTCAGGACGCTGGAAGAAACAGCAACCGCAATGAACGAAAGACCCGGAGAATGTCCCCGCGAAACGGCCGGCATCGTATCTCTTCGTGTCGTCGTGTCCTGGGTGATTCTGTAAACCAGGAGGCCCTGCCCTACCCGCAAAGCACCCGGCGATCCAGCCAGCGGGCCCGGAAATGACCCCGCATCACGGTACTGTCGGTGAAGCGAAGATCGTAGCTCCCCGATAGCGTGGTATCGCCGACCAGGCCACCTACCTGGACTCGCCCTGCGGCCGCCGGTTCGCAGCCATCGGCCGTCGCGCACCAGGACGCCGTCCCTGGCTGATCATCACTCGGCCAGGAGATGGTAGCGCCAGGGAGATTCCGCACGTTTCGCCAGATCGCCAGGTGGAGAAATGGCGCCGCGATCTGTTCGCTCAGTGAGTCGCGCGCCGTGGTCGTGAGATAGATGCTAACCGCGGCGCCGTCCCACGGCGCGCAGTCCGGAAATGCCACCGACTGGGTAAACGCAGGTCCTTCGGTATCCCGCGTCGTTTGTCCGCAGCCGATCGTAAGAAACAGCGTAAACCCGAGAATACTCGACACGCGGGGCCGCAGGCAGGTATTCATGTGTACCCTTATCGTTGATGGACCCACCGCCCTCCCACGCAGGTTGCCTGGACCACTGAGCTGTCCGCTCCGAATATCATTCCATCAAGCAGGGAATCCGCTTCGCATCCGGCCAGTGCTGGAGCCGAGAGGTCCACCGTAAAGAAATCGGCGACCTTACCAGGCTCAACGGCACCAGCGGGGATTCGCAGAGAATCCGCTCCGCCAATAGTGGCGATCTCAAAGAGCGTGCGCGACAGCCGCCCATCCTCCGGACGAAGCTCGCCCCGGGTCTCGTCGGCCAGGCGCTGTCCGTACTCGAGCCAGCGCATATCCTCGAACATGGCGATCCGGTTGTTCGAATCGCTTCCCAACGCCATGCGCCCGCCGGCGGCATGCACCGGACTCAGGTCGGGTATGCCATCGCCGAGATTTCCTTCAGTAAGGGGGCAGAGACAGACCCGCCCGCCTGCCTCCAGGTATCGATCCATGTCCAGCGGATCGGTGTGGGTGCAGTGGACAGCCGTGACGTTGGAAACGTCGGCGATGGCACGGGTGATCAGCGCCATTGGCGGCAGCCGGTACGCGGCAACCGTATCCTCGATCTCTTTCCGCTGTTCCTCCACATGGATATGAAAGACCATACCACGCTTCACGGACTCAGCATGAAGCGCCGCGATTTCATCTGGCGCGGCCGCGCGAATACTGTGGGCCACCGCGCCGAGCGATTGGGTGGCCGGGTCGAGCAACGGCGCCAATCGATCAACCGACGCCCAGTATTCGGCCGGATCGGCCGTGGCAAACCGGCGCTGGCCACCGATGAGAGGCTGGCCGACTCCTCCGGTCCGGTAATAGGTCTGGAGCAGCACCATGCGGATGCCGGCTTCCCTGGCCGCTTCAATAATCAGGCGGTCAAAGGCATAATCGCTGGTGCCCCGGGTATGATGGAAATAATGGAACTCGCCAACCGTCGTCGTGCCGCAAGCGAGCATCTCTCGAAAGGCCTGGATGCAGATTCGTTTGAACGGCTCGGGATCAAGCTCCTCCACCAGGGCATACATCGCCTCACGCCAGCTCCAGAACGAGCCCATCCCCGCGGGGAATCGTTCGCCCTTGCCGCGAAGCCCGCGCTGAAACGCGTGCGAGTGCACGTTGATCATACCGGGGAAAAGGGCCTGGTTGCGTAACCGCTCCGTCGGTGTCGCGCCCAGAGCGCCGACCCGTTCGATAAGACCGCCGGATCCAACGTCGACCTGCACGCCCGATTCAAGGGCGTGGCCGGTCCAGGTCCAGTCGGCTTCGATAATCTGGTTTGGCATCAGAGCGG
>JBDTRF010000259.1:0-5186 GCA_039931815.1 Gemmatimonadota bacterium
GACCCCAGCTCGTCCTCAACCCTTGAGTCTATGCGCGTTGTCGTAATCTCCCGCACGTATATCAACCCGGCCCTTCGGGGCAAGTTGCGGGCGCTGGCCGGCCTGGGCTGCACCATCGCGGTGGCAGTGCCGGAACACTGGAACCAGCCGATTTCGGGAGGAACGCTCTCCGCTGTGTGGGGCGACGATGCCGGGGTGCGTATCGTGCCAATCAAGGTGAGGACACTGGCGGGACGCTACGGAGGGGCGGTGTGGGAACGCTCCACTCTCCGGAAACTTCTCCGGGATTTTCGCCCCGATGTGGTGCAGATCGAAGAGGAGCCCTGGTCGCAGGTTGCGTCCGTTGTCACCGCGCTGGCTGCCCGGATGAAGATTCCCAGCGTGCTCTTCAGCTCCGAGAGTATCGCCCGCCCCTATCCGATCACCCAGCGCTGGCGAATGGGCCGGTCGATCCGGCGCGCATCCGGCCTCGTCGGAGGCAACACGATCGCCGCTGGATTACTCTCCCAGGGAAAAACCGGCACGCCCACCGATGTGATCCCCCAGCTCGGCGTCAGCATCCCGCGCATGCTCACACCGATTCCACACACCCGGTTTACCATCGGATTTGTAGGGCGCCTGGTTCCTGAAAAGGGGCTGGACATCCTGCTCCGTGCCAGCGTCAGGGTGCTGGGGAACTGGGACCTGGTCGTGGTCGGAAGCGGTCCTGCCCAGGAGGAGCTGGAAGGCCTCGCGGAGCGACTGGGCATCGCCGCGAGAATCACCTGGCTCGGCGCCGTCCCCCCGGAAGATCTCGCGACAGTGTGGCCCAGGCTCGATACCCTGGTCCTCCCGGCACGCACCACGCGCCAATGGGTCGAGCCGCATGGAAGAGCCCTGATCGAAGCCATGGGATTTGGCGTTCCGGTCGTGGGCAGCGCGTCGGGTGCACTTCCAGAAATCATCGGGCCCGCGGGCCTGGTCGTCACCGAGGACGATGTCCCCGCACTGACCGAGGCGATTCAGAATCTCCTGGATTCCCCACCCCGCCGGATTGCCTTTGCCGTCGAGGGCCGACGACGGGTGATGAACGAATTCGTCGATGCCGCCATCGCCCGGAAACTCCTGGGATTCTGGGAGCGGATTACCGGCAAACCGGCACCGAGATCGGTCCCCGATCGCGACCTGTAAATGGCGAGGGACCCGGGTCGCCGTTGAAGCCGGACGAATCACCCTGTATTATCTCATGGCGCGAGTCCCTTCTGAAAAAATCTGGATCGACCGGTTCCGGCAGGTCTCCGACTTTCAGCATAGTTCGACCACCCCGGCATCCCCGTCGGGAGCGTGCCGGTGCGGTTCTCAAAGAGGTTATCTTGGCCCCTATGCGTGAATTTCTCGTTCGCCTCGCCGTACGAGTTTCGCTTTTCATTGCTGTGGCGTTCGCCATCACTGCGGGCACCACCCGGGTCGCGAATGCCCAGCAGCCCACCGCCGAGCAGGCCCGTGAACTGCTGCGCACACGGCCGGATCTTGTGCGTCAGCTCCGGGAACGGATCGGCGCGTCGGGGCTCACTCCGGACCAGATTCGGGCGAGGCTTCGGGCAGCCGGCTATCCGGAAACTCTGCTCGATGACTACCTGAGCGGCGCAGACACGACTCGCAAGGTGTCCCCGACGGCCAATCAGTTCGAGGCCGTCCGGCTCCTGGGCATCGCCAGCAATGAGGAGATCGATTCGCTGCGGATGCTGTCGCCGACCGATTCCCTGATGACGGATTCGCTGGGCCGTGATTCCCTCGAGACTGACTCGCTCAACTCGAAGGATACGCTTCGCATCCGACGGGAAAAGAAACTCAGAATCTTCGGCCTCGATGTCTTTCAGAGCCGGAGCAACCAGTTTGAGCCCTCCGTCGCGGGCCCGGTCGACGCGAACTATCGCCTGGGACCTGGCGATGTCCTGGTTCTCATTCTGACCGGGGACGTGGAGATCGCCCACACCCTGGAGGTCAACCGCGAAGGATTTATCGTCATCCCCCAGGTCGGTCAGGTCTATGTCGCCAATCTCTCCCTGGGCGACCTCGACGACCTGCTCTATGCTCGTCTCGGCCGGGTGTATTCAGGCGTGCGCCGCGGCGCGGGTGCCACGACGACATTCAGGGTCACCGTCGCCCGGCTCCGGAAGAACCAGGTGTTTGTCGTCGGCGAAGTCATGCGACCGGGCTCGTACCAGGTATCGGCGGCGGCAACGGCCATGGCCGCCCTTTATGCCGCGGGCGGCCCCACGGAGCAGGGTGGGTTTCGCCGGATCCAGATTCGCCGGGGGGACCGAGTCGTCGATTCGCTGGATCTGTACGACTATCTGTTGAGCGGAAATTCCCGGAGTGATATCCGGCTCCAGACCGGTGACGTGGTGTTCGTCCCCGCACACGGGCCACGTATTGCCCTGACGGGCGAGGTGATCCGCCCGGCCATCTATGAGATGAAGCCCGACGAAACCCTGCGGGACCTGCTGCGTGACGCGGGCGGGCTCGAGGCTACGGCGCTGGGACGGAGGGTCCAGATCTACCGGATTCTCCCCGCTGCGCGCCGTCAGGCCAATGGACCACAGCGAGTCGTGGTTGACCTCGGCGCCGATCAGTTTGTCGATCCCCTGGGCCCTGCCTTTCCCATGTCAGCGGGAGACTCAGTCACTGTGTTCGCGGTCTCCGAACGGATGCGAGGGTTCGTTTCGCTCAAAGGCAACGTCTGGCTCGAAGGCAGGATTGGCTTTTCGGATGGCATGCGCCTGAGCGAGGCCATCAGGTTAGGGGGAGGGCCCAAGCCGGACGTGTATCTCGGATCCATCCTGGTCTCGCGCCTGCGGCCCGACTCGACGCGTATTCAGCTGCGATCATCATTCCAGGATTCGAGCGGCACGGTCTCGCCGGATCTGTTGCTCCAGGACGAGGATGAAATCCAGGTCTTCTCCCGAACGGAATTCCGGCCCATCCGGTATATCGCCATTACCGGGGCGGTGCGGAAACCCGGTCGCCTGCCCTATCGCGATGGCATGACCCTGCGCGATGCCGTGCTCCTGGCCCGCGGGCTCACGGAGGACGCCCTGCTGCAGGAAGCGGAGATCGCCCGGTTGCCGGAAGACCGGACCGGCGGAGTTGTCGCCCAGAGCATGCGCGTCCCGCTCGACTCCACCTATTTGTTCGAACGTGACCGGGATTCTGTCTACCTCGGCCCACCAGGAGTGGGAACCCCGGCCAGCGGGGCGGCCGAGATCAGGCTCGCCCCCTACGACAACGTCCTCATTCTGCGGCAGCCCGAGTGGGAATTTCAACGCACCGTTATTATCTCGGGGCAGGTTCGTTATCCTGGTCGCTACGCGCTCAAGACCCGGTCGGATCGCCTGCTTGATTTGGTGAATCGAGTCGGCGGACTGACCAACGCCGCGTACCCTGATGGGATCGAGTTCTATCGATCACTCAACCGTGCCGGCCGAATCGGCGTCGACCTGCCACGGATCCTCAAGAATCCGAAGTTTCGAGACAACCTCATTCTGGTCGGCGGCGACTCCATCTTTATTCCGGAGTACAATCCGGTGGTGAGAGTGGCTGGGGCGGTCAATTCTCCCGTGGCGATTTCCTACGCGCCGGGAAAGAACCTGGACTATTACGTCTATTCGGCCGGGGGCTATTCGCGACTGTCCGATCGCGGACGAGCGTATGTCACTCAACCCAGCGGCAAAGTTGAGAGCGTCCACCGCCACTCCTTGTTGCCGGACAGCAAACCTACGCCGCTGGCGGGAGCGGTGGTCTTTGTTCCAGAGCGAGATCCGAACGACAAGAAGGATTACCTCGGCATCTTTACCGCCGCTGCCCAGATCCTCGCGAGCCTCGTGGCCATCGTCGTGGTGGCCAAACGCTAGGCGAATATGGTCCCGGCGAAGATCTGCACGATCGTTCGGGACAATCACATGATGACCCCACCTGCTGTAGCCCGGCAACACTCGAATTCTCCGTGCGCGTAGGACGCTGCAGGACCGTGAGTTAGATTGGAACGGCGGCGGCGTGCATCTTGTATATGTCTGCCCCTGAACCTCTCTTCCGGGCCCCGTGGCGCACCCGGCCCCGGCTCTCGTTTCGCAGACCGCCCAGCCCAAGGATGCCTGCATGGCTACGACCCCCCGTCCGATCGCGAACGTGACCTACCCGGCGACTGAAGTCGCCAGGCTCTTTGCGCCCCCGGAGCAGGAGCACCCCTCCGAGAAACTCCGTCGCCTGCTTAAGGAAGCGCGGGGCGCGGGGAGCTATCTCCACACCGCGGGCGCCTACGACGCGTTCACCGCGGCCATCATGACTCGCCTTGGCTTCAAGACATTGTATGGGAGCGGATGGCAACTCGCCGCGACCAAGAGCATGTTTCCCGATATCGGCGTCTACGCATCGCACGACATGGTCAAGCTGGTCCATGAACTCTGGATGGGAATCGAAGGTGCTCGACACACCCATTTCTATGATACCGCGGGCAAGGAAACCTTGGGCGTTCCTCCCATGTTCGTGGACATGGAAGCGGGATTCGGCGGACCGGGGCAGACGTTTTCACTGGCCGTGGAGCTGATCCGAGCTCGTGCCGGGGGCGTGCACCTGGAAAACCAGGATCCGGCCGATCGCACCTGCGGCCACATCGTGAAGGTCGGGGCGCACAAGCGCGCCAAGGTCCTCGTTCCCCGAAAAGAGTGGATCGCCAAGCTCAAGGCCATCAAGGCCGCATCCCAGTCAACCGGAGTCGACGTGGTGCTGATTGCCCGGACGGATTCCGTGGACGGAGCAATCCCCGGTGAGAATGCTGGCGGCGTGAAGGGTGCCATCGAGGATGCGTGGGAAGCGGCCGAGCTCGGCGTCGATGTCGTCTGGCCGGAGTTCAACAATACCGAAATTGATCAGCCCCAGGAGTTCTCCGAAGGAGTTCGGAAGTACTACCCCGACCAGATGCTGGGATTCAACTTGTCGCCTTCGCTGTATTTCGGTCGGGCCAAGAAGGCCGGCACGATGATCACGAATCAGCAGCTGGCCGACCTGGGATTCGTCCTCCAGTTCTCGACCCTGTTCAACTTCCGCACGGCGGGAATGGCGCTCGAGCGCGGCCTCACCAAGTTCCTGTCCGGTGGCCTGGACGCCCTGGCTGATCTGCAGAATGAAGAAGACGGCGCGATCGGCGG
>JBDTRF010000260.1:0-5112 GCA_039931815.1 Gemmatimonadota bacterium
GTCCAACGACTGGTTCGTGGCGGGCAACTGGGTCGGCGGCGTCGTACCCAACAACACGGCGCACGCGATTATCCCCTCGGGCACCCCGAATCAGCCCGTGGTGCTGACCAGCTTCCCGAATATCGGCTCGCTGACGCTGGATGGGCTCCTGGATATCGCCGGCCATGACCTTACCGTCTTTGGGGATGTCAACGGCACGGGCACGATGGTCAACTCAGGCGGGACGGCCAACCTGGTGATGTCGGGTGTGAGTACCCTGAGCTTGCCTACCATTCCGTCGCTGCGCTCGAACGGTGCCATGGTCACCCTCACCGGCAACATTATCGTGTCGGGCGATGTGGCCGTGGCCGGGAACGGCGGACTCGATATCGGGCCGCACAACCTGGTCGCGGGCGGCAACTTCTCTGTGCTGGGGATCGGGGCCACGCTGGTGATGACGTCGCCCCTCGGGGTTCTCAACGTGGTTGGCACGGTGACGTTCGATGGCGCGAGTGAAGCGGGCAAGCTGACTAACGGCGTCCTCGCGGCCGGTGGTGACTTCACGGTGCTCTCGTCATTTACGCCCACCGCATTCCAGGCGACGGGCCTGCACGAGACCATCTTCTCGAACGCCGTCGGACCGCAGAACATCCAGATGGCCAATGCCGGGCTCACCGGCAATCACTTTGGGCACGTCGCGTTGAATACGCCCGGCAGCTTTACCCTCGTGGGAATGCCGCTCTTTATTGAAGGCAGCATCAATTCCCCAGGAGCCGGATCAGTCATTCACGGTAACGGCTTCCGGGTCCAGGCTTCTTCGGCCGATATCAATGGCCTGACGCTGGACAATGCACCGCTGCAGATCATCAGTACCACCTCACCGCCGGTACTGATACTCAACGATGTGCTCTTCCAGAACATGAGCACGGCAATCGACCAGCTGGCGATCTCGCTGCCGGGTGCGCCGACCGCGTACGTCCTGAATGACCTGGTGTTCAATAACACACCGGTAAATGGGTCATACATCTTCGCGACCGACAACACGGCGGACGCGAATATCCTCACGCTCGATCTCGTCGCCGCGACACCGGGCACCCCGGGCGCCTTCGCCAAGACCGCCGGCGGTGCCGTGATAACCTGGCCGGGTACCGCACCTGCGCCAATCTGGACCGGCGTCATTTCAAATCTCTGGAACGATCCAGGCAATTGGAGCACCAACCAGGTTCCCAACTCGTCGAGTGACGTCACAATTCCCAACGGCACCCCCAATCAGCCGACCCTCGACGGGGTTGGTGCCAACGTCCATAGCCTGCAGATCCAATCCGGCGCGACGGTCAACAATCCGTCCTTGTCGTTTGTCGTCAATGGATCGCTTACCGGTGCAGGATCCATTGTCGGCCTCGGGCCTACCATGACCGGGAGCGCGGTCACCTGGAGTTTGAACCAGGTGGACGACCTGACCATTACAGGAAACGTCACCCTGGGTGCGAGTAATTTCGTCACCAACGGTCTTACGATTACCGGGCTCGGCGCACAACTCGACGTTGGCGCGAACACGTTGAACGTGGGAGGGGACCTGACGGTATTTGCGGGCGCATTGTTGAAGATGGTCAGCAGCAGTGCCACGGTGCTGGTCAATGGCAATGCCCTCTTTGACGGCGGCAACGAGACTGGCCTGCTCACCAACGGAAACCTCAACGTGCGGGGGAATTTCACCCAGGCGAACAGCGTCAGTAAGAGCAGCTTTGCCGCGAGCGGCAACCACACGCTGGTGCTGGACGGGGCTTCACCCCAGACGGTGACCATGCCCGATTCCCTGCTCAGCCATGCCGGGAACCTGTTGATCACCAACACCACCGGCATTACCGTGACCGACGTCGTAAGCGTACAGACCGCCCTCACAATCGGGAACAACGTTCCAGTTACCTCGACCAATACCACCTTCACGGGCGGCGGATTCAACGTTGCCGGATCGGTGCTTACTGCGGCCGGAAGTGTGCTCCAGACCGGCCGATTATACGTCGGGACGACCCTGACCGTGAACGGCACCTGGAATCAGACCTCAGTCATCTTCACGGGAACCGGGCAGACGGCACCATCGAATCTTCCCTACATTTCCTTCTACTCGACTGGCACCGTAACGATGGCGCCGGGCGCATTCAACGCGACGACGCTGACCGTGCAGGGTGGAGCCCTGACCTTGAGCGGCAAGACCACCATCGGCGGCGGTGGCGTGTTCGTCACATCGGGCACCCTCAAGCCCAACAACAACACGCTGACGACGAGCGGTAGCCTGAACACGCAGACGACGGGCACGCTCACCATGCAGAACGCGCTCGACTCGGTGATAACCACTGGAACCGGGTCCGCGTTCTTCGGCGGCGGGAGCACCGTGGGCTTGCTCACGGCGGGTGTGCTCAAGGTGGCCGGCAACTTCGTGCAGACTGCGGGCACCAGCACTACCAGCTTCGCGGCGAGCGGAACCCATAAGACTCTGCTGGGCGCGCCAGGCATCAAGATCATCAACTTCGCTACGCCGGGCACTGGTGCTGGTGGCTCGCATTTCGGGAACCTGGATGTGACGGCCGGAACCGGCGGGCTCAACCTGTCCAACGATATCGTCGCCGATGGCGCGTTGATCTCGCTCCCGTCGGGGAGTGCACCAATCATCAGCGGCACCAGCAAGAAGATCACGGCGATGTCACTGAGCGTTACCGCGACCGGGACGAGCCTCGTTCTGAACTTCGCACCACTCGTCGTGAATGAGCAGGGAACCATTCGCTCGCAGCAGTTCGATCGTGTTTCATTCTCGGGGTACTCAGCTGGTGCCACACTGATGGACATGACCATGGTTGGTGCGTCAGTCACTCCTCGGCCCATCACGTTCAACGGCCTCGCGCTGCAAACCTCAGGGGCCGGTCTCTACGCGAAGCTCGTCAGCAGCAACTCTCAGTTTGTCACGGTGACCATCAATGGGTCGGATGATCCAACCGGTGGGCCCTCGAAGAGCAACCCATCCTTCGGGAGTACCGTGAACGGCGCCAGGATCGTCTGGCAGTAGCCCCTGGACCCGCACCGCCGCCCCAATAATCCTGCCCGTTAGCTCATTGTGCTGATCTGTACCGTCCATGGACACCCGTTGATTGGCTCGTGTTCGTTCCGCGGCAGTTCCGCGCTTCCGCGTGGGGCCGTTGTATCCCATGGCAAACTATTATCCAACCGGCCCATCGAGAGAACCGAACGAACGCGATAGCAATCACCTTAACGCGCACTGGGGTCGCACGTCATCGCCGGATGCGCGAAACCCTGACGACGTGGAGCAATCCCCTGTGACCCGCAACACGGAGCGGGGCGCGGTTTGAGGTGAGTCTTATCCTGTCCTCAAAACCTCAAGAGGTTCCACATGGCGGCACGGAAGAAAAGTTCATCCAGCAGGGCGTCGCGCGGCACTTCGCCTCGCAAGTCATCCAGCGGCTCCCGGACCGGCGGCCGGAAATCAACGCGGAAGAAGACGACGCGCTATGGCTCCGCCGCATCGAAACGAGTGGAGAGCGCCATGCGTCGCCGGAAAAAGGGAACCCTTCGATCCGGCAAGGGCGGAAAGGGCGGCAAGGTGAAGAGTCGGAAACAGGCCATCGCCATCGGCCTCTCCGAGGCGAGAAAGAAGGGGGCGAAGGTTCCGGCGAAAAAGAAATCCTCCCGCAGCCGCTCCAGGTAAATGGAGGTCATCAAGGTGGTCGCAGAGAGGGGCGAACCGGCTGATCCGGACATTCCGGCTTGGAGGATTCGCCCTGCTTTGCTCAATGCCGCCCGGACTTGCCCATTCGACGGGTCCGATTAGCGTTCTAGGCACGAAGTTGATCCCGTCTTCGAATGCCAATGCCCTGTACGGAGACCCGATGACCAAGAGTGACGACAAGAAGATCCTGGCCCTCGCCAAGAAGAACGCGGCGAAGGTCGCCAAGCCGAAGGATGGCGTGAGTCCCAGTTACGACGACACCCTCAGGATCAAGAAGGAAGAGGAGAAGGATGCCCGCGGGCTTTTCAAGGAAATGAAGAAGCGCGAGTTCTGATCCGTCGGGTTGGTGAATCTGAGGTTCCCGTCCTCGGCCATGGCGTACCGGCCTCGCTTACGGCGTATTGCATCTGACAATGCGAACGCCGAGATCCACGTTTCTGCTGCGGATTTCTCAATCGCTGGGCCCGCGTGAAGTCCCGGTATGGAGCGTCCTGGCCAGACTGTTCCCACGAGTTTCGCCCTGCTTCTCAGACTGCTCCGCGATAAAGACGATTACCCGACAGGTCCCCCCAAAAACTCCTCGCTGGCACTCGCTTGAGCTGACTGCTTGACTCCCCCCGTCTTTGGCTTATTTTACTGCCTGTTAGCACTCGGTGTGACGGAGTGCTCATGTTAGCAAGTCTTTCCGCTACAACACTTTAACTGTTCAGTTGGAGGTAATGCATGTCCACTGCTGCCAAGGCCAAGCCAAAAATCAAGATTCTGCCCCTCGAGGACCGCGTGGTGATCATGCCGTCTGAGGAGACAGAGACGATGCGTGGCGGCCTCTACATCCCCGACACGGCCAAGGAAAAGCCGACTCAGGGCGAAGTGATTGCCGTTGGCCCGGGCAAGGTTGAAAAGGGCGAGCGGATCAAGATGGATCTCGTCGTCGGCGACAAGGTCATCTACAGCAAGTACAGCGGAAGCCCGTACACCGTTGATGGCGATGAAGTGATCATCATCAAGGCGTCGGATATTCTCGCGAAACTTGGCTGATTGGTATCGCTTAGCGCATATCGCTCGCGATCGCCGCGGTCACATTGCCACACGCGATAGGCAATAAGCTCACACAGAACTGTACGACTCAAGGAGCTCGACAAAATGGCTGCAAAAGAATTGCTGTTCAACACCGAGGCCCGCGCCAAGCTCAAGCGGGGCGTGGATCATCTCGCCGAGGCGGTGAAGGTGACCCTGGGACCCAAGGGCCGGAATGTCGTCATCGACAAGAAGTTCGGCTCGCCGACTGTCACCAAGGACGGTGTGACGGTGGCGAAGGAAATCGAGTTGTCCGATCCGATCGAGAACATGGGCGCCCAGATGGTGAAGGAAGTGGCGACCAAGACCTCCGACCT
>JBDTRF010000261.1:0-5105 GCA_039931815.1 Gemmatimonadota bacterium
GGCACACAGGGCTTGATCGTGAGGGTGTTGCCGTTCTTGTGGAAGCCGAGAATCGCTTCGAGGCCAACGCGGTACATCCAACTTGCCGATCCGGTGTACCAGGTCCATCCTCCGCGGCCGAGATGCCCATCAGCGGTGTAGACGTCGGCGGCCACGACGTAGGGTTCCGTCATATACCGGGCGACCTCATCCGGGGTTGCCGTATGGGTGAGCGGATTGATCATCTGGTACAAGTCGAACGCGTGGTCGCCCTTGCCCTGCATCGCGGTCGCCAGCACTGCCCAGAGTGCGGCGTGTGTGTACTGGGCTCCATTCTCGCGAACGCCGGGAAGGTACCCTTTGATATAGCCAGGGTCTTCCGGTGTCTTGTCAAACGCCGGCGTGAGCAACATGATGAGCCTTGCATCGGGCCGAACCAGCTGCTCGTCGAGTGACTTCATCGCCCGCACCTGGTGCTCTGGTGTTCCCGCACCCGAGATGACGCTCCAGCTCTGAGCAATCGAGTCAATGCGACATTCCGCGCGCCCGGCTGACCCGAGCGGCGTTCCATCGTCGAAATATGCCCGGCGATACCATTCGCCGTCCCAGGCATGCGCGTCGACGGCCGCGGCATAGTCGTCGGCCAGTTTGCGGAACTCTCCCGCGGTGTCCGCCTCACCCCGCGCGTCGGCGAGTTCGGCAAAGTTCCGGAGTGTGACAATGAGGAACCACGCCAGCCAGACGCTTTCCCCCTTTCCTTCGATACCCACCCGGTTCATTCCATCATTCCAGTCACCCGACCCGATGAGCGGCAGGCCGTGTTCACCGGTCGTGGCGCCGCGCCGCAACGCGCGCACGCAGTGCTCATACACCGAACCCGACTCGTTGCTCAAGTCTGGAATGTCGTAGACCTCGTGCTCATGAGGCTCGAGTTGCCGCATGGTGAGATAGGGCGCCTGCGCATCGAGGATACCCGTATCGCCGGTCACGCGGGTGTATTGCTCTACGACGAAGGGGAGCCAGATCAGGTCATCGGAAAAGCGGGTCCGGACGCCACGGCCATTGTGTGGATGCCACCAGTGCTGCACATCACCTTCGACAAACTGACGCCCGGCCGACCGGATGATGTGTTCGCGGGCGACCTGTTGCTCGGCGTACACGAACGCGCAACTATCCTGAAGCTGGTCGCGAAATCCATAGGCGCCGCTGCTCTGGTACAGGGCGGTGCGACCCCACATCCGGCAGGCCAGCGCCTGGTACAGCGTCCAGCGGTTGACCATTGCGTCGAACGACGGTTCCGGCGTATGCGCGGTGATGACCGAGAGGCGGTGGTCCCAGTTCGCCGCGGTGGTTTCCGCCGCGGTCATCGCCGCTGCTCCCGCGCGGTAGCGATCGAGCGCTTCGCCAGCCTTGGTGCCGGTGGCGGCGGCGCCGAGGAGGATGACGATTTCCCTGGTTTCGCCGGGAGCAACGTCGACGACGCATTGCAGCGCGGCGCAGGGGTCGACACCAGCACCGGAAAAGCCGGACAGCGGAACCCCGTGGAGCAGCGCGACTGGATCCGTCACCGCGCCATTGCGGCCGAGAAAATCGCGCCGGTCGGCGGTCCAGGATGTGATTGGCTCGCTCATCGCGGAAAAGGCAACCGACTCGGCGAATGCCGGGTCGAAAAAATTCTGCGCGAGGATCGCCTGTCGATCGACGTCAAAGGTCGTTTGTATCTGGTGGCGCGTGTGCTCGCGAAGAATTCCGAGGGTCCACTCGACGTACGACGTCACGATGATCGCGCGCGGACGATCCGTGCGATTCGTCAGCCGAAGCACCCCGATCTTCACGGTCGTCTCATCCTCCGCAAGGCCCATGGTCAGGTGAGACCCGATACCTCCGTATTCGTGCACAAAGGTGGACTTGCCGGCCTGATGGTTGACGCGATAGGGCGCATCGTGAATAAACGGCGCGGGCGTCGGGCTCCAGAGCTCGCCCGATTCGGCGTCCTGCAGATAGATCACTTCACCCGGCGGATCGCTCACCGGATCGTTGGCCCATGGGGTGAGCCGGAACGATTGGCTGGTCACGGCCCAGCAGCAACCGCTCCCTCGTTCTGACACAATGAATCCACCGAACGGATTCGCGATAATGTTGACCCATGGGGCGGGCGGCATTCGCTCCCCCTGGACGCGAATCTGGTAACCACCGTCCGGGCCGATTCCGCCAATGCCATTGTCGAAAGTCAGCGGATTGTCACTGACGTCCCACGGATCGGAGACTCTGCTCGCCCCGGAGGGCCGGCTGGGACGAAGCGCCCTGGTCTGATCGAGCGGCTTCTCTCTTGGCGTATCGGACCAGAGCCGCCAGATGGCGCGAGCGGCCGCCGCGGCCGGGTTCCTGCCGGGCATGCGTGGCAACTGCGGAGGTGGCTCCACCGCCACTCCAGCCGGAGTTTCTTCGACCTCCAGCATGGCGTCCACGATGCGGCCAAGGGGCCTTCCATCACAGGCGATATGCACCCGCGCCGTCGCCCGAAGCATCAGGAGCTCCTCGGCCCGCAGAAGATCCTTGCGCCGGATAAACACCCCGCCGGGTTTGTCGGCAAAGCCGGAGTCGTTGGACGCGTATAACGCCTCGGTGATCTTGTCGTTCAGCTCCTGCTGATATGAATGCGGTTGCGCATTGATGATCACGAGGTCCACCATCATGCCCCTGCGTCGCCAGTAGTGATGCGCGGCGAAGAGCTGGCGGAGGGTCGGCAGGCCCGATGCGGCAGAGATCGTGGCGAGCAGGATCGGCCAATCGCCCGACAACCCGGTTGACCAGAGCAGTGGTTGCGAACCCCGGTTTTGAACCAGCTCGCTCTGCGGGGCCCGCAGCTGCGGATGCCCGTGAAAGAGGTGGCCCGCGATCTCCTGAAACACCGCCGTCTCGGCCGGTGAAATATTCAGTTCCCGCAACTCGACCTGCGTCGTGGTCCAGGCCAGGTCGAGCGCGCGTTGTGAGGCGTGAGTGTCGTGATAGCGGCCGGCCAGTTCCAGCGCCCGATCCCGCGTGGTTGCCACCAGCGTCGTGAACGCGATGGTCACCGATTGGGAGCGCCCCAGTTTCACCCGTGCCCGAATAGCGAAAATGGGATCCAGGACCGCACCTGTCGTGCCGGAGAGCGGGCCGTCCGATTCCATCACCTGCGGCTCGCGAGGAGTGCGCCCGCGTCCGAGAAAACGGGCGCGATCCGTTTCACAGCTGATTGGCCCCACCACCTGTTCCGCGCCCGCGACGACATGGGCGCACCAGAGGACCGGCTCCCCGGTCGCGCGTGGACGCCGCGTGGCGGTGATCGCGGTGCACCACTGGTGCCACTCGGTTTCGACGAAAAGATTCGAAAAGGCGGGGTGTGAGCGATCGGAATCGGGGGGAGCCAGGACGATTTCGCCATAGCTGGTCACCTCGATTTCACGAGGCTCGTCGCTCGTGTTGGTCACCGTGATCCGGCGCACCTCAGCGGCGTCGGCGGGAACCACGGCAATCTCCATGCGGGTTTCGATGGGACCGTCCGCCCGATGAAACGTCACCCGGTCCGTCGCGAGCAGCGCGCGATACCAATCGGCCGGCGCGCACACCGGCTGGTGAGCAGCCGACCAGGTACGCCCGTCGGTCAGGTCTTTGAGGTAGCAGAATTGACCGGTATGATCACGGGTTCCATCGGCCCGCCACCGGGTCACGGCCAGGTTTTCATACCGGCTGTACCCGGCGCCGGCGTGGCTGATCATGATGGTGTAGGGCGGCAGGCCAAGCAGGGCCACGTGTGGTTGTGCGGTGTCTGGATTATCGATCTCTCGAACGGCGGGCCGGGCCAGTTCAGGATCGGGTAACGCATCCTCCGCACGCACCATCTGAACCTCCTGAAGAAGAATTCGCCGGGGAATGCGCTCGTGCAGCAGGAGTTCGGTGGCCCGCACCATCGGGTCGGCGTGAAACCGTCGCTGCCATTCCTGCCCCCCCAGGGCATTCGCCAGGGCCACCAGCGCCATGGCAACGTGATGTGCCATGTAAGTGGCGACAATGGCATATCGCTGGCCCGGATCAGGCCGGGTGTAGTCGAGGGAATCGCGGAATCCATAGGGGCCCAGTGCGCCTCTCCGCTCCAGCGCGGCGAGATTCGCCAGCGCGCGCTGGGGTTCGATCATGACGGCCAGCGCGGTTGCATACGGGGCGATCACCAGGTCGCGCCCCAACCCCCGCTTCAAGGCCAGGTCGGGGACCCCAAACGCGCGATACTGGTATGTCAGATGACGATCCCGGACATTGTACGCGCTCTCGCTCACGCCCCATGGCACCCCGCGCTCAGCGCCATAAGCGATCTGGCGCGCCACCGCTCCCCGATAGGTCTGGTCCAGCACGGTGTAGGGAAAGGACTGCATGACCAGGGTGGGCATGAGATACTCGAACATGCTGCCGCTCCATGACACCAGCGCCGTCTGCCCCGTCGCCCTCGTCAGCGTGCGTCCGAGGCGAAACCAGTGCTCGACGGGTACATCGTTCTTGGCAATGGCCAGGAAGCTGGCGAGACGGGCTTCCGACGCGAGCAGGTCGTAGTAGGACGAGTCGAGTGAATGACTGTCCTGCTGATACCCGATGGAGAAGAGCTTTCGATTCTTGTCGTAGAGAAATCTGAAATCGGTTTCCCAGGCATAATCAAAGGAGCGATCGGCGATGGCCTGGAGCCGATCGGTGAGGGCCGGTTCTCCGGTCGCCGGCAGATCGCGCAGCGCCGGGAAGACCACGCGACGTTCCCCGTTTCTGCCGGGGACCGTCAGGGACACGAGGTTGTTCAGACGGCGCAGATGCTGTTCGATAAGATCGAGAGACCAGTCCACCCACTCCGACAGTGGCGGGGACGCCGGGGAATGGTGGGGAACGCCTCGCAATGCCACGCTGATCCGGCCGAGAATGGTGGAAAGCGAGAGGAGAGCCGCTGGCGGAGACGTCGAAGTCGATCCTTCCTGGGCGGCGGCCCTGGCTTTGGCCAGCATCTCGAGGACACTGGTCAGTACCGGCCGATTTCCCGATCCAGCCGAGCCGGTCCCGGGGTACTCCTTGATCCGGGTGAGCGTCAGTTCGATGGCGGCTTCGAA
>JBDTRF010000262.1:0-5085 GCA_039931815.1 Gemmatimonadota bacterium
TCCCCCCTCGCCATTTATGGAGAGGGGGACAGGGGGTGAGGTCATGAGGTCGCCTCCCCTTTTCCGTAGGCTGCGTCCCCCCTCGCCATTTATGGAGAGGTGGACAGGGGGTGAAGTCGAGAGCGGGGTCAGGAGATGAGGTCGACTGGCAGTTCAGTCGCATCCAGCCTTCGTCCAGATCGCCGGCACCGGGTTTCCATTGGTCGGCTGCGGACTCGAGCTCGATCCGACGATCGTTCCGCACAGATTGACTGAGGTCGGTCCGGAGAACGGTCCCTTTGCGGGGTCCACATCCGGCAGCACCGCTTTCACCCCTTGAAAAATTGAAAGCCCGGTCACGCCGCTCGATATCATCAATCCTACGGACCGGCCCTTGTTACTCAGCCCCAGTCCCTGGCTGTGGGGACCCATGCCGAGCGCACGCATCCCCACACCTGGTGTCCACACGAACGCGACCTCCGGCTTGGGTGAGCGCTGATCGGAAACTCCGATAACCATCAACGCATTGTTGACGGCGAACGCCTGGCTGCTCGCACCACCGAGTGTACCGAGGTCTTTCTGCGTTCCGTTGTGTCGCCAGAGATGAGCGCGGGTGGCTGAGCCGCCAACCGGAAAGACCCATCCTACCACGTCGCCAGAGTCATTGATGGCCAGGGCTTCGCTGGTGGCGCCTGGAGGGTTGAGGTCGGTGAGGACGCCGGTCGCGCTCCAGCGAACGGCATGCTCAAGCCCGTTCGCATCGAACGCCCAACCCACCGCGACGCCGCTGGTGTTGATGGCCTGGGCGAGGCTCGCCCCGCCACCCAGGTCGGCCAGCGGTTTGATCCCTCCGGCGGCGGTCCATATCCAGGCGTGTGAGTTGAGGAAATTCGCCGATATCGAAAATCCCACGATGGTGCCGGCGTTGTTGATGCCCTTGGCCAGTGTGTTCGCGAAACCAGGAAGGCTCCCGAGACTCTGCATCTGGGTGGGCGTGGTCCATCGGACCGCGAAGTCACCCTGGTTATTACGGTACCATCCCGCGGCGATACCGGCATTGTTGACAGATGAGGCTTCGCCGGTGAAGGCGTTGGCGGGAATCGCCAGGGGACGGACCGTGTAGGCAGCCAGCGTTTGAGACGTTTCGAGAGTCGGAGCCGTTGTCGTATCGTCGTTACAAGCTGCAATGCCGAGTACAACTGCGGTGAGCACGATGGAAAGCTTGCGATGTCTGAGCATGAGTTTCCGTGGAGGGAGAGAAGAAATTGCGGCCTCCACGGTTGACGGGACCAACTTCTAAATTCTTCCCACCCAGGACTCGGCCAATGAG
Organism: Gemmatimonadota bacterium; assembly: GCA_039931815.1. Taxonomy (GTDB): domain Bacteria; phylum Gemmatimonadota; class Gemmatimonadetes; order Gemmatimonadales; family GWC2-71-9; genus DASYPP01. The sequence continues at coordinate 1,310 of JBDTRF010000262.1, forward strand.
CCTCTTCCTGTCACCATTACGTCATCGCTGCTGGAATACCCTGATATAGTCCACGTCGAGGTGTCGGCTGAGGGTCGAGTCAAGCAACCCCACGTTCCAGCTTCGCTGCCAGGTATTGTCCACCATGAGGTCAAGAATGATCTGCATTGGTCCGTTTGCGATCGTTGCCTCGTCTCCATCGAATTGGCCGCACTTGATGCCGTCGATGTACCAGGCGACATGGTCCCGCTGCCAATCAACCGCAAAGCGATGGAAGTCCGTTCCGTAATCCAGGGCTGGGCAGGTCCCATTATTGCCGACGCCGCTGTTGACTGCAAAGGATGAGTTGCGGTCCTGATAGTGATAGGTCATGAACATGGTCACCGGATCGTGGCCGAGGTGCTCGAGAATGTCGATCTCGGACCGGTAGACGTAATTCGTATCGGTGGGAAGCATCCAGAAAGCGGTGAAGAACCCCTGGGTTGCAACGAGCTTGAGTCGCGCCTCGACGTATCCGTAGGTGAAGGCAAAGAGATAGTCTGATCCATCACCCGCATGCGGTCGCGCGGTGGACAAAAGTCCCGACAAATAGGTGCACTGGTTATTCTGACAGGCGTTCGAGGTAATAGAGGGCGTGGTAGGCTGGGCCACAAGTTTCGCCGCACCGTTGCTCACCTGGATCTGCGATGCCTCGTAATGTTCCCGCCCCTGGTTGAACGAGGAAGTGCATCCTCCATAGTTCCAGTCGAAACAAGGCGTCAACTTGGTCGAGTCGTAGTCATTTCCGCTGAACTCTTCCGAGAAGCTGAGGTGCCATTGACGTCCGACGGCAGCTGGTGGAAGCCATGGGTTGCACTGATCGGCCGGCAATCCCGCGAACGCGCAGTTGCCATTGGGAACGCCCGCCATTTTTCCGCCGGCATCACATGCGGTAAGTAGAGGAGCCGCGAGCAGGGCAAGAATGAGATATCGGCCAGTGGCAGCTTGCATTGTGTCTCCGGAGCGGTGACGCTAGGGCGGACCTCGGGCACGATGGAACTCTCTGAACTGACGGATGAGCTTTCCCCTGGTAACTCCAACAAGATGCGCGCCAGAACCAGGAGATTCGCCGGATTGTCTTCCATGTCGTTGCGCTGTGAAGCCTTGGTCCGGACCTCCCCTTGGACGGGCCAATGCCCCGCAACCGCCTGCAGCATCCGATGACGGGCATTTCGCCCTTCGAGTGATGACGGACTGCGATCGCTCGAGATGACAACCCGTCCGGTTAGCATTATTGTAGAAATTCCTCCTGGCAGAGAATTGCACGTCCTCGCCCCATCCCGAGACTCGTATGGAACGTCGCCACTTTCTCACGTCGACCGCGCTCCTTGCTTCAACGCCAATCATTGACCGGATGGCGAGGTTCCCCGGCGGTGCGGAGGCAGGTCTCCATTCTGACGGCCCTGCTGCCTTGCCTTTCCCTCTCGACTGTGTCCGACTTCTCCCCGGACCCTTCCTCGACGCAACCCAGATCAATCGCCGATTCCTTCTGGCGCAGGACCCCGATCGACTGCTCCACATGTTCCGGATCACCGCCGGTCTCCCATCGACCGCCGAGCCGCTGGGCGGCTGGGAAGCGCCCGACAACGAGCTCCGGGGCCACTACACCGGGCACTACCTCTCGGCCTGCGCGAAAATGTCAGCCTCGATGGGCGACGGTGAAATCAAGTCACGGGGTGATCTCCTGGTCACCGAGTTGGATCGGTGTCAGGCGAGGATGGGGACGGGATACGTGAGTGCTTTCCCTGAAGAGGTGTTCGATCGCCTGCGGGCAGGCAAGGCGGCCTGGGCACCGTTTTATACGCTGCATAAGATCATGGCCGGGATGCTGGATATGCACGTGTTGACGGGCAATGCCCAGGCGCTGATAGTGGTGCGACGAATGGCCGGATGGGTCGCCCGGTGGGTGCAGCCTCTGGGCGACGACGCGATGTCTCGCATTCTCGAGCGTGAGTTCGGCGGAATGAACGAAGTGCTGTACAATCTCGCGGCGGTCGTGAAGCTGAGCGAAGCGGGTCGCGCATCGCAGATTGCATTTCCGGCGGACTTCGTGCGCACCCCCGCAGTCGATCCGGACCTGTTCGCCCTCGCCCACCGATTCGATCACGAACGCATTTACCTCCCGCTGGCTCGGGGCAGGGACGAGCTCAAAGGCCTTCACGTCAATACCACGATTCCCAAAGTCATCGGCGCGGCCCGCGCCTTTGAGTTGACCGGTGAGACCCGTTATCGGGACATCGCCGCATACTTCTGGCGCGAGGTCACCGAGCGGCGGTCGTATTGCACCGGTGGGACGAGCAATGGCGAGAACTGGAATGGGGAACCTGGCATTCTCTCGACCGAGCTTTCGACCGAGACGCAGGAGGATTGCACCACCTACAACATGCTCAAGCTGACTCGCCATATCATGAGCTGGACCGCAGATCCTGCCACCGCAGAATTCTATGAGCGCGCGCTGCTGAACGGCATTCTCACCAGCCAGCACCCCGCCGATGGGAACAAGCTGTATTACGTGCCGCTCGCCTCGGGATACTGGAAACAATTTGGTACCCCGTTTCACGACTACTGGTGTTGCACCGGCAGCATGAGCGAGTCGTTCAGCAGCCTCAACGACAGCATCTATTTCCACGATGACTCGGGAGTCTTCGTCAATCTCTTCGTCGCGTCAGAGCTGGATTGGAAGGAGAAGGGATTTCGACTCACCCAGGAAAGCCGCTTCCCCGAGGAAGACTCCACTCGCCTCACGATCCATGCGACACGACCGGTGAATTGTGCCATCCGCATTCGGGTACCGCGATGGACGTCCGGTGGAAGCGCGCAGCTGAATGGACGCCCACTGGAAGGATTCGCGGCTCCCGGCGGCTACTACGTGCTGCACCGCACCTGGAGAGACGGTGATCGGATCGACATCCATTTCCCAATGCAGCTGCACACCGCACCGATGCCGGACAATCCATCGATCCAGGCAATCATGTACGGTCCCCTGGTGCTGGCGGGGCGCCTGGGAACCGAAGGACTCTCGGCGGACACTCTTCGCGCGGAACCCACGAAGCCGCGAACCGTCCCGGAATTCAAGCTGCCACCCGTTGCGGCGCCGGCCTTCCGCGCGAGCGACAATGATCCCGCCGCCTGGATTCGCCCGACGGGGAGACCGCTCGAGTTCGAGACGTTTGGCCAGGAGCAGAACGTCACTCTGGTACCGTTCTATCGGTTGTTTGATGAACGCTATGCCGTTTACTGGAATATTCGACCAGCGTAAGTCGTTTAGCTGTCAGTCTTTGTCGCATTGTGGAGCAGGGGGCCATGGCAGGCTCTCACCTGCCTGGTAAAGAGCTCCCGCGTTGACAATCCATGATCTCCGAATACTTTGCTCGCAATTAAAGAAAATCAGTTGAAAGTCATTCTCAATTGCGATCCTTTCATGATTCTGCTCCAGTTGGCGACACTGCTGACCGTTTTTCAATCCGCCAGAACGCCAATCATCGGCACATTGATCGTGGCCCATGGGGGGGATAGCTCGTGGAACGCTTCGGTCGATTCCGTCGCGAAATCCGTCCGGCTGACCGGTCCGGTTGGCGTGAGTTTTCTCATGGGTCAGGGAGCATCGACCCATCGATTCCAGGATGTCGCGCGATCTCTCGCCAGGCGGGGCGCCGAGCGGATAGTCGTCGTCCCTCTCTTCGTCTCCAGTCACAGCGGCCACTATGAACAGCTCCGCTACCTCGTCGGTCAGACCGATACCCTGGATGCCGAGATGC
>JBDTRF010000263.1:0-5027 GCA_039931815.1 Gemmatimonadota bacterium
GCAGGCGGGAGAAGACAGACGCATTTCAACCCATGAGTGTAGCTGCCGCCTCAAGCTCGATCCCATTCGGTCGAGTTAGCGCAGGGTGATACATGCTTATAGACCGGTACTTGCGAAAAGTTCGGAAGCGCTTGTGGCTCGTGAGGTATCGTATAATGCGGTAGACCGGTGACCAGCGCAACCGCCGGGCGACGGTCGCGGAACCGGAATCTGGTCAGCCGAAAGGTCGATCAATAGCGATGCTCTGAGGAGTGAAGGACGCGGCCCCGGTCGCCGTCACATGAAAACAATCCTCCAACCGAATTCCGAATTCACCATAGATCGCAATCATCGGCTCGTTGCTGAAACACATGCCCGGAGCCAGCCGGGTCGCGTTACCGCGGACAAGGTTGGTCCATTCGTGACCGTCCAGGCCAATGCCGTGTCCAGTACGATGCGGCAGCCCGGGGACCTTGTAGTCGGGTCCGAAACCGGCGTCGGTAATCACCTTCCGCGCGGCGGCGTCAACCGACTCACACGTCGCGCCTGGAATGACGGCGGCGAAAGCGGCATCCTGCGCCTTGCGTTCAAGATTCCATATCTGGGTCTGCCGCGGGCTTGGCTTGCCAAACACCGTAGTCCGGGTAATGTCGGATTCGTACCCTTCCACCGTGCAGCCGGAATCGAGCAGGACGATGTCCCCCTCACGAAGCTTCTGCGGCTTCTCGCTTCCATGGGGGAACGCCGAGCTGGCGCCGAATCCAACAAGGGCACTGCCATCATCACCGCCGAGCCGCAGCATCGCGGCTTCCATGTTGGACTGAAGGTCATACTGGGTCATGCCTTCGCGCAGCGTGGCGAACGCCGCTCGACAGGCCGCCAGCGTCACATCATTCGATCGCTGGAGCAAGGCAAGCTCGGCTGGAGACTTTATCATGCGGCACCCGGCGGTGACCGGATCCGCACTCACGTACTCAAGATTGGGCGCCGCGTTCCTGAGTCCATCGAAGACGAAGAAACGCAACCGCTCCTCTATGCCCACCCGGCCCGTGCGGACACCCCGGTCAGCCAGGATCCCGGCCAACAGGCGATACGGACTCTCATCTTCCTGCCAGACTCTCACCTCGGCGTCCTGGCCGATCCGCTCCCGGGCGCGTGCTTCCTCAAACCCGGGACAGATCCAGGCTAACGCGCCATTGGAAGGGATCACCACGCCGAATGGTCGCTCGGACAGTCCCCAACGGACGCCGGTGTAGTAGTAGAGACTGGTGCCACCTTCGAGAACCAGGGCACTGATTCCCTGCTCGCTCATCAGCGTGCGGGCCCGCGCCAGCCTGGCGAGCCGCTCGCCGGCAGTGATCGGCTCGATCCCTCCGGTGATCGGTCGAAGCGCGCGAATCGACTCGGGCAGCTCACACCCATCCACCATCTGGAGCGTGGACGATGAACGGCGCGATAATGAATGGGCCAGTGCGCCGAACATGCCGGCCATGACCCCGGTGAAGTGGCGACGGTTGATCGACATTCCAACACCTGGTTCGGGAAGTCTGACTGGATTGGACCAGGTACAAGGTATTCCGATTTCGAAATGACGGCCAGAATCTGCTTCGGCTCCTGATCACGCAGCGCGCTCACCAGGTCATCAGCCCTGCCCTATGGAAGGCGCCACGAAGGCTTGAGAAGGGCATACTCCTCCTCCGGCAGTTGGACCAGCACCGGCTGAGCGCTTCGATCGAGCCACTGAGCCAGCGCCAGCATCCGATCTATCGGCATCGCCGTGCAGCCAACCGTCGGGTGATCGGCACCGCCCCAGACATGGAGAAAGATGCACGATCCCGCCCCGGGCCGTCGCTGCGTACCGGCATTGTGATCCACAAATACACCGATGCGATACGCCTCATCCTTGCGGCGCATGTCCTCCGCGCTTTTCCACGGTACCGGCCCCACTGCGGGCGCTTTAATGAGTGTGTTGTAGGCCCCGTGCTCCGAATCATCCACGCATTTAAGATCCTCCGTTGCCTGGATGTACGGCATATGCAACCCTGCCAACGAATCGCCTGGCGCATAGCCAAAGATCTCGCTCAGGCGGAAGACTCCCGCCGGCGACTTCCCATCGCCCTCCCGCTTCACTGGTCCCGGTTCGATCGCACTATCGCCGTGGAGACCTATCCCCCACGCAAGGCCGGTGCGCCCGACCACGATGGCTTCCGGCGGGCTCACAGGTTTCCACGTCTCACCGGAACCGCTTCGCTCAAATCGCTGAAGGGTCCCGTGGATGTTGTTCCAGTCAGCGGTCCGCACCAGGATCATCTGGCGGGAGGTAACGGGAATTGGGGAAGGCATTGGCGCGGGGGTGGAGGGAGCACCCTGGCAGGCCATGAGCAGCACTGCCAGGCTCGGAGTCAGGCCTTGGAATTGAGTCATATCCAAAGGTGGACCACTGGCCTGCGTGGCGCAATCCGCTATCGGGATGCACCTCTCTTCTCAATTCGATAGATGAGCACGGCCGGTTTGCCTTCCTCATCCTCTATCAGCACAGCGACTCGATCAGACCCCCAGGCCGGCGGAGGATAACTGCCGCTCCACTTCGCCGCGGCCGCGCTGACGGCACCAAGCCAGCGGCCCGCGGGATCAAACACGTCATAATGCACGCGGACCGTGTCAGCGGTCTCCAGGCGAATCCATCGATTGCCCAGGAGGTCGGCGTTGATACCGTTGTAGGCTGGTCGGACATTGGGGATGTAGTCCGGATTGAATGCGGCGCGGAGCACGGCTTCGGGAGTCGAGCCGCCCTGGTCGGCAATCCGCTTCTCGACGATAGCGGTGCGTTCCGCCCCGGTCACCGGCTCGGCCGTCCACTGCCGACCGAACAGCGACACGGTGTCGCGGCCATTTCGGCTGGTCCGAATCAGGTACTCACCATTCCAACCCGTCAGAAGATTCCCGGCGGGATCCGCTGAATGAATTTCCTGGGGCTGAAAAGGCACCTGCATCATGAAGAGATTGTTCTTTCCCTGCTTCACTATCCACCGCTTTGAATCCGGCACGGGGCGCTGCGTAGCCCATGCGGTATCGAGACCGGACCCATCGAGATGCGCGCGGATCAGGGCCTGCGCGGGCACGGCGCCGGAATCCGTTTGCGCCATGGCGTACAGCACGACCCGTCCCTCTCCATCGAGAGAAACCGGATACCAGTAGCAGCAGGTCGACCGCCAACTCGTGATCATGTTGCCATCGCTCGCGCGAAAGGTGGTCACCCTGGCGTTTCTCGGATCCTGGATCACGAGGGTATCGCCCCGAACGGCGATGAATCCACCTCGAAACTCACCGGGACCATCGCCTTCGTGGCCGATCGCGCGAAGATACCGACCGGAAGTATCGAAGACCTTCACCACCGACGGGGTCTCGTCCCGGACAAAGACGTCGCCTTCCCGGCTCATCGCGACGCTCCCCGGATTGAGGAGCTCGCCGGGCTCACCCTCACCCGGCTGAATCGTGTGATCGAGGACCAGCCGCCAACCGGTGAGAGAATCGGCCCAGGCAGTAGGTGAGGCGCTCATGGTCCGAACAATCCCACCCGGCAACGTATCGACGGTCGCGACCGCAGTCCCGGGCACCTGTTTTCTGCAGGCCGGCATGAGTACCAGGGCTGAGAACACGGCGACGGATCGAAAGATACTTTTTATCATGGGTGTGGTTGGGTTAGGTGGATGGCTGCTCCCGCTTGAGACGCACAGGTTGGGAAGATGGTTGCGTGACCCACCCATTCCGCACCGGCTGAATGCACGGTCACTCGCTGACGCCTCGACGGTCGCCTTCCTCGGGTGCCTGATATTCGAGCCGCTTTTCCTGACCATGATGGAGGCGGGACTGGTGCCGGCTGACAGCGATCTCCCCCAGGTGAAGCCCGGTCAGAGCGGAGGTGTCCGGGGGCCCGTCGATGTGTTCAGGCTGGTCCCAGATTCAACGTCACCACCATGGATCCGGAGTAGGATGGCATCGAGGCCGTGTTCGAGCATCGGATGGGAACGGAAGGACGCCGCAGGCGAGGCGTTTACTGGGGCGACCACCGTGGCCGGAACTTTCTCACCAGAATCATGCCGAACGACCTCAGGAGATCTTCCGGCAGGTCGCCACTGAATGAGTATTGGATGACCGCACGGGCGTCCACAATATGTCGCCGTGCAGCCCTGCGACAAATGAGCCCGAGCGGCGGGGAATTGCGACCTTGGCACCGACGTTACCAAGCCGGTGCCTCGTCAAGCGACAGAGGCTCTCTTTCCTGGCGCCGGGGAGCAAACGATTTTACACTGATGTGTTCAGGGCCGCGGCGGCACGAATGAGAGCCTTCAATGCCTTTTCATCAATCGCGTCGCCCTCATGAAAATCGATGGCACGTCTGGTGCTGCCTTCGAGACTGGAGTTGAAGAGGCGCGAAGGGTCCGCCAGTGAGGCGCCCCTGGCGAAAGTCAGCTTCACCGCATTCTTGTACGACTCACCAGTGCAGATGATGCCGGCGTGTGACCACACCGGCCCTCCCCATTTCCACTCTTCGACCACTTCAGGATCGGCCTGCCTGATGACCGCCCGCGCCCGGGCCAGCATGTCGCCCCGCCAATCATTCAACTCTTTGATTCTCGCATCGATCAGCTGGGAGGGAGAGTCATCTCCGTTTCCGATCTTCCCGTCGCTCTTGCTCTTTTTCATGATCGTTGTCGCTTTCCTCATGGTTGAACCGGGGCCTGGTCCCACGTGCCTCATCACATTCGTACGCCGGGCAATCGGCTGGCTTGCTTGACCCAGTCGGCGAGCTGCGCGTCGTCGATGGGGTCGTCCTTACGGATGTCGAGGTAGCGGGTGTCCATGTTTCTCGACTTCCCGGGAGGGACAGGACGCAGCGACCTCCCGCGGAAGAACGCCACTTTCACATAGTTCGTGAAGCAATGGATACTGAGGAACCAGCCCTTGCCCTCGACTCCGTACAGGGGCGAGTTCCATTTGACTGCCTTGCACAGGCCGGGGACGACGCGGACGATGAGAAGGTCCAG
>JBDTRF010000264.1:0-4980 GCA_039931815.1 Gemmatimonadota bacterium
GGCTTCCCTGCCCTGGATAACGCTCCGTTGCGTCACGTTACTTCCTCTAGATTCGGTTACTTCTGTCGTTGCGCATTATCATTCCCCAATGCCCAAGCCGCCCCGGAAGTCGTCGCAACACTCTCCCAGTACCGCGGAATCGGTAGTCGCCCGAATTGATGCGACCCCCAGGGGAAAACCCGGCACCGACACAGTTCCCACCGGATTTCCCTCGGTCGACAAAATGCTTGGCGGCGGTTTTCGTCGCCGTGATCTCGTCGTGCTGGCGGGCGATGTGGGAAGCGGAAAGTCCTCTCTCGCCCTCGGCTTTGCCATTCGAAGCGCCCTGCTTGGCACCCCGACCATCTTTTTTTCCGGTGAGATGAACGAAGAGCGTCTGATGGAGCGGGCGCTCGCGCTGGAAGGCAGGGCGACGATCGATGAGATTCGGGGCGGAAACCTCAAGGACCCCGCGCGCGCTTCAGTCGGAGCGGCGGCTCTCCGGCTCCGCGATGTCCCCCTGGTCGTTCGGGATCTGCATGGGCTGAGCTTTGAGTCGTTGCGAAACGAACTCGACACGATCCCCCGGCAGGCCCTGGTCGTCATCGATCCGCTTCAGCTGGTGGAGCCACCGCGCCAGGGGAGCACCACGGAGGAGTCCCTGGCCGCCGCCACGAAGTCCCTCAAATCCCTCGCCATGGACTACAACGCCACCGTGCTCGCCGTGACCCAGATGGCGACAAGCATCGCAGGTCGAGAGAACCCGCGGCCAACCCTGGAAGACCTGGGCGGATTGGGCGCCGTCAAGCAGCAGGCAGACACCATTCTCGGGATCTATCGCGAGGAGATGTACCGACCGGGCGGTGGGATGGAAGGAGCCACGGAGCTGATCATCGCCAAGAACAGAAACGGACCCACCGGATTCGTCGACCTGTATTTTTACCGGCGCTGGCTCCGATTCGAGGACATGCTGGACCCCGAGCGTTAGGACACGAAAGGGCGGGCCACCCGGCCCGCCCTTTTGCAATGTTTCGAACCTCGCAACATCAGGATCGCCTGGTCGTATCTCGCGCGGCCTCGGCCGCCTTGGCGGAGTCGGACTTGATAACCACTCCACTGAGCGTGAGCCGCGATCCCCCTTCGGTGCTGTCCCGCCGGATGGTCACCCACAGTGGCGGACCGGGACGTTCGGCGTACAGGGCCACGACACCGTCGCGCATTTTGGTGTCGCTCACGAGACTCCACTCTCCCTGCGAGAGGACCGCCCGATAATACGTCGCCAGGGAATCCGGGGACATCGCACTCACGAACGTGATCTGAAGGGCGTCGTCCCCTCCCGAACGCTCGACCACTCTTGCCATCGGGGGGAGCGGCAGGTTGGGCATGGCTTCGGAAACCTGGGGGAGCGGTTTTCTATCGCGGTCGCGACAACCAGTCCCGGCCACGAGACCCAGGGCTAAGATGCTTATTTGTAGGGGGATACGCATAGGGCAGGAGATTAGCGGAGCGCGTCAGCGGGGTCAACCCTTTGCTTCCCTAAGCTCAATGCGGAGAGTAAGTTTGCCCATGGAGGGACGGCTGATCTCTCACGCCGTCGAAGCATGCACCACTCGAAGAATGCACCAGGAGGAGCGCGTGTATGGCTGGCCATAGTAAATGGAAGCAGATCAAACGAAAGAAGGCGGTCACTGATCAGAAACGGGCCGCGTCCTGGACCAAGGTCATCCGGGAAATCACCATTTCCGCGAAATCGGGCGGTGGTGACCCTGGGGGTAACCCCCGTCTCCGGCTCGCCATCGATGCCGCCAAAGCCGTCAACATGCCGAACGAGAATATCGAGCGGGCGGTCAAGAAGGGGACCGGCGAGCTCGAGGGCAGTTCCTATGAAGAGGTGGTGTATGAAGGATACGGCCCCGGTGGCGCCGCCATTGTAATCGAGGCATCCACCGACAACGCCAACCGCACCGTCGCGGAGATTCGCCATGCCTTCAGCCGGAACGGAGGCAATCTCGGGGCGACCAACTCGGTGCTCTGGATGTTCGACAAAAAGGGCCAGATCTACATCGACGCCGAGAAGTATGAGGAAGACTCGACACTCGAGGCGGCCCTCGAAGCGGGCGCGGAGGACTTCGTCCGCGAGGGTGAGCAGTACGTCGTCTCCACCACTCCGTACGCGCTCCACGCCGTACAGGATGCTCTCCGCACCCGGAAGATCGATCCCGATACCGCTGAGCTCGCGATGGTCCCCAGGAATACGGTGAAGGTCGAAGGCAAGGACGCGGAGCGCATTCTCAAGCTCATGGAGGTGCTGGAAGAGCTGGACGATGTGGGCAAGGTTTCTTCCAACTTCGACATCGACGCATCGCAACTGGCCGAGGCTTCCGCGTAGTGAACGCGGGCCGCGGCCGATGAGAGTCCTCGGCATCGACCCGGGCACGGCGATCATTGGTTACGGGGTCGTCGATGACGGTCGGCCCGGACCGAAGCTCATCGAATGCGGCGTGCTCCGGACTCTGCCTCGATCGCCGCTCGCCCAGCGCCTGCGAATCATTCATGACGGAATCAACGAGCTGATCGCCCTCCATCATCCCGACGTGCTCGCCATCGAAGGAATCTTTTACGCCAAGAATGCCCGCACGACCATGGTCCTGGGTCATGCCCGTGGCGTTATTCTCCTGTCGGCCGAGAACGCCGGGATTGCCATTGCCGAGTATCCACCGGCAGTCGTCAAGAAAACCGTGGTCGGGAGGGGAGGAGCGATGAAGCAGCAGGTCGGCTACATGTGCGCGCAACTCCTCCGGCTCAAGACGGCTCCCACGCCGGCAGACGCGGCGGATGGAGTAGCATTGGCGCTGACCCATCTTCTGCTGGCGAAGGATCCGCGGATTCGAGCCGCTCGTGCCCTGGGCGGACGATGATTGCCACGGTATCGGGGACGCTCACGGAGCGTGACGACGAGACAATCGTCATCGAGACCGAAGGCGGGGTCGGGTATGCGGTCACGGTGCCATTGGGCGTGTTCGAACGCCTTCCGGTGGTCGGGGGTGCCGTCCGTCTCTACACCGAACTCGTCATCCGCGAGGACGGGTGGCTATTGTTCGGGTTCGATCACGCGACCGAACGGGGCATCTTTCGACGGCTGCTGAGCGCAAGTGGATTTGGACCCCGGCTCGCCCTGGCTCTCCTGTCCACGCTTGGCCCGGACCGCACGGTTCGCAGCATCCGCAACAAGGATATCGCGGCCCTCGCCACGGTCAGCGGCATCGGGAAGAAAAAAGCCGAGCGACTGATCCTGGAATTACACGACAAGTTTGCCGATGTCGCGACGACCGAGATCAGCCGGCCGGGGCCGAGACCGGCCGAGGATGCGGTTCAAGCCCTGACCGCGCTGGGGTATTCGCCCGCCGTGGCCGAAGAGGCCGTTCGCCAGGCATTGACCGCCGGAGGCGACGAGGAAACCGGCCAGGTCGTTCGTCGAGCACTGCAATGGATTGCCAAACCACGAGGAGCCAGCAAATGAGTGTGGTCGCTCGAACCGCTGAATGGATCTGTACCCGGTGCGGAAGCACCAATCGCAAGCTGGTGGCGATGGGTACCGACGAAATACTCGATCGCTGTGTCTCCTGCAAGACACCCCATGTCGTCCGCGTCGGCAAACGTCCCGTGCGATGGGACGCGAAACTCGCCGGCTGACGCGAGCGTTGCGGGGAGATGCGAAAGGTGAAGGGTCAAGGGAACTGGCAAGATGAAAGGTGAAAGGGGACTGGTTCTAGGGGGTAACCCCGGCCTGGCCGTTAAACCCGATGTCTTCTCCCTGGCACCGCACCGTCCTTGACCCTGAACAGTCCCCAGACTTTGAAACTGGGTGAACGATACCGGGTGAGAGCGCCATCGCCGAACCCCGGGATCTGAACATCGAACGCGATTTCTTCCACTTGTTCCGTCTGCCATTCATCATGCACCTTATCCCGCTCCACGTATGACCAAACTCCAGGTCACCACACCCGAGGTCCTGCCCGAAGAAACCGGAGCCGAAGCGGCGCTCCGTCCTTCACGGCTGACCGAGTTTGTCGGCCAGGAGCAGGTGAAGGCGTCACTGCAGATCGCCATCGACGCCGCGCGAGCACGGGGCGAAACCCTTGATCACCTTCTCTTCTTCGGCCCTCCCGGGCTGGGCAAGACCACGCTGGCCATGCTGGTCGCGCGCGAAATGGGCGTCCAGCTGCGGACGACCTCGGGCCCCGTCCTGGAGAAACCGGGCGACCTGGTCGGAATGCTGACCACGCTCGCGCCGGGAGACATCCTCTTTATCGATGAAATCCACCGGATGCGGCCGCAGCTGGAAGAGTTTCTCTATCCCGCGATGGAGGATTATCGCGTCGATGTCCGGATATCTGACGGGCCCAGGGCCCAGACAATTCCGATGACAATCGAGAAATTCACCCTGATCGGCGCGACCACCCGGTTCGGCATGCTGACGCCGCCCATGCGAGCCCGGTTTGGGCTGGTCGAGCGACTCAATTTTTATCCGGCGAGCGATCTCCAGACGATCATCGAACGGAGCGCTTCGATTCTTTCGGTTCCAATCGAGGAGGCGGGGGCGGTCGAGATCGCCAAGCGAAGCCGGGGAACCCCTCGGGTGGCGAATCGCCTGCTCCGCCGGGTGCGCGATTACGCCCAGGTTCGCGCCGATGGAAGGATCACTGTTCAAGTCGCCCGGGACGCGCTCGCTCGGCTGAACGTCGACGAATTCGGTCTCGACGATATGGACGCCAGGATTCTGACGACCATCATCGAGAAATTCAGCGGCGGGCCAGTCGGTCTGAATACCATCGCCATTGCGGTGGGAGAAGACAGTGGCACATTGGAGGAGGTGTATGAGCCGTACCTCATTCAACAGGGATTCCTTGAGCGAACGGCCCGCGGCCGGTGTGCCACGGCGCTGGCGTATAAACGATTCGGGATCAAGCCGCCGGCCCAGCAAACCACGATATTCGAAGG
>JBDTRF010000265.1:0-4966 GCA_039931815.1 Gemmatimonadota bacterium
CGATACCACCGGACGCACACAAAGCCAGCAGGAGACCAGCGGACGTTCCGGGGCGACGCATGAAGCGGCTCAACTGTAAGAGGGGAGGAAAGATTAAGATAAGCATTCTTCCCCCGGACTCCACGCCGCCACCGTCGAAACAGGCCGCTTCCGTCACCCTGCAGGAGAAATTCGTGTCGCCAACGTAGTGAGATCACGACCGCGGCACGAATGCCGCGTTTACCCATGGAGTGGGCGGGGCGGAATGAAATCGGCGGCACTGGTAAGAGCCGCCGCCGATCACGTTTCAGATACCACTTGAGTCATTTCTTGTCGTGCATTTCAGGGATCGGCTCGTTTTCCAGGCCGCCACTACCGGCGGACCCGAACTTGGGAGCAACGAAACCCTTCGTCTCAGTGTATGGTGGTTCGTGGCGTTCGGTATCGGTGTACCGCTGGGGTTCGGATTCGAAGGCTCGCCGACAGGTGTCGGAACAGAAGTTGTACTCCTGGCCTTTGTGCCATGCCTTGCCCACGGCGCTTGCGCGGCTGATCATCATGCCGCATACGGGATCTTTGACCTGGTCCATTTCCACCTCCGGGATTGTGGACGTTGATTGTCCTGCAATGTTTCCCCCGGGACTCTCACCTTCGGTGATCCGGCTCACCCCATTCGCCCCTTGGTATCCAGGACTGAGACTTGATTAGGCACGTGAGCCTCAAGCCCCGGTGGGCTGGCCGGAGTTCCGTCCAGCAGCCAGCGAACCCGCTCGGCAAGCACGTTGGGCGAGAACGGTTTCTGGACGAAGGGAACCCCCGGCTCGAGGAGTCCTCGATCCCGAATATCATCACCGGCATATCCCGACATGAAAAGGACCGGCAGCCTGGGAAATTGTGCCCGAGCCCGGCGGGCCAGCTCCAATCCGCCCATTCGCGGCATAACGGTGTCAGTCAGAAGCGCATCGATGGGGTCTGAATGAGCCGCCAGTACCCGAAGCGCGTCCACTCCATTCATGGCCTCCAGCACCCTGTATCCGCGCTCTTCCAGCACCGACCGGATCAGACGCCGCACCAGATCTTCATCCTCGGCCACCAGGATGGTCTCGTGACCATTTCGAGCCGGCGGGACAGGCGCTTCCGACGCGGCGGCCACCTGGACGATGGGCAGGTAGATCTTGAATGTGGTCCCGATTTCCGGCTCACTGTAAAGCCAGATATATCCATCGGACTGTTTCACGATTCCATAGACGGACGAGAGGCCGAGTCCGGTGCCCTTCCCGACCGGCTTGGTCGTGAAGAATGGATCAAACGCCCGTTCCTGGACCGCGGTGTCCATCCCGGATCCCGTGTCGCTCACGGCAAGCAGCAGGTAGGGCCCGGGTCGAAAGATTTCCAGTCCGTGGTGCCGGCGAAAGGATTCATCCAGTTGAATCATCTCGCCGGATATACCGAGTTTGCCGCCGGGCCGCATGGCATCCCGTGCATTCATCGTCAGGTTGATCAGGACCTGTTCCAACTGATTTCGGTCAGCCCTGATCGCTCCCAGGCCCGCCGGCAACCTTAGCTCCAGTTCCAGGTCAGCTCCGAGAAGACGCCTCAGGAGCTTGGACAGATCGCAAACTACCTGCTCGACCTGAAGTACCTTGGGCTGACGGACCTGCTGGCGGCTGAAGGCCAGCAGCTGTTGGGTAATAGCCGCGGCCCGGTAACCGGCCTTGACCATCTCCTCGACGTCACTTCGGACCCCCTCCTGATCGCCCAGCCGTCGAAGTGCCAGTTCGCCAAAGCCGATCACGGCCGTCATCATATTGTTGACTTCGTGCGCGACACCGCCGGCCAGTTGTCCTACCGCTTCCATTTTCTGAGCCTGCCGAACGCGTTCCTCCGCGCGCTCTCGATCGTTCAGATAATCGCGTACCTGGTACTGGCGCCGCCGGGCGCGGAGTGCCGACTCGACTGCCGCCACCAGGGTAACCGGATGCAGTGGTCGTTCCATCAGGATGACATTCGCCCCGGCACACAGAGCTACCACCGCATCGTTCATCGGCCGGCTGACAGACAACGCGGAGGTAAGGATGATCACCGGAAGATCGGACCAGGAGGGCTGCCCGGACATCGCATCGAGAAGACAGTGTTCCGTCAACGGAAGAAGCGCTTCTTCGGCCACAATGACGGCACCCGCCCCGCTCGACAAGGCGTCACACAGCTGTTCCAGCGAAGACTCCACCTCGACCCGCCTGCCGTGCGAGAGGATCTGACTGGTGAGTTCAGCATCGTCACCGGTGGGTGCGTAGACCCGAATGATTTCGTCGGCCGACGCCTTCAATTCTGGTTCTTTTTCAGCTCTCATTGCACTCTCAGTTCTGTCATACCGACGGCGACCGCTCAATCTCCATTTCGCGATCGATCATCGGGCCGGGGCCCGCAGCCCAGATCACCTTTCTTTTACCATAAGAGGGGGGGGAGCTTTGTCCTGCGACTTACATCACCGGAAAGCTCAGGGCGACATCACGAAATGGAAAACGGCTGGCAGCATTCGCGCTGCGGCCGCTTATTCCGCCGATTTACCGGTGAGCGTTTCAGTGACTCTCCCGTTCGGCCTTCCCTCAGTCGTTTGACCGGCTCCCGAGGATTCGGTCCACAAGCCTCAAGTCCTCCGGGCTAAGCTTCCAGTCCGCGGCCCTGGCGTTGGCCACCACCTGCGCTGGGGCGGTCGCCCCGGCTATGACGGAAGCGACTGCAGGCTGGCAGGCCAGCCATGAGATGGCCAGTTCAAGAATCGTGTGGCCTCGCGATTCGGCATAGGTTATCAGCTTCTCGACCACCGCCAGTTTCGCATCACTGAGCCACCGCTGGTAGCGCCCTCCCTCCGACAATCGACTCCCCTTCAGCGGAACCTGTCCCTGGCGGTATTTCCCGGTGAGCAACCCGCTGGCAAGCGGAAAAAAGGGGATGAACGCGAGGTTCAACCGTCGGCACGTCTCCAGCACGCCATCTTCCGGGTCACGATGGAGGAGGCTGTATTCGTTCTGGACGCTCACGAAGCGGGCGTTGCCGGGAAGGACCGCCCGCTCTGCCTCGACGGTTTGGGCCGGCGAGAAATTGGAGCAGCCAGTTTCCCGCACCTTGCCAGCCTTGACCAGGTCATCGAGCGCGCCCAGAGTGTCGGCGATGGGAACAGTCGGATCCGGCTGATGCAGCTGGTAGAGATCCACGAAATCAGTACGCAGGCGACGGAGACTGTCTTCCAGAGCATGGCGGAGATACTCAGGTCGAGCACCTTTTCGCCTGGGGTCAACCTCCATGCCGAACTTGGTCGCCAGGACAACATCTGCCCGCCGCGGACCCAGCGCGCGACCAAGGTATTCCTCGCTGCGCGTCCCGCCGTAGATATCGGCCGTATCGAAAAAGTTCATTCCAGCGTCGAGCGCGGCGCGGACTACACCAGCCGTTCGCTCGGCATCAAGCCGTCCGCCAAAATTGTTGCACCCAAGGCCAACGACCGAAACCTCGAGTGAGCCGATCTTTCGCATTTCCACGGGATAAACCTCAATTCAGAAGAACGGCGCCAAGACCTATCACGGCGATAACGAAGCCCAAAGCGGTTTTCGCGGCCGTCCCCACGATTCGACCAAGCAACGCTCCCCAACCGGCGCCCACGGCCGTGTCGGGTGACGTGGTAAATTCGAAAATTGCGGCCCCGACAAAGGACCCGAGAAACGATCCGAGGACACTCCCGATAATGGGCACTGGCAATCCCGCGATCGCTCCGACCAACCCCCCGATCAGCGCTCCCCACCCTGCTCGACGCGAGCCCCCATATCGTTTGGCGTATTTGAAGCCAATCCGCCATTCGATTATTTCGCCGAGGAACGCCAGTGATGCTGCCAGAATGAGTGTCGTCAACCCGATCGTTTGGAAATCCGTGAGCGCCCCATAGCCGATGATCCCCAGTAACATCAACCAGAGACCAGGCAGCCCCAGCGGAATAAGAATGATTCCGACAAGGAAGGAAGCAAGGAGCAGAAAGAGCGCGAGCACCGTCATGCGAAGGCGTCCGGGGACAGGGTCACAAAAAGATAAGGCGAGACGTGTTTCACCGCAGAATCAACAAAGATATGGCGTTAGAAGTTCAGTGCTCAATGTGTAAGATCATAAATACCAATGCATTGCATATCCCTTGACTTCAAGATATATAAGTATAAGATTATCTCCATGAGTGAACCACTACGACAGGTACCCTCCGGGACAGAGACGACGCTGGTTCTCCGCAAGGCGAGCCGGGCCATCGATCGCAAAGCCATCCTGAGCATTGAAGAAACCGGCCTCTGCTTCAGCGACTTTGCCGTGCTCGAGGCGCTGCTTCACAAGGGGCCACTGCCGGTCAACGTCCTGGGGAAAAAGGTCTTTCTGACGACAGGGTCCATCACGACCGCGGTCAATCGCCTGGCCAGTCGTGGTCTGGTGAAGCGGCAGGACGCGACCGGCGATCGCCGGATTCGCATCGTCCACCTCACTGATCTCGGCCACACGGTGATCAGGCCCCTGTTTGCGCGTCATGCTCAGGACCTGGACCTGCTGGTTTCGATCCTGACTGCCGAGGAGCGGATGACCCTGGTGGCTCTGCTGCGAAAGCTGGGAACCAGTGTCGACGGTTTGAATTCAACGAACAAATGAAGGAGAGCGATAATGTCGAAGATCACCCAGGAAACCATCAACCAGCCGGCGCCGAGCGCGAATACGTCAACGCTGGATCTCACGGGGATTCATCACCTCACCGCAGTCTCAGCGCGGATTCGCGACAACTATCGCTTCTATACGAAGACGATGGGCATGCGACTGGTCAAGCGCAGCGTCAACCAGGATGATGTCAGCGCCTACCACCTCTTCTATGCAGACGACCTGGGAACCCCGGGCACCGATCTCACTTTCTTCGACTGGCCGGTGCAACCGGAGCGCCGCGGGACGCGGGCCATAACCCGGACGC
>JBDTRF010000266.1:0-4963 GCA_039931815.1 Gemmatimonadota bacterium
GGTCGTAACAGATGCCGACGGGAGAGTTCCGGATGGCGCGATGCTGCTCTTCAACCCGCGCCTGGGCTTGCGGAGGATCCGGCCTTGACCCCGGGTATGGTTGCTCCCACTGGAGAATGCGACCCACCCGAGCAACGAAAGGTCAGCAAGACCCCATGAACGAATTCTTTCCGGTAATAGTCGAGGGCGCCATCGTCGGCCTTGTGTTGATTCTTTCCAACAGTCTTTTCCCGAAGCGGCCACAACTGCTTTCCACTCTCTTACTGTTACTGGCTGGCATTGCTTATGATATATTCATCTGGTACAGCGGCGTTCCTGAAGTGCCTCTCGTGTTAACAGCAGGAATAACATTCTTTGCGGTTCTCACCTGTGCCTTGCTGCATCACAACTATCTTGCTCACAAATTGCCACCCGCTGCTCTATTCCTCGCTGATTTCTGTATTTTTGGGGTTGCAGCGGTAGTGTGGGAGCGAGTGTTCCTCGTGATCATGATGTCAGCGGGGTTGCTAGGTCCCTCCTGAACATCAAGTGCGTGGCTTCTGCCGAGGTTAGGGACCTTGAAGGTTGTTCGTTGCGGATCGAGATCACAAGGCTATAACAGGCCACGGCTCTCGAGAGCGTGTTGATTAAAGCCGCGAGCGGCAAAGCACTCGCGAAGGAGTGCGCCAAGCCCAATCCGTAGGTTGGACGCATCGGAAGCTGCCTCGATGACCCGGTGATTCCATACTGGCAACTAGAACGGCGAGTTGAGATAACTATAACCTCGGAGGCTATTGCCTCCATGACCCGCCACTTCTACCGTCGACCACACAATTGTTCACCCTCCCGATAGAGGAACGATGCGCCGTCGAGAGTTCGTATTCCGAGCAGGACAGCCTCGGCCGGAGTTGTCCTCCGCCAGGCTAAGGCGAACCTGGGTGACCAGATGAAGTCATCAATCGGGACATCGGCATCACCGAATCGCCTTCCCGGGAAGCGCGCGGCTTCCCGCTATTGGCGCATCGACGATATCGGAGGTCTTGATCTCCTCCGGGCGGATGCCAGCACGCATCGATACGCCCGGCATTCCCATGAGGGCTATGCCCTCGGTGTCGTCGAGGAAGGCTCGCATGCCTTTGCCTCACGAGGGACGGTGTGGACGGCGATTCCGGGACGCGTGGTCATCGTCAACCCCGACCAGGCGCATGATGGTGGCCCAGCCACGCTCGATGGAGGCTACTCCTATCGGATGATTTATGTGGATACGGCGATGCTGGTTTCTGCAATGGAAGAAGCCGCCAGACGACCGGTCGGCACCCCGTTCTTCCCGCAGGGAGTTGTCCACGATCCCCACCTCGCCAACCGTCTCTCACGACTTCATCATGCCTTCGAGGACGCAGATGCCCGGGTTGAGCGCGAGACGCTGTTGCTCACGTCCCTGGTCGACCTTGCCCGCCGCCACAGCAGGAACGCCCAGCCAGGCAGAGATCGATTGAGTGCTCCCCGCGCCGTCACGATAGCACGCGATTACCTGAACGCCCACTTTGCGGAAGACGTGTCGCTGGCCGAGCTGGCCGCGCTCGGCGGAGTCGACCGCTTTCATCTGCTTCGCGCCTTCCGCCGGTCGACTGGCCTGCCCCCCCATTTGTATCAGACCCAGCTTCGCCTGCGTCACGCCAAGGGGCTGCTACTCGCCGGCACACCACCCGCACAAGCGGCCCTGGCCTCAGGATTTTCCGACCAGAGCCATCTCATTCGCAAGTTCAAGGCTGCCTATGGCGTAACACCGGGACACTATCTCGGCACCCCGCAATAACGTTCAATCAATCGTCGCGACAAGAGGCCATTATTCAGGCTCCTGATACCTGAGAGACCTCTGTGTTTATCCCCGACCGCATCGCTCATTTCCACCGTGACATGATTTCGTGGCGGCATGACATCCATGCCCACCCCGAGCTGGCGTTTCGGGAGCACCGAACCTCCGACTTTGTCGCCACGAAGCTCACTGCGTTCGGGATCCCCATCCATCGCGGACTCGCCGGAACCGGCATCGTCGGAACGTTGCGCTGTGGCAGTGGCGATCGCGCCATCGCACTGCGGGCCGACATGGACGCGCTGCCGATTCAGGAGAAGACGGGCGCTGCGCATGCCTCGACCCACAACGGAGTGATGCACGCCTGCGGGCATGATGGCCACACGACCATGCTGCTTGGCGCGGCGCGCTACCTCACTGAAACACGCAACTTCGATGGAGTCGTCCACTTTGTTTTTCAGCCGGCGGAGGAGAATGAATGCGGCGGCCAGGTGATGGTCGAGGCTGGCCTGTTCACCCATTTCCCGGTGGACGAGGTGTATGGCATGCACAATTGGCCCGGCCTTCCGGTAGGTGCATTCGCGGTCCGCTCAGGCCCGATGATGGCCGCGGACGACAAGTTTGAAATCACCTTGAGCAGTCGCGGCGCCCACGCCGCAATGCCCCACCTCGGAGACGATCCGATTGTCGCGGTCGGGACCCTCATCGGTGCCATTCAAACGATCGCCAGCCGCATCATCGACCCGCAGGAAGACATCGTTGTCAGCGTGACTGAGATTCACGGCGGCAATACCTGGAACGTCATCCCGGAAGAGGTCGTGCTCCGGGGAACCTGTCGCTATTTCAATCCCGAACTACGTCCGGTGCTCGAGGCGGCCCTTCGACAAATCTCGGGAGGCGTCGCCGCGACCCATGGCGTCAAGGTCACCCTGCGCCACCACAAGCCGATTCCTCCGGCGGTGAACGCCGAGGAGCCGACCGAAAAAGCCGCGCGCGCGGCCGCACTGGTCGTCGGCGAAGCCAATGTGCATCGGAACCTTCCCCCGAGCCTGGGTTGCGAGGATTTCGCCTTCATGCTCGCGGAGAAGCCGGGATGTTACATCTGGATTGGCAATGGGCCTATGGAAGAGGGACGCACGCTGCACGGTGCTCGATATGATTTCAAGGACGAAATCCTGCCGATCGGTGCCAGTTACTGGTGTGCGTTAGTGGAAAGCGTCCTACCGCGGAGATAGTGGGCAAACTGTTCTGGGTGAAGGCTGACTCGGAAGACGGTCACACAGGCATCGGATTCTCCGCCTGCCGAGCCAGGTCTCGGCACAGATCAGCGGTCGCATCGTCTCCCGGGAAGTTGCATTTGATCCGCAATTCATCGACGGTCACGTCCCCCGAGGTACCGAAGGTGGTGATGGTCGAGAAGAAGCGGAGCTCCTGGCCATTCTTGCGAAATACCGTCGTGAGCAGTGGAGGAGGTTCGGCACCCAGGTCCCGGGTGCGCCACCGTTCGGGCACACCGGGATACTGGAGCACTTCGTCGAGCAGCGACCTGGCTTCGGTGTCGGATGCGGATGACGCAATCGCGCCGTGCAGGTGCCCGATCAGATCTCCCGCAATCTCTTCCCAGTTGACCACGTACTGCCGGATATCAGTGGGGTCGAACAGCTGCCGAATCATGTTCGAATGGCCTTTGAGCCCCAGGAACTTCGCGACCCGGTCCGCCGCAGCGTTCGCCAGCAGTACATCCCATCGACGGTTGATGACGAAGGCCGGAAATGGTTCCTGCTTCGCGAGGAGGTAATCCACCGCGTGGCGGACCTGGCTCAGTCGCGGGGTGCTGAGCGCGGTCTCGGGAAAGCGCGGGGCATATCCCGCGGCCAGCAACAGAACATTGTGCTCGCGCAGCGGCATCTTGAGCGTGTCCGCCAGCCGGCTCACCATCTCACGACTGGGCTGGGCCTTACCGGTCTCCACGTAGCTCAAGTGCCGCGCTGATACGCCGGCGGAGAGGGCGAGGGCGAGCTGACTCAAGCCGCGAGCGGAACGGCACTCGCGGAGGAGTGCGCCAAACCCAATCGGCAGGTTGGACGTATCGGGTGCTGCTCGATGGCCAGGTGATTCCATACTGGAAACTACTACGGCGAGTTGAGATAACTATGACCTCGGAGGTTATTGCCTCCATGAGCCGCCACTTCTATCGTCGACCCACACGATTGTTCACCCCTCCCGATAGAGGAACGATGCGCCGTCGAGATTTCGTTTTCCGAGCAGGACAGGCCCTGGCAGTGGGAGCGTTCGCCGGGTACGTGCCACTGGCTTCGAGCAACGCCGCCGCTTCACCACGCCGTGCGAATGGGGAGGGTGGCGTCGCGGACGGACCGCTGGACCCGGCCGGATACCGCGCCGCCCGTCGCTACGCCGCGCTCAGCTCCGGGCGAGTCGCGTATATGGACCGGGGAAAGGGCGACGCCGTGCTGCTGCTGCATGGCCTCCCGCTCAACAACCTGCAGTGGCGGGGCGCGATTGATCGCCTGTCGACCACGCACCGGTGCGTGGCGCCGGATTTTCTCGGGTTGGGTTTCACCCAGGCGGCGGAAGGCCAGAGCCTCACACCCCCGGCCCAGGTGGCCATGCTGGTGGAGTTGTTGAACACACTTTCCATCCCGACGGTGGATCTGATTGCGAGCGATAGCGGCGGTGCTATCGCGCAGCTCTTCGCGGTGCATCACCGTGACCGGGTCCGGACCATGCTGCTCACTAACTGCGATGCGGAGCCGGACAGTCCGCCTCCGGCGCTCAAGCCGATCCTCGACATGGCCCATGAAGGGACGCTGCCCGACAAAGTCCTCGCCCCATGGGTGGCGGACAAGGCGCTGTGTCGTTCGCAGTTTGGCACAGCGGTGTACGTCAACCCCGCCATCCTCACCGACGACGTCATTGACTACTACTTCACCCCGTCGTTGAGCTCTCCCCGGCGGAAGTCGGAATTTATTGCCTATCACCTGGGTCTCGAGGTGAATCCGCTGGCGGGGATCGAACGCGAGCTGAAGCAGTGCTCCGTCCCGACCAGGATCATCTGGGGGATGTCGGACACCATCTTCTCGACGGCGAGTGCCGACTATCTCGATCATACCTTGCCCAACTCGCGTGGCGTCAGGCGGATTCAGGAGGCCA
>JBDTRF010000267.1:0-4962 GCA_039931815.1 Gemmatimonadota bacterium
GCGGTATCGACCACTGTTACCTGGTGACCCACCAGGCGCAACGCCGCGACGACCTGGACCGCGGACGCCAGGGCGACATCCCGCTCGGTTGAGGTTCCACCGGTAAGCACCGTTACATGCAAGTTGAAAGCTCCCGGGTGTGGTGCGCTGTGAGATGTGAACCAACAGCGCCGCGTTGCCCCTGTTTGCCAGACTCAGCGATTGCCTATCATATGTTGCAGTACGTCATACCGACTCACAATGCCAATCAGCTTGCCGTCCTTCTCCACCAGGGCCGCCGGGCTCTCCCGAGTGAGCATCGCCGCGAGACGATCCGTGGTGAACGTGGCGTCCACAATGGGAAACGGTGGATCCATGACTTCGCGCACTGGTCGATCCAGCAGGGCGGGCTGTGCGAGCGCGCGCGTCATCAGGGTTCCCTCGTTGATGCCGCCCACGCACTCCTCCTGGTCCATGATGGGAATCTGGCTCACCTCCCACGTACTCATCAGGTTGAGCGCCTGGCGCACCATGGCCGATGGGGCCAGGCTGACCAGCGTCGGTGCCCCTGTATCCCGCCGTGAGAGGAGATCCTGAACCGTGGGCCTGGGGAGATCCAGCATCTGGTTTTCCCGCATCCATTCGTCGTTGAATACCTTGGAAAGATACCGCTCGCCCGTGTCACAAATCAGGGTAACCACGAGAAGGGCAGGATCGTCAACTTCTCGCGCAACCTGGCAGGCAATGGCCAGGTTGTGACCCGATGATCCTCCGGCCAGGATTCCTTCCTCCCGGGCCAGTCGCCGAGTCATTGCAAAAGCTTCACGATCCGGCACCTGGCGGAACTCGTCCACAAAATCAAACCACAGCGTCGTCGGAATCTTGTCGCCCCCGATGCCTTCGACCTTGTACGGGTGGCCTTCCCCCATCGTGTGAGTCTTTGAGTATCCGGTGTAGAGAGAGCCCACCGGATCGCCGGCGATGATTCGGATTTTGGGGTTCTTTTCCTTCAGGTACTTCCCCACCCCGCTGACGGTGCCGCCGGTTCCCGCGCCGGCCACCACGTGCGTCACCTTGCCTCCGGTCTGCTCCCAGATCTCCGGGCCGGTCGTCGCGTAATGAGCTTCCGGATTCACCTGGTTGTAGAACTGGTTGGCCAGGACCGCTCCGTGGGTGTCCTTCACGATCTGCTTGGCTTTCATCACGTAATGGTCAGGATGATCGGGAGGCACGGCCGTAGGGACGACAACCACTTCAGCTCCGTAGGCCTTGAGTAACCGCACCTTCTCCTGGGACATCTTGTCGGGCATGGTGAACACGCATCGATAGCCTTTGATCGCGGCGGCCATCGCCAGGGCGACGCCGGTATTGCCCGAGGTGCCCTCGACGATGGTGCCGCCAGGCTTGAGATCTCCCCGTCGCTCCGCGTCTTCAATGATCGCGATGCCGATGCGATCCTTGACCGAGCTGCCCGGGTTCGCAATCTCCGCCTTGCCATAAATTGGCGTCCGGATACCGGCGCCAAGCCGGGACAGGCGAATCATGGGCGTCCAACCAATGGTATCGAGGATGGAATCGCAGACGGCGGTATTGCGATGGGTCATGGCTTCTTTTCTCCACCCTGCGAGCGACGGAAATGAACGGGCTGGGTGAATGCGGTGGCAATGGGGCGTCCATCGTGTTGCGCCGGCGCGAAGTGCATTCGAGGCACGCCTGCCACGGCCGCCGAGTCGAACTCGGCGTATCCGCTCGACTCGGCAACCTGCGTAGATTCGGGAACGACAACCCCTTTTTCGTCTACAAAGAGTCGCAGCTGCACGGTCCCTTCGATGCCCTGTTGAAACAGCGACGGTGGATACACAACCGGCGGATCGGGATCAATGGCGACGGGAGCATCATTCCGGGCCGAGCTCCCGGCGTTTGACGAGGGGGCGCCCTGGTCAGGCTTGCCGCACGCACCCAGCACCAGGCAGCAGGCAAGCAGCGCCGGGTAGCGCGAAGAACCCAGGTCGAAAATGCGATCCCGCTCTTGAAGGTTTCTGGTGTGAATCATCAATGAACTGCCTTTGCGGTGACGAGATTGGCGCAGCAAACTATCCGCGAAGCTTCTGATCGCGTTTGGGTCAGGGTCGCTCCCTCAATGATCTGCCCCGCCCGCCTTTCGTTGCAACTCTGCCAGCCGGTTCAGGGCCTCCAGCGGCGTCATACCGTCCAGGTTGAGCGCGCGAAGCTCGTCCATCATTGGGTGACGCGCCGGGTCACCGAAGAGAAACAGCTGGCTCGGATCCGGGTCGATTGGCTCCCCGGGAACCACCCGGTGCTCGCCTTCCAGGGTCTTGAGAATCTCGCCGGCCCGGCCTATGACCGCGCGGGGCAGTCCGGCGAGTTGAGCGACGTGAATGCCATACGACCGATCGGTCCCGCCCGGTTCCAGCCGGTGAAGAAAGATGACCTTGTCCCCCTGCTCCCGCACGGCCACGTTGAAATTGCGCGCATGCTGAAGCCGTTCCGGCAGCTGCATGAGTTCGTGGTAATGGGTGGCGAACATGGTCTTGCACCCAATCAGGTCATGCAGATGCTCGGTGACGGCCCAGGCAATGGCGACACCGTCGTAGGTGGAGGTGCCGCGTCCGATTTCATCGAGCAGCACCAGGCTTTGGGGGGTCGCATTGTGCAGAATGGCGCTGGTCTCGCTCATCTCTACCATGAAAGTCGATTGCCCTCGGGCAAGGTTATCACTGGCGCCCACCCGGGTGAACAATCGATCAATGATCCCGACCCGCGCGGTCGTGGCCGGCACGTAGGCGCCCATCTGGGCCAGGACCACGCAGAGACCAATCTGCCGCAGGATGGTGGATTTGCCCGCCATGTTGGGTCCGGTTACCAGCAATACCCGCCCGGCCTGATCAAAGGCGACGTCGTTTGGCATGAAAGATTCTCGCGGCATCAGGCGCTCAATGACCGGATGCCGGCAAGCGACGAGTACCAGGTCATATTCATCGTTCACCTGGGGTCGGACGTACCGATCGCGAACGGCAACCTGTGCCAGCGAGGCGAGCACGTCGAGTTGCCCCAGGTTGCGCGCGGCCAGCTGGATTCGTCCTGTCGCAAGCGCCACCCCGGCGCGAAGCGTGGTGAAGAGCTCGGCCTCCCTGGTCGCAATGCCATCCTCCGCTCCGAGCACTCTCGATTCATACTCCTTCAATTCGGGGGTAACGTATCGTTCGGCCCCCGACAGGGTCTGCTTTCTTTCATAGTCGGCGGGAACCCTTCCCGTGTGGGAATGGGTGATCTCGAGGTAATACCCGAAGACCTTGTTGTAGCCGACCTTCAGTGAAGGAATGCCTGTCCGTTCGCGCTCCCGCTGCTGCAGCGAGGCGATGTATTGTTTGCCGCCGTCGCGAAGCTCACGCAATTCATCCAGGGCCGAATCGAACCCCGGCCGAATGACATCGCCGTCGGTCAGATTGACCGGTGGCCGTTCCGACAACGCGCGCACGAGGTCCGCGGCCAGGTCACCCAGCAGATCGAAGCCGCTGGTAATGGCCGCGAGGATCTCGCTGGTGTCCCGCGCGGCCAGGCCGGTCAGCGACTCAAGGACGTCGGGAAGCCGAACAAATGAATCACGAAGGGCGCCCATGTCGCGCGGGGTGGCACGACCCGAGGCCACCCTCCCCGTCAAGCGCTCCAGGTCCCGAACTCCATCGAGAGCCTCCCGAAGACGATCTCGTCCCCGGCTGTCGCGAACCAGGACTTCGACGGCATCCAGTCTTCGGGTAATCGCGGGACAATCGCAGAGCGGTGAGAGCACCCAGCGACGGAGCAGCCGGGCGCCCATGGGCGTGACCGTGGTGTCGAGCGTTTCCAGGAGCGTGGAGTTGCGAGCGCCGGCCCTCAGTGGTTCGACCAACTCGAGATTTCGACGAGTCATTTCGTCAAGCCAGAGATGTCCCTCGCTCCGGCGCACCACCGGGCGGGAAAGATGCGGGAGACCGGATGGCTGCAACTCCGCCAGGTAACGCAGCAACGCACCCGCTGCGCCGATCGCCGGCCAATCGTCCGGCGCGAGGCCCAGTCCATCAACCGAGGCCAGGGCAAACCGCTGGGCCAGCTCGGGACGGGCGAGCTCCGCATCGAACTCCCATTTTTCCCGGTCGGTTCTGAGTGCCCCTTCGCACACCAGCTTGAGTTCGGGCGGGGTGATGATTTCGGCCGGGGCGAGCCGGGCGATCGCTTCGTCGAGTCCATCGGCTTCGATGGTTTCGAGGATGAAATCCCCCGTGCTCAAGTCGATGGCGGCGAGGCCAATGCGATCCTCGCCCGGGGCGATAGCGGCGAGGTAGTTGTTGCGTGTCCCGGGCAGAAACGATTCGTCCAGGACGGCGCCGGGCGTGATCGTCTCTACCACTTCGCGTCACACTATTCCCTTGGACTGGCGGGGATCCTCAACCTGTTCGCAGATGGCAACCCGGTGTCCGTGCGCGATCAGTTGCCGGAGATATTCCGTCGCGGCCTTGACCGGAACACCGGCGAGAGGAACGCCATCGCCGCGTGACGTCAGGGTGATGTTGAGCACCCGGGAGGCCAGCTCGGCATCCTCGAAAAACATCTCGTAGAAATCGCCCATCCGGAAAAAAAGGATGGAGTTCTTATGTCGCGACTTGATTTCCCGGTACTGCTGGAGGAGCGGGCTGCCCGATGGCTCGATGACCCGTCCGGTCATTGCTCCACGACCACGAAGGGACTGCCGCCCAGTTTGGATCGCACCTGGGACGCGGCCGCAACTGCTTCCGCGCGCTGGGCAAAATGACCCACGCGAATCTTGATGAACCCGCCCTCCCGCACGACCCGCGGCTCAAATCCCGCGCCCCTGAGGGCGGTGATGGTGCCCTGCGCCGCCGCATCGGATCCAACGGCCGCTACCTGGACCGCAAAGGCTCCCCCTGCCCCGCTCGCCGATGCCGCCGGCGGATTGCTCGACGG
>JBDTRF010000268.1:0-4924 GCA_039931815.1 Gemmatimonadota bacterium
GGCTTCCCGTATGTCAATTCGAATCGTACCCGGGATTCGCCGATGCACCGTGGCAGAAAGCACCCCGGGGACCGCCTTGAGTCTTTTTTCCATTCCACCCAGCGGGTCGAACAGACTGGCGGAGTCGGAAAGGTGCAGGACCGGAATGAGTCGGGCCGGCGTCAGGTTCGTGATCCCGTTGAACTCCACATGACGTACCCGGAAGAACGACAACTCTCGCGCCACCGGTGGCAGCCCGAACCAGAGCAGCAGGACCAGGGCGAGTCCACCCAGGACGTACCATCCTGGCTTTAATCGGCGCGCAGCCACTCGACCAGCTCCCGCCCGACTTTGGTAATATCCCCTGCGCCGAGGGTGAGAACCACGTCTCCCGGCTTGATGGCGTCGAAGACCCGTTTGGTCAATTTGTCCCGGGAAGGCTCGAACACAGTCTCGGCTCCCCCCGCGCGGGCCGCCGCGGCGACCTGCTCCCCACTGATCCCCGGCATCGGCGATTCTCTCGCTGCGTAGATTTCGCTCACGATGACGAGATCGGCGGCAGAAAGCGCCGCCCCCATCGCCGCGCCATGTGCGGCGGTTCGCGAATACAGATGAGGCTGAAAGACGGCCACCAAACGACGACCGGGGAAAGCCTGGCGCGCCGCGGCCAGGGTGGCCGCAAGCTCCGAGTGATGATGCGCATAGTCATCCACCAGGGCGATGCCGCCGAATTCACCCAGTCGTTCAAACCGGCGACCGAGCCCGCGATACTCGGCCAACGCCGCCAGCGCCGGTTCCATCTCGGCATTGAGGGCCCACGCGGCACCGAGCGCGCCGGCCGCATTCCTGAGATTGTGAATGCCCGGCACCTGGAGCCGGAGGTGCACGACCTGCTTATCGGGAAAACGGAGCCGCGCCTTTGATTCCTCCGCCGACTGCTCGATACGGTCGAGGAGCAGATCGGCATGATCAAGACCGAAATACCAGGGCTTCCTGGTCAGTCGGTTTCCCACTCTTCGGGCGCCGGCATCGTTGGCGCCAAGGAACGCCGTCCGCGCGCGACCGGCAAACTCGGCGAACGATTCTTCCAGTGCCTCGACCGAGCCATAGCACTCGAGATGATCGGCTTCAACGTTGTTGACGATCGCGATCGAGGGGGTCAGGGTGAGAAACGCTTTGTCGTACTCATCGGCCTCGACCACAAAGAGATGATCTCCGGCCAGCTTCGCATTGCCGCCCCATTCGCTGACACGACCACCGGCCAGACCAGTGGGATCGAGACCCGCTGCCGTCAATGCGAGCGTCGTCATGACGGTAGTCGTGGTCTTCCCGTGGGTTCCCGCAGCGGCGACTACCGAGCCATCGCGAATCAACTGCGCCAGGGCTTCCTTTCGAGGTACCACCGGAATTCCGGCAGCGCGGGCCGCATCCAGTTCAGGATGCGTTGAAGGAATCGCGGCGGTGACAATGACCGCTCGGGCGCCGACGATATGCCTCGGATCGTGACCCTTCGAGACCCTGGCGCCGAGAGCAACGACATCGGCGGCTCCCGCAGGATCGCCATCGCATCCGCTTACTACCACGCCGCGGCGTCGCGCGATAAGCGCCAGGGCGCTCATCCCAGCGCCACCGATTCCCATGAAGTGAACCGGGCGGGAATCCGAGGGGTCGAAGAGATCCATGTCTAGTGAGCTAATCTAAAACAGATTCAGAACTTGCGAAAGAGCAAAGAGTTAGCGGAGTGTCGATTTTTCGAACACTGGGAGTATGGATGGCAGGATCCTTCAGCGGCCTCCAGCTGGGCGATTGAAACGAATGGATGTCGGCGGCTCCAGTTCCTTCAGATAAGCTCGAACAGATGACGCACAATGTCCGCCGCAGCTTCCGGCTTTCCCCGGGCGAGGGCAAGGCGACCCATCTCGCCGCGAAGGTCGCCTCGCGTCATCAGGGTGCTGATGAGGGTGCCGAGTGTCTCACTGGTGAGCTGCGATTGGGGAAGCAACTTTGCGGCACCGGCGTCGGCCAGTGCGATCGCGTTATAGGTCTGATGATCCGCGGCGGCGGTCGGGAGCGGGATGAGAATGCTGGGCAGTCCCCATGCGCAGATCTCCGCGAGCGAGATCGCTCCTGCCCGCGCGACCACGAGATCCGCCGCCGCCAGGGCATTCGCCATCGGATCGAGAAAATCAAAGACCTGGATTTGCGGCGGGCGGTGGTAGCGCACGAACGTCTCGTGACTCCCCCGCCCCGTCGCCCAGAGCACCACCAGGTCCCGCTCGAAGCCAAGATCGATCCATCCGGCGATCGCCTGGTTCAACGCGAGGGCGCCCTGGCTGCCGCCGGTGACAAGCAGGACTCGTTGCCCGGGGCCGATTCCGAAGTGCGCGCGCGCGCCTGACCTCAGCTCACGATCCGGCGGAACAATGGGATTGCCGGTGTCGAAGACCCGCGTGGTCGGACCGAAGCGAAGGCGGCCTCGCGCCTCCGGCAAGCCCAGGTAGACATGGCGAACCCGGCCGCTCAGACGGCGGGTGACCATGCCGGGGAACGCGTTCTGTTCCTGGATCGCCGTGGGAATCCCCCGTCGTTGCGCCTGCCAGACGACAGGACCCGAGGCATAGCCGCCCGTCCCTACCACCAGCGCCGGCTTTTCCTGGTCGAGCACCGCGTTAATCTCTTTGAGCAGGCGAAGCGCAATGAACGGCCAACGGAAGTTTTTCCACCATTGGCGTCGGTAAATCGGCTCGACCGGGAGGAGGTGAAAACGATAGGGCCGGGTGGGAAGAATCCTCGATTCAACGCCTCTCGTGGCGCCGACAAGTATCGGCTCGACGTCAGGTCGCGCGGCCTGGATTGCCGTCGCGATGGCGAGGGCCGGCATGAGATGACCGCCGGTACCGCCCCCGGCAATGAGAATTCGAAACGGACCGGTACGGCTCAGAAGATGGGCCCGGCTGGATGGCGAGACGGGGAAGCCCCGCCAAGACGTCGGTGGTGCCTCACGCCAGCCTCCCGGCTATTGCTGCCGCGGCAATCGCCAGGACAAACAGCACCAGGTATCGGAGATGCATCGCGCCGGCACGCCAGAACCCGACAAACACACCGAGGAGCGCCGCCATTCCTATCAGCGCACCGAGCCAATCCGGCGCCAGGCGCGAGGGCAACGCCTGGAAGAGAACCGGAGCGGCGATTGCCAGTGTCAGCAGCGCAAACAGAGCAGTGCGGTCGTTTCGTGTGAGATCAACGTGTCCCTTCATAACATGCACCCGGTGAATCGTAAGAATGTTCAGCTCGAAGCGGACGGCGCCTCGGGCACCACTATTTTCCCGCTTTGACGCCGCGGCGCTTCTCCGCCCGTTTCGGCGTGGGCCTTCCCCGTTGTCTTCCGATATTGATCAGGATTCCGGTTCCGATCAATGAGATCAGGAGACTCGACCGCCCGTGTGACATGAACGGCAGGGTGAGACCCGTGGTCGGCATCAGTCCCATGGTGACCGCCATATGGAGAAACGCGGAGATACCAATGGCCGCGGTGAGCCCGACGGCAAGATACTGCCCGAATGGATCGCTGGCGGTTCGGGCTATTCGAAAACCCATCCAGCAGAACAGGAAGAAGAGAAGGACGACGACGCACACGCCGAGAAATCCCCATTCCTCGCCAATGGTGCTGAAGAGGAAGTCGGAATACGCGTAGGGCACATAGCCCAGCTTCTGCTGACCCTGCCCGAACCCCAATCCGAAAATCCGGCCCGAGCCAAATCCGACAATCGACTGGTGCAGCTGAAAAGCTTCCGGCGCCTTCGCGTTGCTGCCATCCATGAACGCGGTGAAGCGACGAATCCGATACTCCACGTCATGAATCTGGTTGGCGATCAGGAGCACCGCACCGAATCCCAGGAGGAGAAAGTGGCCAATCTTCGCTCCGGCGGTGAAGAGCACCAGCATCCCGAGAAGGCCAACCAGGGTGGCCATCGAAAGATTCGGCTCGAGCAGTACGAGGCCCGCGACAAATCCGATCACCAGCAGAAAGGGGAGCACGCCCTTCTTGAACTGGCGCACCTGGTCCCCCTTCTTGGCGGCGAGCATGGCGCACCAGATCACGATGGCCAGCCGGGCCAGCTCCGAGGGCTGAATGGTAATGACGCCGAGGGAGACCCAGCGGCGGGCACCGTTGATTTCCGGGGCGATCCGGTGCGTGAACGGCAGAAGCGGAATGATGAGAAACCCGATGGTCACCAGGAGGAGCGGCCATGCGAAGCGCTCCAGGAACCGGTAGTCAATGCGGGACATGATCATCAAACCGATACCGCCAATCACTGCGCCGGAGAGCTGGGAGAGCGCGTAGGACGAGCCGAGGTTCTCTCCCGTCCGATTAATCAGCAGGCTTGCCGCGCCATACATGCTGGCAATGCCAAAGACAACCATGGTTGCTGTGACGACCGCGAGAAGACGGGTTTCCCAGCGTAGCTCGCCGGGATGCAGGATGGCGGACGTGCTCACATGGCCTCCACCGCGGCGCGAAATTTGTCACCGCGATCCTCATAGTTGCGGAACATGTCGTAACTGGAGCAGGCCGGCGAAAGGAGAACGGCCTCTCCCGGCTTGGCCAGCTTGCGCGCCTTCTCGATCACGTCGGCAAACGACCCTCCGCGTACCAGCTTGACCTTTCCCTTAAGATCCTTTTCGATCAGGTCACCTGCTTCCCCAAACGCGATGACGGCGCGACAGCGGGTTTCCAGCTTCGGCGCCATGACCGTGTACGCCTCGCCTTTGTGCCGTCCGCCGAGGAGCAGCACGTAGGGCCGATCGAGCGCGTCCAGCGCGACCGTCGTCGAGGCAATGTTGGTGGCCTTGGAGTCGTTGATCCAGAGCACGCCATTCACTTCGCGGACCGGCTCCATCCGGTGCGGCAATGGCTTGAAGGTGCGCAGCCCATCGGCCAGCG
>JBDTRF010000269.1:0-4908 GCA_039931815.1 Gemmatimonadota bacterium
GGACGAGGGGCCTGGTGGCAAGCTCGTCGTGACCCACATTGAGGATGCGTGGCGTCTGCTGCGCTGAGCCCATCATGAATGAACCTGACGAGCACACCCCGATGAAGGCCGAGAGGCCGATCCGGGCCAGATCCAGGACAATTCGTGAGTTTCACGATCTCCGAGTCTGGAAGCTGTCCCAACGCCTGGCCGATGAGTGCGAGACAGTAGTCAGCGGATTTCCCCCGAAGGGTTCGCCCATCGCCGAGCGAGTTACTCATATGGCCCAGTCGGTAACATCGAAAGTCGCCGAGGGCCAATCGGCGGGACGTTTGCACCGCTTTCTTGAATGCCTCCAGGAAGCGGACCGGATTCTGGATGGCCTGGAGGCGGCGATTATCACCGCCTACGGGGCGGGCTGGATGCGGGCCGTGGTGGGGGATCGACTTCTCATGCGGGTGGCCGAAATCCGCCGGATGCTTAAGAACCTGGAGAAGAGTCTCGGCGCTGCCCGGGAGCGATGGCACTCCAGTCGTCGATAGGCTGGTCTCACGCGTGCTCAAAGTCGCTCTTGATTCGGGCGATATTCGGTAGTATACTGGTGGTGGGCAGGTGGAGCAAAATCAGTCACCTCAATACTAAGGAATTCCCATGGCCGCAGATGAAAGCCGGCTCGAAGCCGACAAACGGAAAGCTTTGAACCTGGCTATCTCCCAGATTGAAAAGCAGTTAGGTAAGGGTTCCATCATGCGGATGGGTTCCGAAACCCCCCGGGTCAAGGTTGCCGCCATTCCCACGGGTGCCATCAACCTTGATGCGGCGATCGGGATCGGTGGGGTTCCTCGTGGTCGGATTACCGAGATCTATGGTCCGGAGTCATCCGGCAAGACCACGCTGACCCTCCATCTGGCGGCCAACGTTCAGCGAGCAGGCGGAGTGGCTGCATATGTCGATGCCGAGCACGCGCTGGATATTGATTACGCCAGAAAGCTCGGGGTCGATGTCGAAAACCTCCTGGTATCTCAACCCGACACCGGTGAGCAGGCACTGGAAATCGTAGAGATCCTCGTGCGTTCAGGCGCGGTCGATCTGGTCGTCATCGACTCGGTCGCTGCGCTGGTTCCCAAGGCAGAAATCGAAGGCGAAATGGGTGATAGTCATATGGGACTCCAGGCTCGACTCATGAGCCAGGCACTCCGAAAGCTGGCCGGCGCCATCAATCGATCCAATTGTGCGGTGGTTTTTATCAATCAGCTCCGGGAAAAGATCGGTGTCATGTTTGGCAATCCTGAAACGACGACCGGGGGCAAGGCCCTTAAGTTCTATGCCTCTCTTCGACTGGATATTCGCCGGCTCGGGCCGGTCAAGGAACGGGAGAATGTGATCGGCAATCACGTTCGGGTAAAGGTTGTCAAGAACAAGGTTGCGCCACCGTTCAAGCAGGCG
The DNA here is from genome assembly GCA_039931815.1 of Gemmatimonadota bacterium. Classification (GTDB taxonomy): domain Bacteria; phylum Gemmatimonadota; class Gemmatimonadetes; order Gemmatimonadales; family GWC2-71-9; genus DASYPP01. The sequence goes on from JBDTRF010000269.1 coordinate 1,426, forward strand.
GAGTTCGATGTGATGTTTGATGAAGGAATCAGCCATACCTCGCTGCTGGTGGATATTGCCGCTGAAGCCAACATCATTCAGAAGTCCGGGGCATGGTATTCCTACGGGGATCAGCGGATCGGTCAGGGTCGCGAAAACGCCAAGCTATTCCTCAAGGATAATTCGGTTCTCCAGACCGAAATCGAACAAAAGGTGAAAGACTATCTGGGGGTCAAGAACTCCGGCAATACCGCAGTCGCTGAAGAGGGCGAGGAGTAGCCTGGAGGATGAACGACCTCATCACCTCCATCGATCCGGATTCGCGGGGCGCGGGCGCGGTGCGGGTCAACGTCAACGGTCGCTGGTTCTGCACCATTCCAGCGGCCCTCGTCGGGCCACTCGATGTGAGGCTCGGGCAGATCCTGACCGAGCCCCTGCGGCAGCAGTTGAGTGAGGCGGCGGACGCCCAGGCCGCCTATCGGTTTATTCTCGCCGCCCTCGGCCGGAGAGGTTTTGCCCGGCGGGACCTCGAACGCCGCCTGATCCAGAAGGGCCATCCCCGGTCGGCCGCCCAGGCGGCGGTGGCCCGGGCCACCGCCGCCGGATTGCTGGACGACCTGGTTTTCGCCAGGAGCTACGTGGAGGCGAAGTCGCCCCGGGGGCGGGGCCCGGTGCGCCTGATGCGAGACCTCTTCGCCATGGGAGTTGACCGCGCGACCGCCGAGGAGGCGATAGGGTCCACCTGGAGCGAAGGTGACTGTCTCCTCACCGCGTCACGCGTGCTCGCCCGGAAACGGGCCGATCAACTTGGCACCCTTCCCCCGCCAGTCAAACGGCGCCGCGTACTCGCATACCTGGCGCGTCGCGGTTTCACCGGCCGAGAGGTCCACCAGATAGTGAATTCCGTCGTGGGATAGGGCAGGGGCCTGCCTGCCAACTGATGGAATTCCATCGTTTCCTGCCGTAGCCAATCCTCCCGTTCCCGCCCTATATTCCCCCCATGCAATCGTCCCAAATCCGACGTCTGTTCCTCGACTACTTCGTCGCGCAAGGGCACCGAGAGGTGCCTTCTTCGTCCTTGGTGCCCGCGGACGACCCCACCCTCCTGTTTACCAATGCCGGAATGGTGCAGTTCAAGCGAGCCTTCCTCGGCCAGGAGCAGCGCGACTACCAGCGGGCCACCACCGTCCAGAAATGCGTTCGGGCCGGGGGAAAACACAACGACCTGGAACAGGTTGGTCAGACCCGCCGGCACCATACCTTTTTCGAGATGCTGGGAAATTTCTCCTTTGGAGACTACTTCAAGCGTGAGGCCATTGCCTTCGCCTGGGAGTTTGTCACGGGAAAGAAGTATCTCGGCCTGCCGGCTGGACGGTTGCGGGTCACGGTTCATCACAGTGACACGGAAGCGCGCGCGCTCTGGCGGGAAATTTCTGGACTCCCCGACCACCGCATCTATGGCCTGGGAGACAAGGACAACTTCTGGCAGATGGGGGACACCGGTCCCTGTGGTCCATGCACGGAGATTTACGTGGACATGGAGTGGCACGCGAGCAAGGGCGGGAGTGGCGATAGCGTCATCTCGCAGGCGGATTTTGAACGGCAGGCCGAGGCAGGTCGATTTCTCGAGATCTGGAACCTCGTGTTCATGCAATATGACCGGTCTGCCGATGGGACGCTGACGCCGTTGCCCAAGCCCTCGGTGGATACGGGGGCCGGGCTCGAACGAATCGCGGCCGTGCTCCAGGATGAGGACGACAATTTCCACACCGACCTTTTTCTTCCGCTGATTGCGGAGGTCGAGCGACTGATCGGTCGGAAATACTCGCGAAGCCAAAAGGGAGATGACGTCTCGTTCCGGGTTCTCGCCGACCACACCCGGGCCGTGTCATTTCTGCTTGCCGACGGTGTCTATCCGAGCAACGAGGGCAGGGGGTACGTGCTGCGGCGCATCCTTCGCCGGGCAGTGCGCCACGCCTACCTGATGGGGCGGCGGGAACCGACCCTGGCTCCCCTGACGGCTACCGTGGTTCAGCAGATGGGGGGAGTCTACCCCGAACTCGCGTCCAAAGCGGCGTACATCGCGCAGGTGACCCGCACGGAGGAAGAGCGCTTTCTCGAAACTATCGAAGGTGGTCTCAAACGCCTCGACGAGATCGTGGCCTCGGGTTCGAGCCGGATCGGTGGGGCAGAGGCGTTCAAGCTCTACGATACCTTCGGATTTCCGATTGATCTGACCGAAATTGTCGCTGGCGAAAAGGGCCTCTCCGTCGATCTCGAGGGCTTCGACCGCGCCCTGGAAGAGCAGCGATCCCGTTCTCGCGCGGCGCGAGCGAGTTCCGGTCCTGCCGTTCATATTCGCGACTCGGGCGGTACCTGGGCGACAGTAGAAGAAGGTGCCCAGGAGTTCGTCGGATATGAGTCGATGCTAGCCAGGACCCGGCCCCTCGCTTTTCGGCAGGAAGGGGACCGCCTGGAGCTGGTGCTTCGGGAGAATCCATTCTACGTCGAGTCCGGCGGCCAGGTGAGCGACATTGGCGTGCTCTCCGGTCCAGATTGGGCGCTACCGGTCGATTCTGTGCGCAAGGATCCCCGGGGAACCGTAGTCTCGGGCCCATTCCAGGATCGCTTCGAGCCGACGACGATCGATGCCGTTGTCGACGCCCCGCGACGCCGAAGCATCGAGCGGAACCACAGCGCGACGCACCTGGTGCATGCCGCCCTGCGTCGCACTCTGGGCACCCATGTTCGGCAGCAGGGATCGCTGGTTGAACCGGATCGGCTCCGATTCGATTTCTCGCACCATGGGCCGATCGATCCGCCGACGCTGCAGTCCATCGAGCGGCTGGTCAATGAGCAGATGCTGGAAAACGCCGAGGTTCGCACGACGGAGATGGCCTACCCCGATGCGCTCAAGCTCGGGGCCATGGCGTTCTTCTCGGAGAAGTACGGCGACCGGGTTCGGGTGGTGCAGATGGGTGACTCAATCGAGTTATGTGGCGGCACCCATGTACGATCGACGGGGCAGATTGGTCTCTTCCGTTTCAGTTCCCAGGGGGGCGTTGCGGCCGGAGTCCGAAGGATTGAGGCGATCACCGGATCGGGCGCATACCTGGCCGTACTCGAAGCCCAGGAGCGGCTCCGACAGGTCAGTGAGTTGCTTCGTTCACAACCGGACCAGGTCGTTCGCCGTGCCGATCTACTGTTGCAGGAAAAATCCAGGCTCGAAACCCGACTGACCGAGGCGCTCAAGGCCGGCTCGTCGCAGGGTGCCGAGGGAGAAACTCAGGTGGTCAACGGAGTATCGGTCACGGTTGCCGGTACCGACCTGGAGAGCCGGGACGCCATTGGCGGAGTTGCCGACGGGTTTCGCACCGGCAAGTCACGCTCGGTGCTGGTGCTCTTGAGTGGTGCGGGACGAGGGGCGGTCCACGTGGCCGTAACGGATGATCTGGTGCGGGACGGGCACAAGGCTGGCGACCTGGTGAGTCGCATTGCCGCTGT
>JBDTRF010000270.1:0-4903 GCA_039931815.1 Gemmatimonadota bacterium
GACCAGTTTCACCAGATGAATCAGTCCGATCTGCCAACCAGCGCGGACGTGGTCGGTCTGAAGGAGTCCCTGCCCTTCGGCGTGCCTGCGCTGCATTCTCCGCACATGCGCCTCATCAGCACCTGGACAACGGAAGTCGGGGGAGAGCCGGCCGCGGCGCTCGCCTATCGGTGCCACGACCGCCTGGTCATTCAGTACGTGATCTCGGAAAAACAGTTTTTCCGGCATCCCCAGGTGCGCCGCGCGATTGCCCAACAGGGCCTCTACGCTGTGAGCAATGGTTCGATAACGACCATTGCGTGGCCCGGCGTGGACAGCGGATCATTTCTCGTGGGGGAGTTTTCGGCAGCGGAACTGGCGGCGATGCGACTATAGAAGGAAAAGAAAGGAAAGAAAGTAAGAAAAAAGAACGCAAGTGAAAGCGGATGAAAAGGAGCTCGAAACAGGATTCATAGAATGTCGTTCCCTTCTGCTGCTGTCAGTTTCCTTCCTTTACTTTCCAGTTACGTGCTTCTGCTTTCATGACTTTGTTCTAACATTTAGTTCCATTCTACTACTCTCCGTTACGTTCTGACCAGGCTCCGGATGCTGGCGACCAGCGCTTCGATGTCGGATTTTTCCGTTCTGAATCCCAACACACAAATCCGCAGAGAGAACTTCCCGTTGAGCCGGGTCGACGAGATGAAATGACGACCCAGCGCATTGACCTGCTCGTTGATTTTCTGGTTGAAAGCATCGATTTCATCCGGATTCGTCATCCCCGCCTCTCGCACCCGGAAGCAGAGAATCCCCAGCCTGGCCGGTGAAAGAATTTCGAAGACCGGGTCGGTCCGCATCAGCGACTCAGCATGGTGCGCGAGGTTTATTCCCACATCGATGGCGGAACGAATAGCCCCAACCCCGAAATACTGAATCGGCAGCCACACCTTGAGCGCCCGGGTATATCGGGTCAGCTGTTCCCCATAGTCCGCGAAGTTGATCTCCTCTCCATCAGTCTCCACGTCTCGCAGGTATTCAGGCAGGATGCGGAACGCGTCGGACAGTCGGCGGGGGTCACGGGCGAGGAGGCACCCGCATTCAAACGGCACGAAGAGCCACTTGTGCGGATCGAGCGTAATCGAGTCGGCTCGCTCAATCCCCTCCAGCATCGTGCGACCCCGGTCCGTCAACGCGGCAAACCCACCGTACGCGGCATCCACGTGATACCAGATCGATTCGCGCTGACAGATATCAGCGATGGTCCCCAGCGGGTCGACCGAGCCCGTGTTCGTGGTGCCGGCATTGGCCACGACAGCGAAAGGAAGGAGACCAGCCGCCTTGTCATCCCGAATAGCCGCCACCAGGAGATCGGTGCGCATGGTGAAATCGGCATCGACCGGGATCGCCCGCACGTTGCTCCGCGACACTCCCGCCATCCATGCCGCGCGAACCACCGACGAATGGGCCTGTTGGGACGCATACAGCACCGCCCGCTCGAGTCTTCCCGGTTGATCCTCGACCGCTGCGTGACGCGCGGCGACAATGGCGGTGACCGTGGCGGCCGATCCGCCCGAGGTCAACAGTCCACCAGTCCCCTTCGGCATACCCAACCAGCCGCGAAACCAGTCCAGGACCGTAAGCTCCAGCGCCCCGGGGCCGGCCGCGACCGACCATGCCCCACCAAAACAGTTGAAGCCCGTCGCGAGCCAGTCCCCCAGCACCGCAGGGAACGTGGGACAACTCGGCACAAACGCGAGGAACCCGGGATGGGGCTCGCGCGCGGTATGGGCAAACACCCGCTCGTGGAGAAAACCGAGCAGCTCCTCGAAATCACGCCCGGTTTCTGGCGCGGGCCCCGCCACCAATCGATCCGCCTCCACCCGCGTCAGCGTGGTATATACCGGTTGCTGTCGAAGAGTGGACAAATGACCGGCCACAAACTCGGTCACTCTATTGCCGAGCCGTATCATCTCGGTTTCAGGGAGGTCCAGCGGAGATCTGTTCAAATTTGAGCGTAATTGGAGGAGGTTACCAACTAATTGTCACACAAGACACTGAGGATCAAACGCATTCCGCTCCTGACAATACTTAATAACAGCCCCCTGACGACCGTTCACCGTTCACCTTTCACCCGACTCAGACTCCACACATACGCCGCTACCGCCCGCAAGTCCTCATCACTGATCGCCGATCCACCCCGCGGAGGCATGATGACGCCAGTTTTGGACTCTTTTGCTGGCACACCCGATACGATCAGGGCAACGATCCTGTCGTATTCACCGTGGCTGTGAATCCAGGTGGAATCGGAGAGGCTGGGGCCGGTTCCGCCGCTCGCCGTCATGCCATGACAGGCGAAACAGACACCTGGTCCGGTGAAGACCACCTTACCCCGCTCGACCATCGCGTGGGTCACCCCGGTCGGGAGCGAATCCGGCGACGCCTGGGCCATGAGGGGAAGAGCGCTCAATCCCAGGATGGCCACGCAGAGCATTCCAGCACGAACCGTACACCCCATCAGAGAGCCTCCAGTGGACCGCCGTTGAATTCAGACCGCCAGGGTAACAAATATAGTTGGGCCGAGCCGGAGATGGGCTCAATTTTCATGGATCCTTCCATTCCGGGCCCCCTGCCACAATCTTGGAACCTGACGTCAGAATCTCACGCGTTAATTCGGAGCCTCATGACCACGCCAACCATTGCGAAGGGCACGTGTTACGCGCTCTTCGTTACCCTGGTTCGTCATTGATTGAGCACCTCGATGTTGCCCTGGGGCGTGACCTGCAAACCCGCCTGGTGGAGATCCCGAGGGAGCGCAGAGTCCTGCACCGGGCTACCCAGGCAAACCCCGGATTGCGTACCTTCCTTTCCCCTACAACTCGGCCGAGTCCTCCATGCAACGTCGCTCTTTTCTCTATCGTAGTGCCCAGACTGCCGCTGCTTTCGGGATATTGCGACAGGTTTCGGCCTGTGCCAAACCGGACGCTCCCGCCAACCAGGCCGATCCCGGGTTCATCGCCATTCGGGATCGCTATTTCCTCAAGACACTCGAGTACAACCCGGTCACCTCGACCTATCTCGGCGGAGACGGATATCATCCATCGCTCGCCGGCGTCAACGGAAGGCTGCGCGACTGGAGTGCCGCGGCCCTCGGCCTGGAAGCCAGGTTCTACGGCGACATCCAGCGCGAGCTGGGAACCATCAACGCCAGCGCCTTGAGCCCGACTGCCCGGATCGATCTCGGTGTACTCCAGGCTCAAATTGGATTCCTCCTTCGCCAGAATGAGCGGCGATCCTACGAACGATCGGTTGATACCTACGTCGCCGAACCATTTCGGGGGGTGGACTGGCAGATTCAACAGATGCAGTCGTTTGAGGATGGAACTCTCGGTACAGTGGACGAATGGCAGCTGGTCGTCCGTCGACTCCGGGCGATTCCCCAGTACCTCGAAACGGCCCGGGCCAATCTCATCGCGGGAAAGGCCCGGGGCAACCAGCCCGATCACCGGATGATTGAGCGCGATGGACTGCGGGGCAGCAACGACAATGCGACCTATTTCAAGACCACCCTGCACGACCTCGCCCGAGGCTACCTCGGCAAACGACCGTTCGCGACCACGACCCTGGCCGACCTGGACACGGCTGGTTCCTCCGCTGCGGACGCCTATACCGGATTTGCCGGTTTTCTGACGCAGACGTTCGACCCGGCCGATATGGCTGATCGGTACGCGGCCGGTGAAGAAGAGTACCAGTGGCGGCTCCGGAACTGTCTCCAGGTCAACCGCACCACCGCCGAGCTGTATGACTACGGCGCGCAGCAGGTGGCGATGTACGAGAGCAAGATGTTCGAGGTCGCCGAGGAGGTGGCGCGCGAAGCTCAACTGGGACTCGCCTTTGGCAGCGATGCCGAGCGTCGAGCGTCAGTCCGCTCGGTCATGACATTCCTTTCTCATGAATCGCCGGCCAATGACGACGAACTGTTCCGCTGGTATGTCCAGGCCGGCGAGCGGGCTGTGGCCTATGGTCGAGAACAGAGCATGTTCGAGATCCCCCAGGCCTATCGACTGGACGTGATCCCGACGCCACCGGTTCTTCGCAGCACGATCGACGCGGCATACTATCCCGCGCCGCCATTCAAGAAGAGCGGAGTGGGGCGATTCTATCTCACGCCGACGGGCAATGACGCTGCAGCGCTCAAGCTCAACAACCGCGCGTCCGTCGCCGATACCGCTATCCATGAAGGTTTCCCCGGCCACGACTGGCATTTCAAGTACATGACGCAACATGCCGCGGAGATTTCCAACATTCGCTGGCTCACCCCTGGTGCCGTGGAGGACTCCTCTTCCATGTGGCAGGACTCGATGACCACGGAAGGCTGGGGACTCTACTGCGAGGAGCTGATGGCGGAGCCAGTACCCGGGCGGATACATGGATTTTACAGCGCGGCAGAGCTGATGTACGAGATCCAGGGTCAGCTGCTGCGTGCGGCGCGGGTGCGCATCGACGTGGGCATTCATACCGGGCGGATGAGTTTCAGCGAAGCCATGGATTACTTCACGGAACATGTCCAGTTCCACCCCGGAGCCTGCGGTGCCGCGATCGATGACCAGGAAGCCCGCGCCGTTTGCGATGGCGCGCTTCGCGCCATTTATCGCTACAGCAAGTGGCCGACCCAGGCAATCACCTACAATCTCGGGAAAAACGAGATTCTCAAACTTCGCCAGGACGTTCTCCAGCGCGACTCAGCGGGCGGACTGCGCCGCTTCCATGAGCGGTTCATGGGGATGGGGACGATTCCTCCCGGCTTCTTCCGCGACACGCTGCTCAGTGAAACAGACTCCACCAGGGCATCAACGTAGTCCAGGGGCTGACACACCCAGGGGTTAGCGGCTTATAGCGCACGGCAATGTGATTCCAGATATTCAGG
>JBDTRF010000271.1:0-4827 GCA_039931815.1 Gemmatimonadota bacterium
ACCAGGAGTCGGTGGGACCAGCGCAGCAGAAATCCAGGGCGCGAGCTGACGATGGCGATCCCTCGCCTTTGTCCCACCAGGTACGCCAGGTCGGCCCCGAAGGAAGATCCGGTCGATGGATCCTGCGGTGAGTCCAGCACACAGATGAATCGAGGGGCGACAAAACGCTGGCGCGCAATCGTCGTCGCGCGCACGAGTGGCAGTTCAGCATCCGATTCGTTCAGCCAGTCGATCCAGTGTCCGCCATCGTACACCCCGGTAATCATCCCGGGAGAAAGCACCGCGCCGAGATCCCTCGGCATGCATCGAAGCGGGGTCATCCGGGGATCGGCCATCCGGCAACATGAAGGCAACCCGATGGAGATGTGCCATCAAATCTCCGCGAGTCGGCGCCGATTTACGCGACCTTCAGCGGGAGGGATATACCTTGCGCCAGCGGGGGATTGCCGCGCCGATGACTGCGCCGGTGGCCCCACCGGCCGCGGTCCCGATGAGCGCAATCGGAACCACATAGGCGTGGCCGCAGTCGTACTCGCAGAGCGCCTCCGCCAGGACGCCGAGGAGGATGCCTGCGCCCAGGCCCAGGACACCGCCCACGATGGCACCAGGTTTGGTCGCTCTCCCTCTCACCCACAGGGTATCGATCGATGCCAGCGAGATGACCTGACGACCACCATTGCCGACCAGAACGACCTCGGAACTGGAGTGGCTCTCGACCGTGCCTGTGGTCCGGCCAAGGGGTGGGAGCGCAAAACGAACAAACCGGGCCGGCTTGAGCAGGGCAACCGTTGCGGGATCCGGCCCTGCCGCCGGCGAGACCTGGGCTTCGGCGCACACCGAAAGCCCGCCCAAAGCCAACCCGAGAAGGATCATCGGTAGACCTGTCTTCACAAAATTCGCTTTCAGAAATGAGTTTCGCATGAAAAGACGCCGGGATTACCAGCCGAATCGGATTCCAGCCTGCGCCGTCAGAAATCCCCAGGATTCCAGGCCGGCGTAATTCTGGAGGTTGTCGTTATACCTCAATTCAACCATGAATCGATCCCTGCTCGAACCGGCGCCAAAGGTCATTCCTGCCCCGATACTGCCTGACAGGAGATTGGCATTTACAAACTGGGGCCACCGCCACGAATTCCCGCCCAGACTTCCAACCAGGTACTTCCCTCCGCCTACCCGGACCCGAACCACCCCGGCCACGCCGATAACGTGCGGCGTACCGGCCGCGTAGAGCAGTTCCGGGCCGAATGAGAACCGCGATTTCACAAAAGAGAAGCTGGAGACGAGGGCGACTCGAGAACCGGGCCCGCCGGTCTCGACGCCCTGCGCCATCCCGGCACTCAGAGTGAATTCCCCCACACTCTGGGCTGATACCCTCCCGGACCCAACGACACACACACAACTCACGATCAGCATCAGTTTGGGCATGGAGACGGACCTCATGGTCACGACCTTCTTAGTGAGACGTGGCTCGCACGACCAGGGTCGCAGCGATGACCTGCAGCACTGGCGTCAACAGGAATATCGGCGGGCCAATACCCACCCGTTGCCCGAGCAGGAGTGCACCAGCGCCAACGGCGGACGAGGCGACCAGGGACAATGAAAAGTTGCCGTTGCGGTGATTGGCCAGATGAACACCGGCAGGAATCAGCACTGGTTCCAGAACAACGGTACTCGCCACACCGTACCACAACCCGCATGGGTCATCGCCACAAATCCTGCCGCCTCCCCCCAGCTGGTACGCCAGTTGACCGCCGGCAACGGCGGTAAGCCCTCCCAGTAGCCCACCCAGGCCCAGGCGCTCGAAGGGCACAGGTTCGTAAGACTCGGATCGGTGATGAATGTAGTTTGATGTCGGGAGAGGGACGGGTCGAAGGGCCCTTTGGGTATCCCGCCATTGCGCCGGCGCGTCCGTTGACGCGGCGAGAAGGAGGAATGCGCCGGATAGGATCGACAAGGCGGGGAAACGCATGAATGCTCCGTGAAGACGGGCTGACATCGTGGAACCCAGGATACGGGTCTCCTGTTTCCCTGGCGTGGCTGGGGTGTGACCTGACACGAGCAGGCCGTGAGATTCGCAGGGCGTCAGTCCTATTGAGGTCTTCGGGTGCCCGAGATTCCCGCTTTCAAGGAGTTCGTTGATGCCCATTTTTCCATCTGAGCAGGACTATCTTCGCGCGTTGTTTGAAACGCTTCACTTCGGTGTCCTGATTGCCGACGACCGTGCGACCTACGTGGACGCCAATCAGCTCGCCTGCCGGCTGTTCGATCGCGAACGAAGCGGGATAGTGGGCCACCACCTGAGCGAGTTCATCCCCGGGGCGCGGACCGAGGAAGTTCAGATCCAATGGGATGCCTTCCTGCGAGATGGTGTTCAGGATGGTCTCTTCACGATTCACCTGCCAGATGGATCAACCCGCCACCTGCAGTTTCATGCCCAGGCCAACTTTGTGCCGGGCCTTCATTGCTCGTTTCTGACCGCGGTTGACGACCCCGGGACCGCGGCGAAGCCATTGGACGCACTGCTGACCTTGTGCGCCTGGACCAAGCGCGTACAGGTTGAGGGCACGTGGATCTCGATCGAGGAATACCTCGCGCGCGTCCATCACGTCGCCGTAACCCATGGAATCAGTCCCGATGCATTCTCCGAGTTCATGGGTTCAGCCGATACCTGGAAGCGAAAGCTCGACTGACCAAGGCCGCCGATGAAGCACAGCGCCGGAATTCTCCTGTACCGGCTCCGAAGCCACGGGCCGGAAGTCCTGCTCGTCCACCCCGGCGGGCCGTTCTGGGCCAGGAAAGATCAAGGGGCGTGGTCGATACCCAAGGGCGAGGTTATTGAGGGAGAGAGTGCGGAAACGGCGGCGCGCCGGGAATTTGAGGAAGAAACCGGAAAATGTCCGGAGGGCGTCGGGATCGAGCTCGAGCCCATCAGGCAATCCGGGGGCAAGACGGTGTTTGCCTGGGCAGTGCTCGGGGATTTCGACCCGGCGAACCTGCGCAGCAACACTTTCGCCATGGAATGGCCGCCCCGCTCGGGGCGGATGACCGATTTCCCGGAGGTCGACCGGGCGGAGTGGTTTTGCCTGCCCACAGCCCGAACGAAAATCAACAAGGCACAGGCGAACCTGCTGGACCAGCTTTCCATCCTGACTGGTTCTGGCTCCTGACCCCGACGGCGATCCGACCATGACGATACCGGCCCAGCGATCCAGTCACGCAGAACCCACCCCCAGAAGCATTTTGTGGCGGCGAATTGACCGGCCAGGCCTCGAAGGGGCCTGCCTGGAGTTTCGGGATGGTCTATGGAATCTCTCGGGTACCGCGGTTGTGCAGGAAGGTTCGCAGGTCTGCCGGCTGGAGTACGCGGTGGTCTGTGATGCGGCGTGGCGAACCCTGTGGACTCGAGTGACGGGCTGGATTGGCTATACCCCAGTGGCCATCAGGATCTCAGCCTATGGTACCGGCCGCTGGCGCTTTAATGGAACCGATTGCCCGGCGGTTGCCGGGGCAACCGATGTTGATCTTGGGTTTACTCCGTCGACGAATCTCCTGCCGATCCGCCGGTTATCGCTGGCAGTGGGCGCCGCGGCGCCCGTCATGGCCGCGTGGCTTCAGTTCCCCGACCTCTCTCTGACGATTCTCGATCAGACGTACGAGAGAACCGATGAACGGACGTATCGCTACCAGAGCGGCGGTGGAAAGTTTGTGGCCGACCTGGAAGTGGACGAGGTGGGATTGGTCCGCCGTTACGGCGATATCTGGCTCGCGGGTGGATAGCGCCAGGCGGATCTCCTGTCAGCCCGCATGACGCGACGCGCGTTGATAGCGTCGCTTCACCAGCCGATACATCAATGATTTCCAAGGCGATGGTGCATAGTGGCCACGCAACCAGTCCCGTGCGTCAACCGACTTGCCTAACCGGGCCAGGAGGGCACGATAGCCTTTATCGCCCAGGCGTTCGTAGAAATAGCGGTTCACAAAAGACGTCTTGATCTGCCCCGCGAAACGATGCTGCCACAGGGGATCGTAAATCGACGCTCCCTCACCGATCAGCGCTCGCGCCGCGAAATGACCCGACAGCATGGCGTAACGGAGACCGAACCCCCACAGCGCGTCCTGGAAGCCAGCCGCTTCACCGGCGAGCAGGCCCTCGCCATCACGGGCCGATCGTTCCACCCGGACATTACCGGTGCCACCGAAACGTCGAGGCGCTTCCATTGTTGCGCCGGTCCGCCGCTCGAAAAATTCGACGGTATTGTCGAGATAGCGCTGGTAGTTGGGCAGGTCGGTGAATAGACAGGAGGCGATGGTACCGACACCACCGCTGGTGACTAGGTAGGCATAACCTTTTGGCGCCAGCCGGTCGGACAGGGCACCCAGCACCAGGTCGGGTAGCGAAGTGCGAAAAATGTAACCCACCACGATCGCGAAGGAGCCACGCGGACCAGTGGCGATGACATGGGGCTCGGGGAATCGGGCGGGGAACTTCTCGGCGAATCGGATAGTAACCCCGGCCTCGATGGCCTGTCGCTTGAGGCCGACATCGAGCATGCCGGAATCGGTGCCCCGCCGAATCATATAGAAGAGCGGAGAGGACGAGCGATACCGCCACTCTCGCTCAGTATCGTCGTACAGGACGGCTTCCTTGAAAGGCGTGACGTCGAAAGTCGGCTCAATTCCCGCCGCGCGCAGCTCTTCCAGGGCATCGCCCCGGGTGCTGTAATTCTCGATGGCCTGGAAGTCCCCGTGAAAACGCCCGCCGACATCCGCATGCCGCTCGTAGACCACGGCATCGCGGCCGGCTCGCGCCACGGTGAGCGCCGCCGC
>JBDTRF010000272.1:0-4805 GCA_039931815.1 Gemmatimonadota bacterium
GCGATGCGATGTGATTGCGGAGCCGAACCCATTTCAAGAAGCAGGCCGGGAACCGTCAGCACGGCAAGAAGGGCGAATGTCTTAAGCATGGATCTCCCGAGTATTTGCCGAAGCCAGCTTCGGTTTATAGATTCGTAGAGGGGGGCGAAACAGAATGAGTGCCCCTGAGAGGGTGGGTCCTGTGGGACGTCGCGGAATAAAGGAGTACCGAGCGGCAGAAGCTTTGTCATTGATCGCGGCCGACCGCGACCAGCTACCACTGGTATGCCCGAGTTGTGGATCCGCCGACATCGACCGATTCCCGAAACGCGAACCCGGACCGCACCCGCACGACCAGGGCAGGATCACCCTGCACTGCCTCGCCTGTGGCCGATCCGCAGTTTACACTGCCCTTGCGGGCAGTGGGTTCTCGGAACAGCCCGGTGGAGAGAGGCCCAGCACGGAGAAACCCGCTCGCCACTGACTTCACCCGGATCTCCTGCTTCTCCAACCTGATACGCCCATCCGCACCCTTCAAGATAGCCGTCGCCTCCGCGACCGCGAGTCCCCCCAAGCTCTGACTGTCGATTTCCTCGCGCCCCGCTGGCGGGCATGACGACTCCAAAATCCGGGCTTTCATCCCGATCTCCCGCTCGGGCGCTCTTCATCATTGTCCTGATTGATCTCATCGGGTTCGGCATCGTGCTTCCCCTGCTGCCCGGTCGCGCCGCTGAGTTCACTCCAAGTGAGACCGCCATTGGTTTCCTGGTCGCAAGCTTTTCCTGCATGCAGTTCCTGGTGGCGCCATGGTGGGGCAGGCTGAGCGACCGGGTCGGTCGTCGTCCGATACTCCTGCTGAGCCTGGGCGCGAGCACCGTCTCCTATATGCTGTTTGCGGTGGCGGGCAGTTACTGGATTCTCCTGGTCTCCCGGGTGCTTGCTGGAGCCATTGGAGCCACAGTCAACGTAGCCCAGGCCTACCTCGCGGACATCACTCCGCCGCAGGATCGATCCCGCGCCATGGCCCTGATTGGTGTCGCGTTCGGTCTCGGTTTCATTATTGGCCCGGCGATCGCCGGCGTGAGCAGCCTCGCGGGGACAGCGGTGCCCGGATTTGTCGCGGCAGCGCTCTGCCTGCTCAGCCTGATCTTCGGGTGGTATGCCCTGCAGGAAACCAGGGTTCAACTGGTGCCGACAAGCCCCGCTCCCATTCCGTGGCGACGCACGATCGTCCCCTACTCGGTTACCCTGCTGTCGGTGGTGGGATTCGCGGTCATCACCGTGGTGTTTCCCCTGTTCACGAAGGAGCAGCTTCACTTCGAGCGGTACCAGACTTCCGCCCTCTTCGTGCTGATGGGCCTGTCTTCGGCCGTGGTCCAGGCCTGGCTCATTGGGCGGCTTGCCCCCCGGATGGGTGAGCGGTCGCTGATGTTGCTGGGGAGTCTGCTTCTGTCGATCGGTCTCGCCGTGATTCCGGTTTCTTTCTCCGCCGGCGTGCCCATACCGCTCAGGCTCCCGGTGCTCATGCTGGCGCTGGCCGCGCTCTCAGCCGGGACAGGCTTCGTGTGGCCCGCAGTCGCCGGGTACATCTCGCGGCTCACTCCGGAAAGCGAGCAGGGTCACGCGTTGGGCGCGCTGCATAGCGTCGCCTCGATTGCGCGGGTGATTGGGCCGGTGCTGGTCGGACTGGTCGGAGAGCAAGGCGGATATGACCGCGCATTTCTTACCGGGGCCGGACTGGCTTTCCTTGCGGCGATTGGAAGCCTGTTCGCGACCCGTTCGATCGTGAGTCTTCGACAGAGCTGACCTGCTCCTCGGATGCGCCGGTGGGGAAAGGAAAATCCGGTCGGGGAGAAAGCCCCGACCGGATCGAAAAACCCTGGAACGCCCGAGTTACTCAGGAGTCGCCAGCAGCCGGCCCCAGCGAATCGCCGAAAGAAATGGGAGGGGCTTGTAGCTGTTCTTGTCGTAGCTGAAATACACGATGAGCGGCCGGCCTCGCACATTGATGCGCGGAAGAAATCCCCAGTACCGGCCATCGTAGGAGTTATCCCGATTGTCCCCCATCATGAATAATGAGTCTGCCGGTACGACGATGGGACCCCAGTCGTGGAGATCCGGCTGGTAGGTCGCGCGATCGCGGCCGACCAGATGTTCCACCTGCCAGCGCCGCATCTTGGCCCGCTGCATCGGGTCTTCACTCTTGCTCGGATCGGTGTGCTGGGCATAGGGCTCGTCCACCTTCTTGCCGTTCCGGTAGAGCTCGCCCTCTTCCATCGACAGGGTATCGCCCGGCATACCGATCAGCCGCTTGACGATTTTCATCCCCTCCTGCTCCACGGAATCAAAGACCAGGACATCACCACGGTGAGGCTCGCGCACCGCGGGCAGGTGTTTGCCGGTGAAGGGCACCTCCGCGCCATACAGCGCCTTGTTCACGAAAAGGAAATCGCCGATGAGGAGGGTGTTCTCCATGCTCCCGGACGGAATCCGGAACGCCTCGATCAGGAAGGTGCGCAGGAACATCCACACCACGAGTGCGATGGCAATGGACTTGGCCCAATCCCACACCCAGGCCGCGAACGATCGCGACTCGATGGGCTGGCTCTTCGAGGCGGTCCCGACTGTCTCTTCCTTCGACTTGGCCATTCTTTCCATCCTTGGAGTTCCTGAGAAAACAGCTGAATTCGGCAGAGTCCCGTTACTCCACCCAGTCCGCGATGAAGAGGTTGGTCTCGCCGGCTACTTTTTCGTTACGATTCGAGGCCCACACGAGTTTCCGGCCGTCGGGGCTGAACATGGGGAAACCGTCAAAGCTGGTCTGGGTCGTAATCTTCACCAGGCCGGTGCCATCGATATTCACCAGGTACAGATCGAAGTTGCCGCTTCGGGGACTCTCATAGTTCGAGCCGAAGATGATCCGTTTGCCATCGGGGTGGAAAAAGGGCGCGAAGTTGGCTCCGCCGAGATGGGTGATCTGCCGGGGGTTACTGCCATCGGCGTTGGCGATCCACAACTCGACTTTTGCCGGCCGCACCAGTCGCTGGCCCAGGAGGTTTTCATAGTCGGCGGTATCGGCCGCATTCTGCGGGTATCCAGCCCGCCAGACAATCTGCTTCCCGTCAGGCGAATAGAACGCCCCGCCATCATACCCGATACGACGGGTGATCCGTCGAATGTTGGTGCCATCGACATTCATGGTGTACAGGTCGAGATCGCCGTCCTTCGTGCTGGTGAAAATGATGGTCTTCCCATCGGGCGAGAGCGTGCCTTCGGCGTTGTAGGCGCCATTGCTGGTCAGCGCCTTGAGGTCGGTTCCGTCAGTCTTCGAGGTATAGATCTCCAGGTGGCCGACCGGCCAGACATAGCCGTGGGACCGATCCGGCGGTTTCGGGCAATCAGGCGAGTTCTTGAAGGTGGAACTGTAGAACACCCGCTGGTCGTTGGCGTAAAAGAAACCACAGGTGGTCCGCCCCTGGCCATTGGAAATTCGCCGCATGTCGGAGCCATCGACGTTCATGATGTACTCCTGGTCGCACCCCTGGTCTACGGCCTCCTGCCGCTGAAACACGAGTTGCTTGCCGGAGCGCGAGAAGTAGGATTCCGCGTTATTGCCGCTGAAAGTCAGTTGTCGCACGTTCCGAAGGTGATTCTCGCCCGGTTCCGGCTGGATCATGACCGGAGCCGGTCCCGCCGGGTGGGCGCAGCCCGCCGACATCAGGAGGGCAAGGAATCGGGCCATTGAGCTTGCGCGCATTGATACCGCTCCTGATTTCCCCCTCATGAGGAGACCGACGCCAGCACCTCGGCGGCGTGCCCCCTGGGTTTCACCTTCTCGAAGACCTTGAGGATCCTGCCGGTCGGTCCGATCACGAAGGTGCTCCGAAGAATGCCCTGATACTTTCGCCCATACATGGATTTCTCCCCCCACGCACCGTACGCCTCGGCAACTTTGTGATCTTCATCCGCGAGGAGCGGAAATGGAAGCGTGAACTTCTGCTTGAACTTCCTGTGCGATGCGACCCCATCGGGGGAGACACCCAGCAGCACTGCCCCGGCTTTCTTTACGTCACCCCAGCTGTCGCGAAACTCACAGGCTTCCACCGTGCACCCGCTCGTGTCGTCCCTGGGATAGAAATAGAGCACGACGGTTTTGCCTTTGAGATCCTTGAGGGAAACGGTCTCTCCCTCATCGGATGGCAGGGTAAAAGCGGGAGCCTTATCACCGGCCTTGAGCATTTTCAGAACCCGGTTACTTGAGAAGACTGTCGACTCACCTGAACAACGCCGCCGATGAGCGGCTGGCGAACACGGAGAATGGGGTACTCGCCGCGGGGCCGCAGAACCCGATCGAGGAAATTCCAGGTGGCGAATCCATCTTCGCTCTCCGGCTCGAGCAGGTAGGCGGCCAGCATCCCGAGTCGCTGATCGGTGGGAACGTAATACCACCCGGCCGGCAGCTTGCCATCGCGGGCGGCCCACTGCCCTTCGACCGTCACCGTGCGATGACCCTCAAACACGCCACGAGCCGCGATGACGCTATCGATCCTGAAGCTTTCCACCGGGCCCTGCCAGTCTCCCGTGAGGCGACCAACTATCGCGCCCTGCGCGAGAAGCAGGCGCACGAGATCGCCCAGCTGCGGAGGCAAGAGGTACCCCGCCACCCACGGCTCCTTGCGGGCCGGGACAAAACGGTCGAAAACAGGCATCCGGATCGTCTTGAAGACACCGGTTCGTTTGCGGTGGGCATACGGACCCGCGCCGTCACCTTCCGGTTCCGTCAACTCCGCGATCACGTCCTGCTGGGTAGGCGGACCCAGCACCGA
>JBDTRF010000273.1:0-4788 GCA_039931815.1 Gemmatimonadota bacterium
ACCACGAGGAGATCGTCGCCCGCGATCTGGAATCCAGCATCCGCGGCTACTGCGGAGAGGGTGGATTTGCCTCCACCCGACGGAGCGAATATGGCCACCGTTCCGGATGACACCGCGATGCCGCAGGCGTGAAAGGGGTAGAAGCCGGAAACGGCCATGACGAGCGCGGTGACTGGTCCGGCCCGTCGAAGCAATGCTTCTTCGTTGTTTCCATCGTTGTCACTGGCCGTAATCGTCACCGATCCGCCCAGGCGCACCTGATACCAGGCCCCATCGGGATACGTCAACGACCATCCACCATCGATCGCGACCGGCCCCCGAGTGGTCACCACGATGGGAGGATGCTGGCCGCGAACGACGTCACAGGTAACACCTCCGGCACGGCTGATCCGTTCCCAGTTCGAACGCACGAGGGCGAGGATTCGGCTTGTCGTCACGAATGGGATGTGAAAAGAGAACGCCGCCGGCCCGGACAGGCACATGCGGCGCAAATGATCAACCGTGGCATTTTGTTACTGACCGCGAAAGAGAAGGACCGCCCGAACTTCAGAACGACGTGAGGGTGAAGTCGGTGCTGCTGCCCGGTAGAAAACTCCTGGTCAAGGTGGTCAGTTTGCCGAGCTCGCGCAGCTTCGGCGGCTCAAACACAGGAACATCCGGCCTCGACGCAGGAGGATTCTCCTGATTCATAGCGGTCTCCAGAATGGCTGGTTTTTGTGGGGGATGACCTCTATAAACTGTCTCGACCAATGGTCGAAGTCAAGAGAGCACGGTCATTTAGATCGTGCAGAATCCAGCACTTCGAGCGCGGAGAGAGCCATCCAGGATCGAGTGAAACCGGTGAGACCGCCTGTGGCTTCCAGCGCGCCATCGATCACCTGAGGTAACGCTGTTTCGAGGGGCACGGTTGTTCGAAGTGCTCGATATCGCTGAGCCATGTGCGTGCGTTCCGTTGCGAGCCACGTACGATGATAATCGAGAAAATTGGTCTTCCGTTGTCGGTCCACGACCAATGCCGGCAGGTGGGGCCGAATCATGCTACGAAGGATTCCCTTATGACTGGGTCGCCGGACAAAATCCTCCTGGCTCACCCGGGAAAACGCCTGGAGAAACCCAGCACCATAGAACGGACTCTCCAGTGTCACGGGAGGTTCGCCCCCGCCCTGCTCGGTTCCTTCGATGATCCAGCCAAAGGCAGAATCCCGGATGGCCCGAGCCACCACGCTCCGCACGGAACTTCCTGCGACCTGGATTTCCTCCTTCCCGAGCCCCGGAGATCGAGCTCCGGTGATGATCGGACGCACCACTCCTCCGTACCAGAGACGGGCGACGGATACGGGCATGGCCTGGGAGAGGCCCCGGAAATGACGCTGCACTGCGAGCAATCGTCCACGCGCGATCAGGCTCTGCTCGAGCCCCACGCCGCGGAACAGGACATCGCCGCCGAATCCCGTCAATAACACCTCACACCCCTCGTCCCGGATCAGTCGCACCAACCTCGACACGGCGCCAGTCTGAACATCGATGATCGGCGCCAGCCGGCGACGGATCACTGCCTGCGCCTCCGACCAGACCGGTGTGCCGATCGGATTTATCGTGACTCGTTTGAGTCCGAGGTGTCGGGCGACGGATTCCTGCCAGCGATCCTCGTCGCAGGGAAGCCCCGGATACACCAGGGAGGCAAGTATCGGCAGGGGCCATCCGGTTTCCTGTGCGACACTGCCGGCGGCAGCGGCGACGGCCGAGGAGTCGAGACCCCCGCTGAGGAGAATCGCGACTCTTCGGCCGTTGATGATCCGACGGCATTCCCGAACGAGTGCGAGCCAGAGCGACTCGATCTCCGATGGGCCGTCAGGCTCTGACGGCAGTGTCCACCAGGTCGACTCGGTTCCGATTCCCGAGGTCGCGATGCGTGTCTCGCTTCCCGCGATGACCCGACGGATGCCGGGAAATGGAGATGTTCCATCGTCGGGGAAACGAAAGTGCGCGAGGTCGGAGAGAATCGCGATTTCGGGCTGAATGGCAGGCTCGAGTCGGGCCAGGTCGCCGGGATAGCAGGCGAGGTGTACGGCCTGGTTCAGCCATCGCCAGCAGAGAGGGCGAGACCCGCCAGGATCAGAGCGGAGTACAACGGTGCCGTCGGGGCGACGCGCCCAGCCGCATGCTCCGACGTCGATGAGTTGTGAAAGGGGGGATTCGACGATCCGGGGATCGTGGACAACCACCCGACAGGATGATTCGAGGTTCAACCGCTCTGCTCCACCAGCCCCCGCGCAAGGAAATCTCCCACCAGGTCTTCGAGCATGTTCCACCGGGCGGGAGCCTCAACCGGCCATCGACCGGCCAGTTCCTCGTCGATCGCGGCGAGATCCAATCCCCGCTCGAGGCCATTCCATACCGCGGCACCGCTCGCGTTGAGGCTGAAGTACTCCCCCTGCCGGAGGTCGAGCAGGACCAGCTCGTCATCGAGCTGACGGGCACGGACCGACAGGCTGACGACAAAACGGGCGGTCTTCTCGAGCGGGATGCGGGACACTCGCGGTCAGGGCAGCGGTTGTAAATGGGACGCCGCGAGTGATCCGCTGGCATCGGGAGGCCCCATAAGGCTGATGACATGGGGATAGCGCATGATCGGATCGAATTGGATGTCCGAGAGGGTCCCGCTGTTCCTTGCGGCGATGGCCTGCTCGAACAGCGCGTCGATCGTTGGGACGCCTGCCTGCAGGAGAGGAAGGCTGTCGCCGGTTGCCAGGTCGACGGCTGAACGAACCGTATCCTCTCGCACCGTCACGTGGAAAACATGTCCGGACATATTATTGAAGAACCCCGTCATCCCGAAATCATAGACGTACGTCGTGAGGTGCAGATGCGCCCACCGCGCCCGGCTCTCTTGCAGGTCGAGAACAGAGGGGGCAGCGGAATCGTTGCAGGCGAAGAGGGCCAGCATGGGGAGGACCACCGCAACCCGCGGTATTGGGTGCATATCAATCCTTATTTCCGGGCATTTCCCCGTGGTCGCAGGCCTGATCTTCGTGGCTTCTATGGCACCAGGCCGGTCACATCAAGCACCACAAGCTGGGCACCCCCCGGGTCCTTGGCTCCAAAAGCGTAAAGCCTTCCACCAATTGTGGCGAACGAGGCCGTATGAATTCCCGATGGGACCACGAATTTCGCCACGAACGCAGGGTGGGCCGGATCGGCCAGGCTGTAGAAATGAAATCCCGAGCTCGACCCCCGCTCGCCACCGAACATGAGAAGTTTGCCATCAGCGCTCACCTCGACATCACTCACGGTGCCGATATTGGCGACGATGATTGAATCTTCGAGGACAGGTGCCCCACCCTGATCGAGCTGCCACACTTTGAGCGCATTGCCTGGCGTGTTGCCGCGAAAATACCAGGTCCCGGTGTAGCCGTAACCGCCATGGATCCAGAGGTCCGAGGAATAGCGCTCAGGCACGTTCCCTCCACCGCCCGCCACGCTCAATGAGCTGCCATCAAACCCGAGTTGCCAGAGTCCGCCCAGCATGTCGGACGCGTATAGTGAGCCGTTCACCTGCTGAACGCCCCACATGAAGGTCTGCGCGGCGGGCGCAATGCGATCTATCTCCCGGCTCGCCAGGTTGCCCGTCAGAGTCCCGCTCACATCGATGGCCACCACGCCGCCATTGTAATAGGCCGCGAACAGCACCTGGTTGGCCTCGTCCATCCAGAAGTTGTGGGTTCCCGCGCCCGGAATAGAAAAGGAGGCGACTTCAACCGGTGCGGCAAGGTTGGAGACATCCACCACATGGATGTCTCCCGAAGCCATCGTTGGAATATTGGCAGGCCCTTCCTCTCCAACGAAGAGATATTTCTTCTCGCCGGTCACCGGGTTATGAAACCACCAAGCGTTGTGAGACTGACCGCCGGCGGTCTTGATCGAGCTGACAAGAACGGGATTGGAAGGGCTCCCCCCCTTGATCCCGTTGCCGACGTCATAGATCTGCACCCCTTCGTCCCAGGCACAGACAAAGGCGAGGCCGTCCCGGACAAAGGTGTCGTGAATTCCATAGTTTTCAACAATTGGAACCTGGCCCACCTGGTAAGGAAAGCCGCCAGCGAGCGCGGTTGCGGTAAATACCTCGGTAGAATCCGCGCCATCGAGCCCGACGGCTCGCGCCTGGACCAGCTGCGCACCCGCCGTGACACCCATGGTGTAGTTAACCGATGCCTGGCCCAGCGCATCGGTCACCGAGCTATCCGCCGAAAGCACGCCACCCCCGCTGGTCACCGTCCAATAAATCTTGATACCCGAGATCGGGGCAGCGCCATCCTGCGCCTCAACCACGAATGGCACGGGCAAGGAGGAAAGATTTGGGGCTCGCTGGTCGACGCCACCGGCGGCCACCAGTGCTATGGTGTCGGGGGTGGGCTGGGAGGTATCCTTGCCGCAACCAAGGAGAATTCCGATACTAAGCGATGACGCGAAAACACAGGTCGATCTC
Organism: Gemmatimonadota bacterium; assembly: GCA_039931815.1. Taxonomy (GTDB): domain Bacteria; phylum Gemmatimonadota; class Gemmatimonadetes; order Gemmatimonadales; family GWC2-71-9; genus DASYPP01. Next base: position 4,487 of record JBDTRF010000273.1, read on the forward strand.
GTTACATGAAACATAGTTACGGCTGTTACCTCATTAAGAGGACGAAGTCTTATCCACATTCAACTGGCGATCCACGTCGCCTGCGAGCGATCGCCTTGTCAGGATCAGAAATCCAGGGAAGACACATCGAGAATAAGCAACGACGGAGAGACCGGATCCTTGGCCCCAAAGGCATAGAGCTTTCCGTTGATGGTCCCGAAGGTGGCGGTATGCAGGCCGGTGGACACCGGATATCGCGACACAAACTTCGGGTTTTCCGGATCGCTCAGGTTGTAGAAATAGAAGCCGTCGCCCTTCCCGCC
>JBDTRF010000274.1:0-4743 GCA_039931815.1 Gemmatimonadota bacterium
GCCCTGGTATAGCCAAGGTCTTCAGACCGGGTGATACGCTTGTGCGCGGCGAGTCCTTCCAGAATCAACTCACAGGCGGCCACGATCACCCCAGGGTGGGTATTGTCCACCATGCGTTCCGCGGTTGGCACCAGTCCGGGAACCACGCCGAACCCCGTGAGGCAGGTGTCACTCCGTTCATCCCCCGCGATCTTGAGGGCGCCGCCCTGGTCGAACCAGGCGACAATCGTGTCGAAGCTCGACTCCGTCGCCCGATCGTCCAGTACCTTACCCGCGGCGCGCCGGATGAGTTCTCGCGCAATCGTTTCTCCTCCCTGCAACTCACCCTCGTACTCGAGTTCGAGTTTGCCGGTGATCGACGGTATCGCCGCGTAGATATCACTGACCCGGGGCACGATCGCACTCTCCTTCATCCCCAGGCTTCGACGCTCGGCGTTGGAGATGGTGTTTTCGAGGACGCTGATCGGAAGCCGCTGGCTCACGCCTGATCGCTTGTCGACCCGTTTGTCTTCCCGCGCTTCAAAGGCGATTCGTTCGATTACCTCCGCAATGAACTCGGGGATGATCTGGGTCTGGCCCGCTGCCTCCCGGTTGCGAGCGCTCCATGCTTCCTGCCGGGTAATTTCCATCCCCCATTCCACCCGGCGTGGATAATGGGTCATGATTTCGGATCCGATCCTGTCCTTGAGTGGTGTAATAATCTTGCCGCGGGCGGTGTAGTCTTCAGGATTGGCGGTGAACGCCATCAGGACGTCCAGCTTGAGCCGGATGGGATATCCCTTGATCTGGATATCTCCTTCCTGCATGATGTTGAACAGGCCCACCTGGATCTTGCCGCTGAGGTCAGGCAGTTCGTTGATCGCAAAGATGCCACGATTTGCCCGGGGTAAGAGGCCGAAGTGCATGGTCAGTTCATCGGAAAGCAGGTGCCCGCCGCGAGCGGCCTTGATCGGATCCACGTCACCCAGGATGTCCGCGATCGTGACATCGGGGGTGGCCAGTTTCTCCACGTACCGCTGTTCCCGCCCCAGCCATCCGATGGCCGTTGCTTCTCCACATTCCTCCAGGCGTTCCCGGGCGAACTTGGAGATCGGCGCAAACGGATCATCGTTGACCTCGCTGCCGGCGACGATCGGGATGCGTTCATCGAGAAATCGCACCAGCTCCCGCAGAATACGACTCTTGGCCTGGCCCCTGAGGCCGAGGAGGATGAAGTGATGGCGGGAGAGCACGGTGTTTATCAGTTGCGGCAGAATCGTGTCGTCGTAACCGACTATTCCGGGAAAGAGTTCTTCCCCCCGTTCCAGGGCGCGGTAGAGGTTGCTCCGGAGTTCGTCGCGGACGCCTCGGCTTTTCAATGGGGTTTCGGCCCAGGGGCTCTGTTTCAGCTCTCCGAGCGTGCGTGGTAGGTTCATGGTTCTGGTGCCAGGATTAAATGTGGTTTGCAGCCAACCTGCCGCATGGGTCCTAGGAGTTTAAACGGTCCGGTAGGGAGGGCGCGATATGTATCGTGAAATCAATGGCTTATACCCCGTCGGCGGTGGCAGGGTTCCCCTCCTGCCTCCTCGGGTTTAGGTTGAATTTCGCTCGATCTCCTGATTTTTGGCAGGTTGGAACGCTTCGAGCGAGGCTCAGGCCAGAGGTAAAATCTACCGGCTGGCGCTTGACAAATCCTGATCAGTGAATACTTTGCCCCCGCGATGTCCGGCGACAGTGACGGCATGGCGCTCCGTCAAATCCACACTGGATCCCGTATACTGAGGAGAGTTTATGAAGAAGTTCCTGGCTTTAGCTGCGATCGTCACGCTCGTGGCCTGCGAAAAGAAGGCGGACAACACCCCCGCCGCTGACTCGGCCGCGATGATGACTCCGCCCGCCGACACCAGCATGATGATGCAGCACGACACCACCATGAAGGACACCACCATGATGCCGCGGGATACCACGAAGCAGATGTAATTCGGTGGTTGTTCCGGATGTCGCAGAAGGCCCTGACAATTGTCGGGGCCTTTTCATTGCCGGGAATCAGCTGCCCGACTGCCGCGAACTCAGTGAGTGAACTGTTCGCACAATGGCATCGCGATGTCGACTGGCCGGCACCCACCCCAGATCCCGGACGGCCTTTTCCGAGGAATAGGAATTTCCACCTCGCCAGAACCGAACCGCCGTGCCCAGTGAGCCGGGGTAGCGCGCCGGCAGAGTGAGCCGACGTATTTGATCAATCATCCAGGCGATCGAGAGGAGCGGCCACACCGGCAGGCGCACGTGACGGATGCGCCGTCCCAGTCCCACGCCGAATGCCTCGGTGAACTCCCGCGCCGTGATGACCCCATCATTGGTCACGTTGTACACCTCACCTCGAGCTGCGGGAGTCATCATCGCAAGGAGCACCACCTGGGCGACGTTGCCGGCGTAAACCAGGGAGAGGGGTCGATCACCCGAGCCGATAAACGGAACCCATCCCCGCCGCATTGCGCGGGCCATGCTGGGAAAAAACAGGCGATCGCCTTCGCCGTACACGACACAAGGTCGGACGATGACCAGGTGGAGACCTTTCCCTGCTTCCTGCCAGAGAGCATCCTCCGCCATGCGTTTCGATCTCGCATAGTAATCAGCCAGGCGGAGCGCTCCCCATGTTCGTGACTCGGTTATCGTTCCCGCCCCGGTCTTTCTGCCATACACGGCGACAGAAGAAATGTGGACCAGGGGCACGCGCAGCTGTCGCGCCCGTTCACCTGCGAGCCTGGCCCCTTCCACGTTGACCTGGAAATACGTCTCCCACGGGTATCGGCCGGCAATGATCGCGGCTGAGTGAATGATCCCCGAGCAGTCGCTGAGCTGGTTCCAGGTGTTGGGATCCTCCACCCTCCCAAGCACTGCCGTCGCTCCGCGGGCCGTCACCTCGTTTGCTCCTGCTCGAGAGCGCACGAGCGCGGCGACGGAATGGCCTTCTCCGCGCAGAGCGGAGAGAATATGACTGCCGAGAAGGCCAGTGGCACCGGTCAGGAAAATCATGGGGGGAATTGGATGGTGCCGTCGGACGGCTTGCGGCTACCCTGGACGGATCAGCCGGCTGCGTCTTCGAGCAGAGTATCGAACGGGAGCGCGACCACGGTCGCCGCGTGACCCCCGGCGATGACGGTATCTCCCGTCGCCACTTCCCGACGGATGGGAGCCAACCCCAGGCGACGGGTGGGGAGTGAAACGGTCGATCGAATGGTGCCAACCTCCTTGCCGTGGGCAAGGATGATGCGATCCAGAAGTGGCAGGGCTTCGCTCCAGACCAGTCCCCGCAGCTCCCGGTTGGGGTGACCCCGAAAATGCAGTCGCGCAACCGTTTCCTGCCCGGTGTAACACCCCTTGGTATACGATACGCCACCGATTTCGTCGTAGCGTACTTCCTGCGGCAGCGTTTTTTGATCAATCTCCAGTCCAAGAGCGGGCCAACCGGCAAGAATCCGACGCGCCTCGATGTCAGCGGTTCCCCCGTACCCTGCTCCCGCGTGTGCGAGTAGTTCCCGGGGGCGTTCGAGCGCCTTGTCAGTTCCCACCAGCAAAGCCTGGAAGTAGCCAGGCTGGAGCGGGCGAGCGACGGTCAGCGCCATCTCGCCGGAACCGGACTCGGTCAGGCGTCCGGGAAGATCGGGCACCATCGGGCCCAGGCTATGGAGAATTTCGGGTCCGCCACTTCCGACCAGCATGGCGACTGCGACCTCTTCGGTCCGGTCCGAGACCTGTGCCAGGCGGGGAGGCAGGCTTCGGGCAAAAGTCTCCAGCACGGCCTGGCGTCCTCGGAGTGGTGCGACCAGGGTGAGCGCCTCCTGTCGCCGGAGCACCCAGGTGTCAACGACGATCATGCCCTTGGGAGTGAGCAGCGCGCCATAGATAACGCTGCCTGGGCCGGGTTTTACCAGGTCGTTGGTGAGCAATCCCTGAAGACAATCGAGGCTGCCGGCCCCGCGTATATCGAAGACGGCGCACTCTGCCCGTGCCACCACCGCGCCACGGGTAATGCGATCCAACTGGATTTCGTCCAGCGCCAGATCGAAATCAGCCATCACACCAGGGGAGGTCTGCAGGGGTCCGTCCAAGAAAGTTCTCCCAGACTGCGTCGGCGCCAGGAAATGAACCGGCCGGGTGAGACGTGGTGAGCATGGTGCAGCGGACTCCCGCTCTGCGGGAAGCCGCGAGACCAGGCAATGAGTCCTCCACAATCATCGCGTGTTCCGGCTGAGACGCAAGGAGATGGAGGGCATTCCGGTAACCGGCGGGATCGGGCTTTCCGGCGGAGACATCCTCCGCCGCTACGATGCACTCGAACGCAGCGGCCAATCCCGCGTCCCCCAGGACCGGTTCAATCTCTTTTCTCAATGCACCCGAGACGAGCCCGAGGGAACATCCCATTTCCACCGCCAGGACAATGAACTCCCGGGCGCCGGGAACAAAGGTGACGGCGTCGCCCACGGCGGAACGGTATCGGGCACTCTTCTGGTCGACCAGGCCGGCTAATCTCTGTTCATCGGGTTCCTGCTCTCCTCCCTCGAGAAGCGCCTTGCGGAACGAGGAGCGATCGTCGAGTCCGAGATACTGGCGATAATAGGTATCAGGGCCGATTGTGATGCCCTGGTCCCGGAGCGTGTCGAGCAGGGCCTGGCAATGCTGGGGTTCATCGTTGACGATGACCCCATTGAAATCAAAGAGGATCGTTCGTTTCACATTTCGTTCCCGGATTGGATCGACGGC
>JBDTRF010000275.1:0-4727 GCA_039931815.1 Gemmatimonadota bacterium
GCAGCGGGGCAGCGGGGCAGAAATTAAAAGTGCAATCCTGCTCTGCAATTGCCTCCGCTGCTCCTCACCCTGAAATCTTCCCCTTTCCACCCTGCCCCGCCTGCCGCACCTGGTTACCTCTGGATTGTCATGGGGTCAGTTCTGATTTGGATTGAACCTTCACGATCCACAGGCCGGAATTGATATCCGGCACATAGATATACCCATTCCGGTAGATCGCTCCCCAGGCATTGGACGAATTGGGAATGAATCCGTTCTTGTCACCAGTGAAGACATGGGCGATTTCCCGACCCTGCAACATCAGATCGCCCTTGAGCTCTCCGGAGATATCCAGCACCCGGAGGCCGCCCTGGTAATCTCCCATGTACAGTGTGTCACCAGCGACCCAGACATTGTGGCTCCCGCCGTCCCTGGGCTCGAAGTAGGCGACGCCCTTCGGATGACTGATGTCTGAGACGTCGACCACGTGCAGCCGGCCGTAGGCCCGACCGAGTCCCAGCACGCCGCCGTTGGTGACCGGCTTCGCCGAGAAGACTTCATCGCCGACGAATACATACTTGCCGGACCGCCATGCGGTGTGAGTTCCGCGAATGAACCCGGGCCCGCCCACGGCTTCGACTTCCCGATACAGCGCGTTGAGATCGTACTTGTACTGGGACACCAGCTGGGGATTTTCGGGGCTGCCACCCTTGGCGCCATTGCCGACGTCGAGAATCACCAGCCCGTCATTCCAGTACGAGAGATAGGCCAATCCATCCTGCACATCGATGTCATGCAGCATCCGGCCGGCGTCGGTCCGGGGCGTCTGCCACCGGGCGACCTGCTTGGGATGATAGGGATCGCGCAGATCGATGACCCGCATTGACCCTGTCGCATCATCCGTGAGATAGACATACCCCTTGTAGATGAACGTGCTGTGCACTCCACCGAGCACCGTTTCAGTAAACTCGGCAATGGTCTTCGGATGCTCCGGATCCTCGAACGAAAGCACCACGATGCCGTTCTTCCTGGTCGAGGCGCCTTCCCGCGTCAGCACCCCGAATTTGCCGTCTTCGGTGGTCATCAGGTCATTGATGGTGCGGGCATCGACGATCACGGAATCGGTAATGGCCGGTTTGGCGGGATCCGCGAGGTTGATCGCGTAGATCCGATCACCGATGGTGGTCAGGTAACCATGTTTCCCGTCGGGATGCAGCCAGAATTCGGCGGCCATCATCTTGATCGGCAAGCGACCGACGATGGTCGCCGGGCGCTCGGCATCCCGCGGCCGCACGGTCACGACGGCTTCAGCGGTCTTTCCCGCGAGCGTTGCCAGGACGCGATAGGTTCCCGGCACGTCGGCAACAAAGGCCCCGGTATGATCAACCTCTCCCGCGCCGGGATTGATGAACCACTCCGGAATGACATCGGAAACGGTCCGACCGGAGGCCTTGGCGACGAACGAGAAGTTGACGACATCACCTGAGCGAACCGAGGCCGTCGCGGGAGAAAGCTCAACCGTAGTGACGGGATTGGCGATCACCGTGACGGGCCAGGATCGGGTGGCCTGCCCGGCTTTCGCCGTGATCGTCGCTCGTCCCGCGGCGCGGGCGGTCAACTTGCCGAGGCTGGAGACCGCAACGATGCCCGGCGCGTCCGAACTCCAGGAAACAGGGTCGTAACGCTGATCGTTATTGGCGGCAAACGGTGTCGCGCTCACCATTAACGACTGGCCAGCAAGCATCCGGGTTACGGCCGGCGATATTTCGATGCGCGCGGCGGGCGGAGGAAGCACCGTCACGCGGGCAATGGCGACCGTGGGACGGCCCTGCGTTGCCCGTACGACGGCGGAGACGTTGAGCGTCCCGGTTGATCCTCCCGTCACCAGGCCGGTTGAGTCGACGTTACCCTCGAAAAACCCGCCCGAAATATTCCAGATGGTACGAACACCCGGGATCGGCTTGCCGGCAGAATCGTAGGCAATGGCGCTCAGGCGAATTGTATCATTGGCCTGGATCGCCGCCTCGGCGGGCTGAATCACGACCTTGGCGATCGGCGACGATGGCATTGAGGGCGCCGACGGCGCGGCCGGTGTGGCTGGCTGCTGGAGAAGGGCAAGCAGAACGATGACCATGGATACCTCAGGAGGCTCGGGGCCGGCTGAATGTTTCAAAATCGTCGGCCGGAAGACTGGAATCGGGAACCGGGGAATCTATTCGGGATGCCGCCCCCGTCCAGCGGGCACCGCTCTACCCTGCCAGCCCAGTCGAAGCCGGGGGCAGTATTGACAAAACTTCCGGCAAACCAGAGGTTAGATCCATGTCAGCAGTGAAAATATTCGCATCGCCCCCGATTAACGCCTGGTAGTGAGTGGCCGTCTGGAGTCCGCTCCGGTCGGCTGTTTTTCGTTCTAGCCGAACATGGCTAGGTAAGCCGGAGCTTTGTGCTCCCCTTCAGAAGAGGTTCCGATGGCGACGGGAACGGTAAAGTGGTTCAACGATGCCAAGGGGTTCGGGTTCATCGCGCAGGAAGGTGGGAAAGACGTGTTCGTGCATCACACCGCAATCGTCGCCGAAGGATTTCGTTCCCTGGCTGAAGGCGACAGTGTCGAGTTTGACATTGTGGAAGGCCCCAAAGGCCTCCAGGCCTCCAACGTTCACAAAGTCTAAGCACCGCTTCGCCACCTCTCATCTCTTACCGTCGTGAAACGGAAGCGGCGGCGATGACCCGGGTCAACGGATTCGGGTCCGCCACACTTCCCGTAGCGTCGATGTTCCTCGCCGCCCGTGGAATCACTGTTACCGTTTGCCTGCTGACTCTCCTTGGATATTCGTCCGCTCACGCCCAGGCGGACTCTCTGCACGAACCCGGACCGCTGAGCTTTCGTGGGTTCGTTGCCGGCGAGTCGCTGGCTGCGGTCGCCGGCGCCATCCGCCAACGCAAGGCTCCCGGTCTTCGCTGCACTCATTCTCGAACGGATGCGTCGGTCCTGGAGTGCCGCACTATTTTCACCGATGCCACCGACGGCGCCAGGATTGAAGTCTGGCTCAGCGCCATCGACAGTGTCACGGGAATTCTGAGTCTCAAGTCCAGCGGAACTCCGGCCCAGCTGGAGGCGTGGCGCAGCGAGTTGCGCCTTCGTTATGGTGCGGTGGAGACGAAGCTCCAGGGGCCCCAGCGGATGATGCAGTGGGTCCGTCGCGGACGGATGATCCGGCTTACCTGGCGGGTGGATGGGCCCGGACCGACCATGTCCGTGAGCCTGGTCGATGGGCACGTCCTCGATGCATGGGGACAGCGCAAAAGACCTTGAGGTAATCCGCCTTACCGTTTGCCCAGTCGCACCAGAAAGCTTCCGCCGGAATCCTCCAGGACGAAATCACGAATCCCGCCAGCTTCCTTGAGCCGTCGAAGCAGGGTCCGGACGCGGGTCCGGATGGGAGCGCCGCCACCCCCTCGACCACGACCGGTGATCAGGCGAACGACGCCATACGGTCGTGCTTTCGCCTGGGCGCGGAGAAACTGCTCCGCACTCGTCATGGCCTGCAGGACAGTCTGACCGTGCAGGTCAAATTCCAGATCGGGTGATCGATCGGTCCAATCCAGTGTCATGGCTCCCACGTTAACACATTTCGTCACGCGGCGTGCCGCGTTCGATTCCCGGCCAACCCCTCGTGATTCGGTTGCATTAGCGGTAAAAAACGGCTAACCTAAAGGGCCGATACTTTTACTCGATCACATCAGCCCATCCTTATCGCAACCGATCTGGCGGTGGTTCGCCGTTCTGCCCGGTGCCGCCGGAGCAATCCGGCGACACCGAACCTGGCCGGGATCTTCGGTACCTCCTCACCTGCGAATGAGATCAATTCCATTGGCGACTGCAGTCTTCCGGATAGCGGCACTGGCCGCGACGATTACGACACTGGCGAGTTGCCGGAACAACGCAGTCATCCGGATTGGATTGACCGGCGCTATCAGCGATTCCCTCACGATTTCAATGAAGCACGCGGCCGACCTGGCCGTCGACGAAATCAACGCGAGCGGTGGCATCGACGGTCGGCGCCTGGAACTGGTCGAGCGGGACGACTTCGGCAACGCCGATTCAGCGGTGAAAATTGCCAATGACTTCTACGCCTCGGATGTGGTGGCGGTCGTCGGGCATAGTTTCTCCGGCCCCACCATCGCCGCGGCCCCGGTCTACAACGGTGGTCGCAATCCCGTGACCCAGATTTCGCCGTCGGCATCGTCTCCCGACGTCAGCAACGCAGGGCCGTATACCTTTCGCGTCTGCCCCACCGACCTGGCCCATGGTGCCGCACTGGCGCGCTATGCCTGGACCAACCTCGGACTGCGACGAGCCGCCGTATTGTACAATAACAACGGCTATGGCCGCGGAATCCGCCAGACATTCGTCGATGAATTCACCCGGCTCGGGGGCGAGCTTATTTCCGTCGACCCCTACCTGGGCGATCGACCCGACGTGAGTCCCTATGTCGAGCGGCTGGCGAAGCACCCGGCCGATTTCATCGTGGTCGCCGGGTATCGCAGCGAGGCCGAAGAGATCCTGCGGCAGGCGCGCGCTCGCGGGGTAAACGTCCCGCTCATGGGTGGCGATGGCCTGGAGCAGATTGAGCAAAGCGGTATTCTCGCTGAGGGGGTATACGTGACGGCCGCCTATTCACCGGAGATTTCCACGCCGGCGAATCGTCATTTTGTCGATGCTTATACCCGGCGATATCCCACCGGGG
>JBDTRF010000276.1:0-4717 GCA_039931815.1 Gemmatimonadota bacterium
CGGTTCAGGATGGAAAACCACACCAGGTCGCGGTGGAACTCAATGAGACGACGGAGCACACGACGGCGCCGGCCGTATCAGAGCCTCCCCGGGTCTCGCCGGATCCGCCAGCGGATATAGAGTAAGAGAAACCGGAAAGGAGTGCCCTCGTGTCCAACGTGAGCCAACCCAACGCCGCATTGGGTCTTCTTCTCGCTCTCGCGAGTGGCTGTGCGCTTGCCCGCCCCAATGTCGTTCTCCCGGGAACCGGTGTTGCCGGGATCCCGAAGGCAGGATCAACCGTCTCCCCCAATCCGGGATCAGGCCGGCATACGATTGCTCCACCGGCAAACCATCAGGCGGTGACCCGGTTCCGGCTCTCTCACCGGACACCATCATCCTGTCGGGCAAAGCAGGTCCCCTGATTCGATCCGCCGCCTGCGCCCTCGCGCCGAAAACTTCCCCCAACCCGGCATCGGGACAGCGCTAAGCCCCATCTCGATTCCTCGCCCCTACGTGGACCGGTGCTGGTCTCGCCGAGTGGTTCCCCGGCTGGCTTATTTCAACCAAGTCGTGTGGCCGAGGTTGACGTCAGCGTCCAGTCAGAAGGCGGAGCGTGGCCCCCCCATCCATCTACCATCGCCCGTAGTTTGCATGGGGAAGCCTTCAACCGCTTCCTTCATAATCTCCCCGATCGGACTCGCGATAAGATGTCCAGGCATCGATTCACCCAGGTCCGATCAACGGTCGGCTTTACCATCGGCCTGATGGGGGTCGCTCTGTTGCTCACGACGGTGCTGGCCTATGAAGCCTGGAAGGCCGATCGCAACCACCGCGACACCGTACACAAGGTGCTCCGGGAGTACGCCCAGACCACGGCCTTTCAGTTTATCCATAGCATCATTTTCTCCGAGGCGATGGTGCCCCGGGCCTTTGGCGGTGTCGCGGGTCTCCACATTGAACATGGCGGCGGGATTCCTCCGGTCACCGCGATCATGCACGCCTCGGATAGCCTTGCCAAGTGTTCCACACCGGAAGCCGAAGCGGAACGATTCTATTTCCGCTACGACATGCGGGATGGGAGCGTCAGCACCGAGGGATTTCATCCAACGCCGGAGGTGATGGGGCTTCTTGCCGATACCATCAAGCGGCGGCTGGATACCACCGGAGCGCAGGACTGGTATCTCGCCCCGAAGTTCCGGCAGACCAGCACCGGGTCGCGGGCGCTGCTCTATGTGGCGGTGCGAGAGCTGGACGAAACGCCGGTCGCCGCCTTCGGTTTCGAGACCTGCAACGCCGCCCTCTGGGAACAGGTGTTTCGCGGGGTCATGCTATGGCCGCTGCTCCCACCAGTACTGGCAGGCAGCCAGCCGAATGACTCGCTGCTGAGCGTCGATGTGTCGGCAGGGGGACAGTTCAGCGGCAGCTATCAATCCCCGGTCCAATATCCGAGCACCTATTCGGCGGTGGCGGTGTGGAGGGAATCCCGCGGGGTTCTCAACGTGAAGATCAACCTGCGACCGGATATTGCCACGCGCCTGGTCATTGGGGGGCTGCCGCGCTCCCGTCTGCCCATGCTCATCTTCCTGCTGGTGCTCACCGGAGGAATCCTGGCGGTCGCCATCCGGCAGTTGGCGCGCGAGCGGGAGTTGCTCCGGCTACGATCAGATTTTACTTCCAGTGTTTCCCATGAACTGCGGACGCCGCTCTCCGAAATTCTCCTGTTTGCCGAAACATTGGAAATGGACCGGGTGAAAGATGAAGCCGGCCGCCGGGAGGCGTTGCAGATCATCGTGCAGGAGGCTCGACACCTGGCGCATATCGTTGACAACGTCCTCCAGTTCTCCCGGGCCGAGCGTCGGATGCTTCGCCTCAAACCCGAACGCACCGTGCTCTCTGACGCCATCAGGGAGTCCACCGCCAGCTTTACCCCGCTGGCTGCTTCCTACGGCGTGCATGTGGCTCAAGCGCTCGATGATCGTATCAGTGTTCCATTGCATCGCGGGGCGCTTCACCAGGTGTTACTGAATCTGCTGGACAACGCGGTGAAGTATGGCCCTCCGGGCCAGACCATTACGATCCGGACCACGACGATCGAAGGTGTTGCCCGGCTCGAGGTCGAGGACGAGGGGCCTGGCATTGCCGTCGAGGATCGCGAGAAGGTCTGGGAGCCATTCATCCGGGTCGCGACGCCCCAGAGCGGCGCCACCGGAAGTGGTATCGGCCTCGCGGTCGTTCGAGAGCTGGTCAATGCCCACCGCGGTCGCTGCTGGATCGAGAGTAATCCGCTGGGTGGCACCCGGATCGTAGTGGAAATTCCGGGCGCCACTCTATCAGGCACAACCATGACTGCAGGAGTGGAGGAAATAGCGTGACTCGTATTCTGATCGTGGAAGACAATCGTCACCTGGCCGCGGGGTTGCAGACCAATCTGGAGATCGAAGGATACGAAACGGAAACGGCCCGGGATGGCTCGAGTGGCCTCGCCCGGGCTCGCACCGGGCTCTACGATCTCATTCTGCTCGACCTCATGCTGCCGGGCATGGATGGCTACCAGGTGCTGGATGCCCTTCGGGAATCCGACACCGAGACTCCAGTCATCCTCCTCACCGCGCGGGGCGATGAAGGAGACAAAGTCCGGGGGCTCGGCCTCGGCGCGGACGATTACGTCACCAAGCCATTCGGCCTGCGCGAGTTGCTCGCCCGCATTGCCGCGCACCTGCGGCGCACGCACCGGCAGGAAGCGGCGGAAGAGCTGGGCAATGCTCCGATCACGTTCGGCGATATCGACGTCGATCCCGCGACCCACATCGTGCAACGAGGCGGAGCGACGGTTCAGCTTCGGCCCAAGGAGTACGACCTCCTGTTGTCGCTGCTTCGCCATTCCAACCGGGTGGCCACCAGGCTCGAACTGATGCAGGAAGTGTGGGGGTACCATGAGAGCGTTACCAGTCGCACGCTGGACACTCACATCGCTGAACTGCGGAGGAAACTGGAAGATGACCCGGCGAATCCTCGCTGGATCATTACAGTGAGAAAGACCGGCTATCGCCTGAACCCGAACGGCTAGGTACTCATCATCGGTTTCAGTCGTGGTAGACTAATGTGATCTCCTGGTATTACCTGCGTGTCTATCAGCAAAATCGAACGCCCCCGCCATCGAAGCGGGGGCGTTCCTGTTCGTGATTCGCCCGTCGGCCTATTCCGTCTTGACCGTGATCGCGAACCAGGTCGGGGCGGTACCGGCAAAGTGTTCGACTTCGATGTAATAGGTGCCGGCGGCCAGGGTGTAGTTACCGGTCTCCGGCTGGGCGCCGGTCGCGGCCTGGAAGTCTGCGCTGGCGCAGGCGGCATCGTCACAGACGATCAGATCAATGTCCGCGTCGCTATCCCAGCTGACCGCAATATTAAAGACGCCGTCGGCGGGCACGACCAGCTGGTAATAGTTTGCCGTCCCGATGCCGCCGTCGCCGGCGAGATCCGGCCCGGCAAGGGTCGCGGCATCGATGATACCCGTGGAGATCCCCGAACCGGCAGCGGTGATGACGGGCGCCGTGGTCGGGTCATCGGTCCCTGGATAGATGATGACCGTGTTCGTCACCGCGATGGTCGCGGTGGTGGCGATGGTCTGCGGGGATTCCAGGAAGGACAGCCGCATGCCCGTCGCGGTGCCCTGGCCGGTCGCGCCAGCGGGGGCTAGGAAGGTGAAGGTGCTGCTGTCGAGGGAGATGCCCACCGGGATTGCTACGATGGAGCCGAACGTCAGGGTCGACGCCGGCGTGAACTTGAGCGGCGCCGCAGCGCTCAGCGTCACCGTATCGCCGATGTTCGGGGTCGTCGTGGAGAACGTGCCGGGCAAGTTGGCCGGCGTGATCCTGACCGGCACGGTCCTGGTCAGGCCCCCGGCAATGACGTCAAACGTGGTGGACACAAACGATGAGGGATCGGTCGGCCGGACGAAGAAGCGGGCCTTGGTTGGATTGGGTTTGTTCCCATCGATGACGGCAAACGAATCATCGCGGCTGACCACGATGCCCGCGCCGACATTGGTGACCGCGAAGTCGGCCGCCAGCTGCTGGCCGAGAACGTTATGCAACTCGACCGTTATAGACTGGCTGTCGGTGTTGGCGACAAAGAGGACCGACGGATCGGTGACAATCGTCGTGGGCTTGTCGGCGCCATCCGACGTGGGATCGCCGCCGCATGCGGCGAGGACGCCGAGGGTTGTAGCGAGCATGACTGAACCACGCACCAAACGGTTCATACCGAATACCTCATTCCGAAGAGCGTGAAAAGGATGTTGCGAGTGTGTTTTGGCGCCCTGTTTCCACCGCGAATCAGGGTTGGTGGAGAAATCGATACTGCTCGCTATGAGTATCGTTCCGCGATCTTCTGTTACTCTTCAACAAAGAACTGACATTAACCGAACGATCGCCACGGAACGCACGGCCCCGCGCAGGCCTTAGTGCCCGTCCTCCGGGTGTGTGCCGTTCCGTGGCCGTTCGTGCCGGTCCGGTGTGGGGTCACCAGCCAATGCTGAAGCTGAAGAAGTTGGTGCCGCCGAGGACGCCGAGATACTTGTAGGCGTAATCGACGCCGAGGTTGAAGTTCCCTGCCCCATAGTTCAATCCGCCGCCAAACGCCGCGCCGTGGAAGTTCTCTTCATCGGTGAGCGCGGTGCTCGAGGGGCTGGCCGTGGTCAGGTTATTGGCCCCGGTGTAGGAATAGCTGCCCCGCA
>JBDTRF010000277.1:0-4706 GCA_039931815.1 Gemmatimonadota bacterium
TTGGCGGCCCTGCGGGCTCTGCCTTCTCTCCGCGAGAAGGGCGACTCCGCAACGATCGCGATTGCATCGCCATTGGATGCCGAGGAATGGGATGAAGCGACGCTGCGCATCCGCGCGCTGTGGCCGGGCGGTATACAATTGCTCATTGGTCCATCCGAGCGGCGGCCGGCAGTGACTGACCTTGCGACGATGTTCGACCCCGCTGATCCCCTCGGAGCGACGTTCGGTCTGATTGAGGAACGGGACCGAGCCGGAGCCCGCCTGTTGCGTGAGACGCCGACCCAGGGTGATTCCACGTGGGCTCGCTCCGGGGGAACGATCGTCTTCTGGCCGAAGGCTGCTCCATCGGAATGGGCGAGGTCGTCGCCTGATACGATATCGGGTGTAGTGTCAGGGCCCGTGGCGGTCGTCGCTCCCTTTGTTCGGTCGACCTCTCCTCCCCGCGGGGAGGTGGTGGCACGATGGATCGATGGCGCTCCCGCGGCCACCCAGGTAGCGCTTGGATCCGGCTGTCTCCGCTCGGTGGGAATTCCGATTGTTGATATCGGTGATTTTCCGATCCGGAGTAATGTCGTTGCCCTTCTCAGGAAACTGATGGAGCCCTGTGGTTTCCCGGGTGGCCATCCGGTGAGCCCGGCGCAGCTCGATAGTCTCCGGGGAACCGCACCTTTCCGTAGCGGGCACGTCCTCGCATCGTCGTTACCGAGACAGGTCCCCGCTAATGCCTGGTTTCTCGTTATTGCTGGAGCGTTGCTACTGATCGAAATGGTCGCGCGTCGGCGGAGGCGGTCGGCGTGACGGCCAACGCGCGATTCGACCGCACGCGTCGCCTGCTCGTGTCGGCCATGATCGTGGCGGCGACAGGCTGGGCGATCGGCGTCTCCACTCTCACCCTTGTGGTGGCGGCAGCCCTTGACTCACGGATGCGCCTCTCGCTGCACACCCGTGAGTCTCTCCTTGTCGTCAGCGCTCTTCTAGGCATTGCCGCGTTACTCTCTGTCATCATCCGCAATCGGGCTGTGCTGTCCGCTGAGTCCGTCGCACTGTGGCTGGAAGGGAAGTTTCCCGATCTCGGTTATTCCCTGGTGACGATGATCGAAGGTCGGTTTCCTGCTGCGCATCCGGCGTTGGAGGACATCACCGCGCGGGTACCCTGGGAATCTGCGGTTCGGCCGCTGGTTGTTCGCAGCGTGGCGTTTCCATTTCTTGTTATCGCGTGCGGGCTGCTCGTCCTTTCCGCCTTGCCATCGTCACAGATTGCGCGAACGAGCCGGCCGCATGTCGGCGATGCGATCAATGTCGCGCACCCCCGTCCCCGGGCTGACCCGTTTGATCCTCTGGTGGTGACGGTTACTCCTCCCGCCTATTCCCGTTTAAGGGTTGAAACGCAGGAGAACCCCGGAAGTGCCCGTGGCTTAGTGGGGAGCTCTGTCCGGATCGAAGGACTGGGTAACGCGACTGGTGTTCATGCCACGTTCGGCACCCGTGGAATGTTACCGTCTGCGAATGAGCGGGGATGGTCGTTTCTCCTTGTCATGCCGGATAGCGCGACGGCCGTCTGGCTCGAGCGGGGAGATCAGCGACGCCTGTTGGTGCTGGAGCCGAGGCGGGATTCGGTACCGATGGTGATACTGTCTCTGCCGGCTCGCGACAGCGTCGTCTCCGGGCAGCCACATGCGCTTCCGCTCAAGGCGACCAGCAGCGACGACTTCGGATTGCAGGAAGCCTGGTTCGAATACATCGTGAGCTCCGGAGAGGGCGAGAATTTCAACTTTCGCTCCGGGACGGTCGGCCGCGAAGCTCTGCATGATCGGAAAGCCGGCGTGATTGAAGGCCGGCTGCCGCTCGATTCCCTGATGCTGGCTCCTGGAAACATCGTGCATATTCGGGCCGTGGCCCGGGATGGCAACACCACGACCGGGCCTGGGTTGGGATATTCCGATACTCGAACGATCCGGATCCCGCGACCGGGTGAGGCTGATTCGATCGCCATCGATGCGGCGGCTCCCGCCCAGGGTGATTCGTCGCTCCTCAGCGAACGCATGCTGATCCTGATGGCGGAGGCACTTGAAAGGCAGCGGGGCCGGGTAACTCGTGACACCTTTGTCGCAAACTCACGCCGTATTGCCGGTGACCAGGCCGCCCTTCGTCGCCGAGTGTCGGATGTCATTTTCCTGAGACTCGGTGGCAAGGCGCGGGGCGAAGAGTCGGAAGACACCGCCGCGGCGCCGCTTACTCCCGATGCGATGCTCGATGCGGCACAGAAAGCCACCCAGGTCAACGGGCAATCGCTCGATTTCAGCGAGGATGAAAGTCCGGTGGTAGCGCTCAACCGGCCATTACTCGAGGCGTACAACGCAATGTGGGATGCCGGGCGCTCACTCGAGATCGGCGAACCGCGCCAGGCCCTTCCTCACATGCGCATGGCGCTGGAGGCTATTCAGCGGGCCCGGCAGGCGGAGCGACTCTATCTGCGTGGTCGACCCACGGCGACGGTCATTGACCTAGCCCGGGTACGTCTCGCGGGAAAGCTGGCGGACGCCAATCCCGCGCGCATCCCGCCAGCCTCGGAAGAGGGAACCACGATTGAAAGGCTGGCACTGCGGTTCAGCGCCGCAGTGGAACGTCTCCCCCGCGCGGAGGCGATCGACTCGCTCGCATTGCTTCGCATTGAAGCTCTATCGGAAGCACCGGCCTTTGCCGGTTCGCTGGATCGAGCCATCGAGGCGTTTCGAACTGGCGGCGACGCGACGGGCGACCTGATCAAGGCGCGCCGCGCGCTGACGGGACCCGTCCGCTCGAGGCCGGGCTTGCCGGCATGGGGTGCTCTCCCATGAGCAATTTCGTTTTCGCCACAGCGCAATATGAATCGGGTGATTGGGATTCGGCTCCGCTGGTGCCCGGGAATATCATCGACTCCCTGGCCCGATACACCTCGCTTCAACTCGCGCCCGCTGGCGTGATCGTATCCCTCGGTTCCACCGATCTCATGCGATATCCCTTCGTCTACCTGACCGGTCATCTGCCGGTCCGGTTCAATGAAGCGGAGCGAAGAATGGTGGGTGCCTTGATCGATCGAGGCGGGATGTTGTTCGTCGACGATCATAACCACGATGTCGACGGCGCCTTTCATCGAACCGTGACCGAAGAGATTGTCCGCATTGCCGGGCCAATGACGACGGTCAGCAACAACCATCCATTGTATTCAGCCTATTTCCGGTTTCCCGACGGGCCCCCGACGACCAGTCACGAGCTCAATGGCTGGGGTGACAACCTGGTGCACAAGAACCTGTCGGCGATTGAGCGGGCCGGTCGGCTCGCCGTGCTCTACAGCAGCAAGGATTACAGCTCGGAGTGGAACTATCACCCGGAAACCAAGCGTTTCTACTCGGTGGACAACACCCGGTTTGCCGTCAACCTGATTGTCTATGCTCTCACTCGCTGACCGTCGTCCGGCCGAATGGACGCTTCGCGCCATCGCGCTGGGCTGCCTGGCATGGTTGAGTGTCGGCGCTGCGGGTTCCCCGGCGATGATCGACACATCGGTTTTTCCCGGGCCCTCGGTGCTGGCGCGCCTTCCCGATTGGTCCCGGGAACAACCTGCTGCCCGTATTGAAATCTGGTTTCGCGACGCGCCCACTCCACCGGTGCGGGACTGGCTGGTCGCAATCCGGCGTGCCGGGGCCAGTGTTGCCTGGATCGACAGTGGAGTTTCTTCCGTGACACTCGACATCGAATCGCCTGCTGATCCAATGGGAGGGACCGTCGCGCGAGTGTCGGCTTTGCCCGGAAGCCGTGCGGTGCTGAGCGATCGGCTGGGGCCGGTGGATACCCTGACCATCGGTCCTCTCGGTAACACGGTTCGGCTTCCACCGCTGGCGGGAAATATTGCCGTCCGGGTAAACGGAACATCCGCGACAGAGTCGCCGGCGCGACCACTCGAACGTCGGCACATTGCGCTGCTCGGGCGCGCTGGCTGGGAATCAAAGTTCATTGCCCGGGTCCTGGAGGAACGCGGCTGGTCGGTCGATTCGAGGGCGGGGCTCGCTCCCGGTCTCTTCGCGGAAACGGGAGACCCCTTCCCACTGGACACCGCCACGCACGCGGCGGTGATCGTCCTGGATTCGACGGCCAATCGATTTGCCGGAGTAATTGCGTCCTTTCTCCGGGCGGGAGGCGGAGTCATCCTGGTGGGAACACCGCCATCGGCGCTGAGGACGGTGGCGCCCGGAAGTGGAACGATCCGATTCAGGGCTGGTGCTCTCAACTTTCCGGACGCCGATCCACGCAGCGGGCTTGAATTCATCAGCCTGGGCCCGATCGCACCCAATGCTACCGCGCTCGAGCTCCGCGGTGACCGTATCGCGGTTGCGGCCCGTCGCGTTGGATCAGGACGAATACTGCAGGTCGGCTACGACGAAACCTGGCGCTGGAGAATGGAGGGCGGCCCGGATGCGGTCGCGGCGCATCGAGCCTGGTGGGCCAGCCTGGTTGCCAGCGTGGCGTACCGTTCACCAGTGTCACCGAATGCGCACGTCGATCCGGCCCCCCGGTCCTCTCTGATCAGGGCGCTGGGCGCGCCTTCGTCATTGGTCCCAAGCCGTTCGAGATCTCCGCGATATCCCTGGGTCCTTGCCATCATGACGCTCTGCTTGTTGCTGGAGTGGACCTCGCGAAGGCTCCGGGGAGCCGCGTGACGCTGTGAG
>JBDTRF010000278.1:0-4700 GCA_039931815.1 Gemmatimonadota bacterium
CGCCGGGGAGGTCAACGTGCGGCCCGCAAATCTGCCACCGACTATTCTCAAGTAACTTGTCCCGAATACAAGGTCGGCGAAACTTAATAGACGACTGAGAGAAAGCCGGTTATCGGCATTCACCTCACGACAAGCGGGATCCCGTGCTCCTCATTGTTCGACCAGCCGAGCCAGCCGATGCCGCTGCGTGGCTCCGGCTTCGATACGCCCTCTGGCCTCACGGCACGGAGGGCGAGCACCGGCAGGAAATCGAGGACTTTTTCGCTGGAAAGGCGGCGGAACCGATGGCGGTGCTTCTCGCCCTGGATGCCGGGCAGCGGGCACTGGGTATGGCCGAGCTTTCGATTCGCCCCTTTGCCGAGGGCTGCAGAAGCACCCGGGTTGCTTACCTGGAGGGATGGTACGTGGTCCCTGCCGCACGCCATCAAGGCGTCGGCCGTGCACTGGTCGCCGCTGCCGAGGCATGGGGGAGAGACCAGGGCTGCCGGGAGTTCGCCTCCGACATTGAGCCGGCGAATGACGTGAGTGCCGCCGCCCATCTCGCCCTTGGGTTTCAGGAAGTCGGAAGTATTCGCTGCTTTCGGAAGGATATCACCCAGTGAAACCACGATTCTTCAAGAATCCGCCCGCCTTTCGCGCCTGGCTCGAGAAGAATCATGAGAAAGCAAACGAATTGCTGGTCGGATTTTACAAGACCAGCAGTGGGAAGCCCAGTATCACCTGGCCGGAGTCGGTGGACCAGGCGCTTTGTTTCGGCTGGATCGACGGTGTCCGGAAGAGGATTGACGAAGAGACCTACACCATTCGCTTTACGCCGCGACGGTCAGGAAGTATCTGGAGCGCGGTCAATATCAAACGGGTGGACCAGCTCGAGAAGCAGGGACTGATGCGTCCGGCAGGACTGGCTGCTGCCGCCCGTCGCTCAGAGACAAAGTCAGGAATCTATGCCTACGAACAGGCGACATCCCCCACCCTGCCCGACGGGTATCGGCGAAAATTCCAGAGCAACCGGAAGGCCTGGGCTTTTTTCCAGGCACAGGCGCCGTGGTATCGCCGCCGATCAATCTATCGGATTGTCAGCGCCCGGAAGGAGGAGACCAGGCTCCGACGACTGAATGGCCTTATCGAGGCCAGCTCACGCGGCGAGATCACCTGAACAGGTCGAGCACCTAAGAAATCTGCCATCCCGTTGGCTGACCCTTTCACCAGCACAAGGTTTTCGCTCATGTGGCTTCTCATTCTCGCCGCGATTGGGTTCCTCGTCCCGAATGGCATATTCGTCTATTGGTTGTTCACCGAGTATCACGGACTATCCCCGGTATTGCACGACAAGGTGGCCCTCGCCTTCGCCCTCGACGCGGTCCTCGCTGTAGTCTATCTCGCCCTCTATTTCTCCCGCCGGCCACCGGGGTCAGTGCGATGGCCCTGGTTCGTGGCCCTTTCGCTGCTGGGGGGCCTGGGGTTCAGTCTCCCGTTTTATTACTGGCTTAACCTGCGATACCCTGGCCCAGGGAGCTGACCAGCAATGTCGCGCTGTTTTCCGTTGTCCTGCCTCCTGGTTCTCCTGGTCCTCTTCACGGTTGGTTGTGAAGGAAGCAGCCTTGAAACACGACCAGCCGACGCGACCATCCGGCTTCTTCTCACCGACGGGCCCTTTCTCGATGATCGGATTGCCAGGGTCGAGCTATACATCGTTCGAATAACCGGGGCTTTTTCCAGTGCACCGGGAGAATTCAGGACCCTGGCTCAACCCAATCGACGATTCGACATGCTGACGCTGCAGAGCGGAGCGACGGCGGAACTGGGCCAGGCCACGGTGCCAGCCGATCTGCTCAATGCCGTCCAGGTGGTGATCAACACTGATTCATGCCGCATCGTGCTCAAGGATGGACGCGTTCTCGATGGGGGATCGTTACCTGGAATACAATGGCAAAGCTATGATGGCGTGCCCGCCATCAGTACGTTCGTGTACGACCCGATGCGTATTGCGGATGGCGGGATCACGATTGTTATCGACTTCGACGCCGGGCAGAGCTTTACCCCGGTCCAGGTTCTCGATTCGGCCAGTACCGACAGCAGCTTCATCTTTACGCCATGGATACGCGCGGTCAGCGAGGGGTCCACTGGATCGATCTCGGGAGTCTATCAGGACTCGAGCGGGGCCGGCGTGGCCGGGGGTCAGGTCCGCCTTCTGATGGGCCATCCCGGAGATCCGGAGAATACGTTGTCGATTCTCGCAACGGGAAAGTCAGACGCCACTGGCGCCTTCCAGCTCTCTTATATCGTGCCAAGTGCTCGATGGAGCCCTCGCGCGTACAGCGTATCCATTGATGCGCCAGCCGGAATGGAGGTCGGACGAATTCTCGTCGAGAACGTCGTGGTTCTCACCGGTCAGGTTACCGCGCTCGGAACCCTCGTCCCGTAAGAGTCTCTATGCCTCGGTTCATCGCGTTCCTGCGCGCGATCAATGTGGGTGGGCACATTGTTTCCATGGAGTCGCTGCGCGGTCATTTCGCGGCCCTTCGCCTGAAGGACGTTGAAACCTTCATCGCCAGTGGCAACGTGCTCTTCACGAGCCGTACTGGGGATCCCGCCGCCCTGGAGCGGCGAATCGAGAAACGGCTCCACGATTCACTGGGATACGAAGTCAGAACGTTCATCCGAAGCGGAGAGGATCTCGCGGCAATCCTGCACTATTGCCCATACCAGGAATCGGGCCTGCTGACGACAGCCTTATGTGTCGGATTCCTGGCCCAGGCGCCTGGGGCAATCGCGACTCGCGCGCTGATGAAACACGCATCCGAGGCCGACCGGCTTCATGTCCACGGGCGTGAGGTATACTGGCTTTCCAGCGCCGGGGTGAGCAAGTCTGCCATCTCGTATTCGAAGATGGAACGCGCGCTGGAATGTCGGGCAACGTTCCGGGGGATCAATACCGTGAAGCGCCTGGTCGGAAAATATTCCTTTTCGACCGTCATCTGATTCGATCGCGGCGATGGGGAAGGAGTGGGGCCGTGTTGCTGCCGCAGTCGCCGGCCTTCGTGCCGGCGGTCGTCTGAAGGAGGGAGCGCGCCGCCTATCCTGCTCCTAAAACCAACGCCCTTACAAAACAGCGCCGATTTGAAAATCCAGCCACCCTGGCGGCCGACGGCCGCCGGGGGCGAATGGAAACTCAGCTGCCCCCGGGATTAACTTGCGAACGCGCTGCCACGAGAAGGCAACCAGTCATCACGGGAGTGAAAGGGAGTCGCAATGCAGGTTGAAATCATCGCATTGTGTGACGCGGCGAGCGACTATCAGGGACGGCTCTGCCTCCTCGGAGCATTTGACGTCATCAATGCCATCAACTTCCCTGCCACGCATCCGCACTGCGCCATTGCGCTCCGACTTCGGTTCGCGCGGATTGAAAATGGCAATCACACCGTGCGACTCCACTTCGTGGACGATGACGGCAACTTGATTCTCCCTCCGCTGGACGGAGAGATCGCCGTCGCATGCGCCGAATCCGTTGATTCCGCTTCCACCAACCTGATCCTCGGCGTACAGGGCCTCCAGCTTCCCCGCCCCGGGGATTATGCCATCAACCTCGCCGTCGACGGTCGCCAGGCTGCTTCCATTCCCCTGTTCGTGCGAGCAGTCACGAGTCACCCTTCGGCCTGAGCAGGGGCAACCGCCCCTGGGATATGCCCCATGCCATTCGACCTCGCCAGGAGCATCAGCGTCCTGGAACGCACGCCCGATACCCTGCGATCGCTTCTCGCCGGTCTTTCTCCTGACTGGACTCATAACAACGAGGGTCCTGATACGTGGAGCCCATTTAACATCGTCGGGCATCTGATCGATGGCGAAGAGACCGACTGGGTTCCCCGGGCCCGCATCATTCTCCAGCAATCCGGAGAGAAAACATTCACGCCGTTTGACCGGCTCCGTCATCTTCGAGTAAACCAGGGCCGTTCGCTGGAGGAGCTGCTGGACAGCCTTGCCGGTTTGCGGGCACAGAATGTTTCAATCCTCCGCGGGTTCAAGATCACCGAGGCGCAGCTCGACCTGACCGGCGTGCACCCCGACTTTGGCGAAGTCACCCTTCGCCAGCTGCTGGCGACCTGGGTCGCCCATGACCTTGGTCACCTGGCCCAGATTGCCCGGGTCATGGCGAAGCAATACCGGTCCGAGGTCGGGCCGTGGGAGAAGTACCTGCCCGTGCTGCATCGCTGATCGTCGACTCATGCCTGTGTCACCGGGATTCCGGAAAGGTGAGTTCAGGTGCGGGGTGCCCGCTGTTCTATTCGATTCCATTGGTGTCGCTGCACCGTAGCAGGGAGTCAGGCAGGATTAATTGACCAGGCGCTCCAGTCGAATGAGGATCGCGGCCAGAACCTGGATTCGACGGCCAGGTCCGCATCGAACGTAAGAAGCTCATCAGCGGCACGGGGTAGTGCGAGGAGAGATTCTCCTCACCGAGTGTGAACCGGATGGCAGGGCAATAATACTGGCGGTCAGTCGCAGCGGAATTAATTCACGGCGGATGAAAACCTGGGATACCTCTCTGTACAGGAGGCGTTGAGATTTCCGAGTCTGGACACAACCCGTCAGCCGCAAGCCCATTTTGGAAGAGGTTTGTCAGTCTGGTCTAGCAACTGTCGCCGACATCAACCTCCGTCCCGACCTAGCACTTGGTCCCGAAATACCAGCAACTGGCA
>JBDTRF010000279.1:0-4683 GCA_039931815.1 Gemmatimonadota bacterium
ACCCGCCAGCGTGATCAGACCCATGATTGACTGTCGCCGGCCCAGAAGACCGTACAGGACATGGCCGCCATCCAGCTGGCTCAGAGGGAGGAGATTGAGGCCGGTGATGAACATACCCACCCACCCGGCGAAGGCCGGAAGGCTCAGGTGAACAGCATCGGCGGCCGGAAAGAAAAAATCGCGAAACGCGTGAGTCAGGATCGAATCACCCAGCGCAATCGAGCGCCCGGCGAAGATCACATAGGTCGCACTCGTCTCGAATCCAAAGGGCACCCGTTCCGAGGTGAGGTAACCCCAGACCATCACGCCGAGGGCGACGATGAAGCCAGCGAGCGGGCCGGCTGCTCCCACGTCGAGGAGTTGCCGTCGATCAAGAACGGGAGAGCGAAGCCGGATAAAGGCGCCCAGGCTCCCGATCGGCGAAATCGTGGGGGGGATTGGGAGAAAGAAAGGCGGTGATGTATCAATGGCATACCGCCGAGCGGCGAAATAGTGGCCCAGTTCATGGATCATGAGAATTCCCAGCAGGGGCACGGCGAAGGACCAACCCGCCAGCACGTCGCGCCAATCCCCGTTGTACATGCTGAGAAAAAACTGCCCTCCAGCCTGGATCATGCCGGCGATCTCGAAGACAATCCGGCCCAGCAGGTTCTGCGATCCGCCAACCAGGGAGGGACCATTGGGCGGCATCCACGCCCCGGCCAGCATGGCTCCGGCGCCCAGGGTGCACAACACCGTGACGCCGAACAGCGCCGCATGAAGGAGCCAGCGCTCCCGGTGGGCGGCGACGCCGGTTTCCCTGACCAGAATGAGGTGCCCATGATCCCGGGCAGGCCAGTAATGCGCGCCTTTCCAGCGGCGCAGGCCCTGCGCCAGCTCGGGCGACGGACCCCGGTGTTCCGGCGCCACGATGGCATCGACGATTTCACGGGTTCCCGCCTGAACCACTCGCCAGGAGGCGAAGGTCGGAATCAGCTCTTTCACGCTACCCCTTGACGCCGCGCGAAGCGGTTTCTATCATAAGTCGCTTCCTCAACCCTGGTATCTCCCCCGGACAACATCGAATTCGCCCCATCCCAGAGTTTCCGGGTTTCACCCATAGCCGAATCTATTCCGACCATTCTTCCTCCCGACCAATACGCCGTCTCGCGGCGGCTGGTTTTCCTCTCCTGCATGGAGCCGTAGTCTGTGGATATCGCTGAACTGAAGCAGAAATCCGTCGCCGAGTTGCATGCGCTGGCCGAGCAACTCAACATCACCAACTACTCCGGCCTTCGCAAGCAGGATCTCATTTTCCGGATCGAGCAGTCCCTGCTCGATGCCGACACGGTCATTCGCGGTGAAGGGGTTCTCGAAATCCTTCCGGAAGGGTATGGGTTTCTCCGGAGCCAGGACTGGAACTATCTCTACGGTCCTGACGACATCTACGTGAGCCCGAGTCAGATCAAGCGGTTTGACCTCCGCACGGGCGACACGGTCGGTGGCCAGGTCCGACCACCGAAGGAGGGAGAGCGCTACCTCGCCCTGCTCAAGGTCGAAAGTGTCAACTTCGAGGAGCCGGAGAAGACCAAGCACCGGATCGCCTTCGACAACCTGCGGCCCCGCTACCCGGACTCGCGGATCCGGCTGGAGCGAAAAACGGGAGACCTTTCGATGCGGGTGGTCGATCTCCTGTCCCCGATCGGAAAAGGTCAGCGTGGCCTGATCGTCGCACCGCCCAAGGCCGGCAAGACCATCCTGATGCAGAAGCTGGCCAACGCCATCAGTGAGAATCACCCCGAGATCACCCTGATCGTCCTTCTCATCGATGAGCGTCCCGAGGAAGTGACGGACATGCAGGAAAACGTGAAGGCGGAAGTGATTTCCTCCACCTTTGACGAGCCGGCGGACCGTCACGTCCAGGTGGCGGACATGGTGATCGAAAAATCCAAGCGCCTGGTCGAGCATGGTCGAGACGTGGTGATCCTGCTCGACTCCATTACCCGGTTAGCGCGAGCCCACAACGTCGTGGTTCCCCATTCCGGCAAGATTCTCTCGGGTGGCGTGGACGCCAATGCGCTGCAGAAGCCGAAGCGATTTTTCGGTGCCGCAAGAAACATTGATGGCGGCGGAAGTCTCACCATTATCGCGACGGCCCTGGTCGACACGGGAAGCCGGATGGACGAGGTCATCTTCGAAGAGTTCAAGGGCACCGGTAACATGGAACTGGTCCTCGATCGCCGGCTGGCCGATCGGCGCATTTACCCCGCTATCGATATCCAGAAGACCAGCACCCGGAAAGAGGAGCTCCTCATGGACAAGGACGAGCTCAATCGGGTCTACCTGCTCAGAAACTTCCTGGCGGATATGCCTCCAGTCGAAGCCATCGAGTTCCTCCTGGAGCGGATGAAGCGGACCAAGAACAACAAGGAATTCTTCGCCACGATGGCGCAATAATCAGTCGGCTGAATCAGGAAAAGGTGAAAGGTGAAAGGGGGAGCACATCCCAGCCCTTTCACCTTTCACCTTTTATCTTCCCCCTATGACCGGGATTCCTGCCGTCGGGCGAGTGCTGGCCCTGGACTGGGGTGAGCTGCGGATCGGGATTGCTCTTACGGATGAGACGCAACTCCTGTCGAGCCCACTCACGACGTTGGTGCGCCGGCGAGGTAAACGATTCCCGATGCCGGAGTTCATGAAGCTCATCGACGCCCATCGGCCGGTCGGGCTGGTGATAGGACTCCCCCTCTCCCTCGAGGGCGAAGAGGGAGATTCCGCGGTTGCCGCACGAGCGCTTGCCCGACAGGTCGTCGAACGGACCCAACTCCCCTATGAAATGTGGGACGAACGCTTGAGCACAACTCGCGCGCTGGCGGCGATCCGCGAGCAGGATGGTTCCACTCGTGGGCGCCAGGAGGATGTCGATGCGCTCGCCGCCTCGGTCATCCTGCAACACTTCCTCGAAGCTCGGCGCCCTCGCCGTTGGCGCGACCGTCGGCCTGGGCCTGGCCGCGTGCACCGGAGGTCCATCCAATATCCCGCCTGAACGCGTCCTCGTTTCTCCGGGCTCGTCCTTTCGCACCGTCATGGATTCATTGGTCGCCCGCCGGATTGTGACTCATCCCACGTGGTTCAAGCTCCTCGCCCGCCTTCGCGGCCTTGATCGATCGGTCCAGGCCGGCGCCTACGAATTTCATCCTGGTGAATCATCCTGGCGGGTGTTGACCATCCTCAAGTCCGGAAAGACCGCAGCCACCCGGTTCACCGTGCCTGAAGGGCTCTCGCTGGCGGAGTTAGCCTCGCTGGCGCACACTCGACTGGGTATTCCGGTGGACTCTGTCCTGGCGGCCGCGCGCGATCCGGTCGAAATTGCCGCCCTCGAAATCAAAGGGTCCAGCCTGGAAGGCTTTCTCTTCCCGGAGACCTATCAGATCCCAGTGGCCAGCACGGCCCGCGATGTCGTTCGCATCATGACCCGCGGGTTCCTGGAGGCATGGAAGCCCGAATGGAATGCGCGGGTGACCGCCCTGGGAATCACCCGGCAACAGGCGCTGGCGCTGGCATCAATTGTGGAAGGAGAGGCGCGGGTCGACAGCGAACGGGAGATCATCTCAGGCGTGTATCAGAATCGCCTCCGAATCGGCATGGCACTTCAGGCCGATCCAACGGTGCAGTACGCCATTGAGCTCAAGACCGGCCATCCCAAGACACGGCTCTTCGAGAAGGACTACCTGACTCCCTCGCCATACAATACGTATCTCAATCCGGGGCTTCCCCCCGGACCGATCAATTCTCCCGGTCTTCGAAGCATCGAAGCGACACTCTATCCAGCGAGCGTGCCTTACTTCTACTTCGTGGCCGGAGTGGACGGCCACCACGTGTTTAGTCGAACGTATGAGGAGCACCTGAAAGCGGTAGCGCAATCCCGGCGGGCCCGAAAGGCGAGTTGAGGGCGGAACCGCGACACGGCTCGACGCGAACTTCCCACAACTTTGGTGTTCGGAGCTTACATCGACTTTAACCTTGGCCTTCGTTGGTATCCCTATTTCTGTGCTCGCGCCTGTCCCGCCTTTCACCTGGCGCTTGCGCATAACGCCGTGAGGCCGATTCAATATCCGCGTGCCGGAGAATCCCGGATACAACGGCCACCCCGTTCGCCCCGGCTTCAAGAATCGCCGGCACATCCTCCGGCGTGACACCACCGATGGCAACGCAGGTTTTCCCGGCAGCCATCCTGACCAACCTCCTTAAACCCTCCACCCCGAGCGCGATGCCCGCATCGGTCTTGGTCGTGGTTGTTCGGTAGGGACCAATACCCCAGTAATCCGCCTGGGCCCCGTTTACCGTCTCATCCTGTGATCCAACGCTAGTCCCGATCACGAAATCAGGCGGCACGATTGCTCGCGCGAGGGGAACAGGCAGATCATCCGGCCCAAGGTGGACGCCGACAGCCCCCGCCGCGAGTGCCACGTCCAGGCGATCGTTCACCATCACCGGAATCGAAATCGCGGACTTCAACTCTCGCACCAGCTCGACCAGAGACCGGGGCTCCGCCTGCTTGAGCCGGACCTGCACCGCCGTGACACCGCCCTGCTCCGCCGCCCTGCAGATCGCAACCAGGTCCCGTCCCTCCACCAAGGAGTCATCGGTGACGAGCAATAAACGGAGTGACGCAGCTAGATTCGGGATCATGCTCAAGTATAG
>JBDTRF010000280.1:0-4679 GCA_039931815.1 Gemmatimonadota bacterium
CGTCCATTTGCTCAAACCCGAACAGGCCGACGTCGGTAGATCGGCTATTGGGAATTAACGTTTCTTCTCCGAACTTATCGAACCGGGTGTGCTGACCGGAAACGCCGAGGGTACCTGCAAACCTGCCGACAGGAGGGTGATGCAAATGTGCGTCGATGGTATAGTCCTTTGAAAGTAGCCCGAGCGCGACCGTTGCGGTCGTGTCGTCCTCAAATTCCCTTCGGCGGCTTCGCTCGAACCCGCCAGTGATCTCGATGCGGCTGGCACCGGCGGGCATCTCCAGGTCGAGCCGGGCACGGTTCGTAGAAATTCGCTGCGTCGGCTGGGCGGCAGGATCTTCGTCGGTGAGCTGGATTCGCTCGTTCCGCTGCGTGTAGGTGCCGGTGAGAGATCCCCAGCTTCCGCGATACCCCAACGTTCCCGTCCCGCCGACCGCTTCGTTCCTGCTGTGCCAGAGCGTATAGTTGGGAGTCCTCACATTCTCCGACGTACGTCCGCTTACGTCCGCCCGGAACCCAAGACCTCCGCTGGCGCCCTCGACGAGTAGCGCTCCGTCGGGCTGCCTGTTGTTGGTGCTGTAATCCCCCGTCGCGGTTCCTCTCACGAATGGCGCCCGATCGAGAGCATCGGGAAGGGGGCGCTGAATGACGTTGATGACACCCCCCAATGCATCTGATCCATAAAGCACGCTGGCCGGCCCGCGAATGACCTCGATGCGCTCCGCATTGGCAGTCTCCACGTTGGGCGCGTGCTCATCTCCCCATTGCTGCGTTTCCATCCGCTGGCCGTTATCGAGTACCAGCACTCTATTCGAGCTGAGGCCTCGGATCACTGGCTTCCCGATCCCGTTGCCAGTGCTCAGACTATGCACACCGGCGACCTGGTTCAGAGTTTCACCGAGACTGGGTGACTGCGCGGCTGCGAGATCACTCCCGGAGACCACGGCGGTTGGCTGCGGAGAGCTTAAAGGATCGGTCGCGTTAGCCGAGGCGGTAACCTGAATCGTGGGGAGCTCAATGAGTGATGGTCGGAGCGCAGCGTCGAGAGTGATGTCACCGTCTAGAACGGTGACAGTATTTACTTCCGGCCTGAAGCCAATCGCCGCGAATGAGAGGCGATATGTTCCCGATGCTACGCCACTAAAGGAGTACTTTCCTCCGGTATCAGTCAGCGTTGTTCGGTTGAGCTCAGTGATCTGAACCCGCGCCCCGGCAATCGGCTGACCGAATTTATCAGCAACCAGCCCGCCCAGAACAAACATGTGTATGCTGGAGCCTGGGGCGATCGCTTCCGAGTGGACCGTATCTCGATGTATGGCGCCGGGGGTGGTCATTCCGCTCGACACGACAAGCATGCCGATGATAGTGATCGGTATCATGAAACAACTCCAGTCGAGTAGTTGAGTCTGAGGCGCGCGACGGCGAGCCGCCCCGTGCGGAGAAAGAATCGCTTCTTACAGACTCGTAACTGGAGGTGCTCGGCTGCGGGGAAGGTCGGGGCGTGCGGCGGAGAAAACCTGGCGGAGAACCGGGGGTGCCTGCCGACCCTCTCCCGAGGAGCGAATTTGTGGCTGGGCTGCCCAGACCTCAATCCGATCTCCGCAGGCGGGGCGGGCGAAGAGGCATCGATCGCTATGACTTTGCCGGCTCGGATCCTCGAAGTGGATCCGTTGGGTGTGCTGGGTCGCCCGGTGCTCCAGGTGCTCCAGCCCGTCCAGCAGCTCGGGCCCGAGCTGGGCCGAGTAGAACAGGATGGAGACCAGCAGCAGCCAGCCCCGAATCGGGGATGCTGCTGAGACGACAAATCGGCGCGATTTCATGAGCGCAGCTGACTACGCCCGGCGCCGTATCATCGCGACGACGCTGGTGAAAATGAGTAGCATTCCGGATGCGACCACGACGGCGGCTCCGGTGGGCAGATCCAGCTGATATGACGCCCATAGTCCGATCAGGCTTGCCGCTGCAGCGATGACCCACCCAACCAGCAATCGGCCGATCCACTGCTGAGCCAGCATGACTCCGCAGACGGCTGGCACAATCAAATAGGCGAAGGTCAGGAGAACGCCGGCCAGGCGCACGAAGCTCACGACTACCAGGGCAAACGCAGCATAGAACAGGAAGTCCCAAAGCCGGACTCTCATCCCGCTCGCATCGGCCTGGTCAGGATCGGACGAGATGAGGGCAAAACGCCGGTGGAAGGCGCCATAAAATCCGGCCAGAGCGATGAAGATCGCTGCGCGTTGAAGAACTTCGGCCTTGGTAACGTTGAGAATATCGCCAGTCAACAGATGCTCGAGTTCCTCCTTCCCTCCTGCCACTCTGCTCAGCAACAGAATTACTCCCGCTGCCGCTACCACGAAGGTGATGCCAATGACCGCTTCCTGCGGGACATGATGCTTCCGGCTGCCGCGCGACCAGCTGAAGAATGCCGCCCCGATAAAGGTCACGCCCAGCGAAATCCAGAAGGTGGCACGATCATCGAAATGGTAGCCCAGCAGAAGCGCCACACAGGTGCCGAGGGTGGCGACCTGGGCGAGGGCGAGATCAACGAAAATGACTTCCCGTCTCACTACGTGCAGGCCGAGGTACACCAGCAGAGGTGGTAGGATAAGGCACGCCGCTAACGGCCATTTCATTACCTCCCAGACTACCTGGAGATCCCCGGCATTCATCGTGTCTTCTCCAATGCGCTCGCGAGGTTGGTTACGACGTAGCTCATCAGGTCAAAGTAGGTGGCGGTATTCGGCATGGCGCCGGGTTGCTGGGAAAGGTCCAGCACCAGCCCATCGGTCTGCCGCGCCACGGTCTCAGCCGTCCGGCGATTCTGGAACGGCTGGACGATGATCACCCGGGCGTGAGCCGCCCGCATGGCAGCGATGACAATTGCCAGATGCGCCGGAGATGGTGCGATGCCTGGTTTAGGTTCCAGGTTTTCTATGACATTGAAGTCGAAGCGCTCAGCCAGATAGCCAAAGTCCTTATGGTACGTCACAATCCTGGCGTCGCGGTACGGCTCCAGCTGTTTCTTCCATTCGGCCAGCTTGGCATCGAGCGTGTGACTGAACTTTTCAAGGTTTGCTTTGTACATCGCTGCCGATCCTGGATCGACCTGGGAGAAATGTCCCGCAATATTCGCAGCGACAATCCTGGCATTGAGAGGGTCAATCAGGTAATGGGGATTGCCGAGCGCATGGACATCACCACGTGATCGGTCGAATGACGTGGGTATCTCAAGCAGCTTGATGCCTTGAGAAGCAACGATTCGCCCGGGGGCACCGGCCGCGATCCTGGAATTACGGGCGTTGTCGAGCAGCGGAGGCAACCAGCCGAGCTCCAGCTCAGCCCCACCCTCGATCAGGACATCGGCGCGATTCAGCGCCACGAGGAAGCTTGGCTTCGCGTCGACGAAGTGGGGATCTTCTGTAGGCTTGGCCATGGCAGAGACCGTTATTGCATCGCCCCCGATTTCCTTCGCAAGTGCGGCAAGATCCGGCGTCGTGGCCACAACAGTGAGCTTTTTCACCGCTGGAACGCCAGGGTTGGGGAACAGAAGCAGGCTGGCGGCTATACTGAACGCATAAATGCTTCGCATGGTAGGTCGATTCTTTAGAATTTGTGAGCTGCGTGCGCGCCGAGAATAAACTCGACCTGCAACCACAGCGAATGGTCGGTGCCAATGCCCTGGCGGTCGTCGTAATTGTATTGCAACCGCACCTTCGAAAACTCACTCGGATACCAGGTTACGTTCGGCGAAACCCGATACCTCCGTGCCCGGAGGTCCGAAACAAAGGCTGCGCTGTCGCCATCAGCCACTTCGCCCCGGAGCCCCGCGACCCAGCGAGGCTTGATACCCCATAGCAGCTGCGCATACGTGCCCCAATCCTTAAGCCGCTCGGCTGGCAGGGTAACAGTGGGGTCATCAGCCGACTCGCGCCGTCCTGCGGCATACCGGCGAACGAGCACTTCGGTCTGGAGGGAGAAGAACGGAAACCCTGCCATTGCGGTCGCTGACTTCCACTTCCAATAGAGATCGGCGCCGAAGATCCGGGTCCGGGCATCCGGTCCGGAATTGTTCGGCCCGAACGCCGCGGACGCGCCGACCAGCAGCGTTTGCGTCGAGGTCAGCTCTACGGAAGAGGTGACTCGAGGTGCAATCAACAGGTCGTTGAGCCCGTTCACCGTGCGTGCGTCCGGTACCCCGCCATGA
This sequence comes from Gemmatimonadota bacterium, assembly GCA_039931815.1. Classification (GTDB taxonomy): domain Bacteria; phylum Gemmatimonadota; class Gemmatimonadetes; order Gemmatimonadales; family GWC2-71-9; genus DASYPP01. The sequence goes on from JBDTRF010000280.1 coordinate 4,207, forward strand.
ATTTCGGTGGATTCGTCCGAGCGAAAGCTGAAGGTCGTCCCCCCAGCGCTGTTGATGACGCTGACCAGCGCCTCGGTGTACCATGAAGTCGGCGGGAGCCAGGAAACCCGCATTCCCTGACTCCGCAATCCATCGGGGCCGAACATGCGGTTGAGCACCAGGGGTTGGTCCACGAACGACCAGCCGTGGGGATGCTGGGGGTTCTGCCTGCCAAACTCCGTGAAGAACTGCCCCGCCTTCAACTGCAGGTTCCACGGGAGTGACGTGGTCAGGAAGAACATTTCCTCCAGCTCAACTCCCGTTTCCGCGTTTTCGTCCAGTTTCCAGACGATGTTGGCGAACGCTCTGAAGTACGGATCGACCGCTCCGTCGAGAGAGATCTCGGCGTTGGGAACGGTGAACCCGCGGACCTGGGGATCGTGATCACCCCGCTGCAGGGAGGGGACATCGGATTCACTGGACCAGCCGAAGTC
>JBDTRF010000281.1:0-4643 GCA_039931815.1 Gemmatimonadota bacterium
CCAAGGATGCACAATGATCGCTCGCACATGGCGCGGCGCCGTACGCGCCAAGGACGGTGATGAGTACCTCGCGTACCTGCACAAGACCGGGTTGTCCGAGTACACCGCCACGCCGGGAAACCTGGGAGTCCTGACGTTGCGCCGCACCAGGGGTGACACCACGGAATTTCTTCTCATCACGCTCTGGGAATCAGAAAAAGCCATCGAACGTTTTGCCGGCAAGGATATCGGAAAGGCGGTCTACTACCCTGAGGACGAACGCTACCTCGTAGAACACGACGACACCGTCGATCACTACGAGGTCGTGTACCAGGCCAGTCAGGGCGCGTGAACCAGGCCCACGATCATGAAGCGACGCGGGGCCAGCTGATAGCAGCGTTTGCGGCGATCTACATTTTCTGGGGTGCGTCGTTCCTGGCGGTGCGCTACGCGGTGGCGGATATTCCCCCCCTGCTCACCATGGGGTTTCGCTGCGCCGGCGGTGCCGTGATCCTCTCCCTCTGGGTGAGGGCGCGCGATGAGTGGGCTCCCACCACGAGAGCCGAGTGGAAAACGGCGGCACTGGCAGGCGCCCTCCTGTTCATTGTGTGTCACGGCCTGCTGGCGTGGGCGGAACAGCGGGTGACGTCGGGAACGGCGGCGCTTTTCCTGACCGGGATTCCCCTCTGGGCCGTACTGTTGACGTCATGGCAGCATCGGCAGGCGCCCAGTCGGCGGATTCTCCTGGCCCTGGTGCTGGGTATTGCCGGGGTGGCTGTTCTGACCGGCGGAGGAGGCTGGTCGGGTCAAACGATCGACAAGATCGCGCTGATCGTTAGTGCGTTTGGATGGGCGGCAGGTTCACTTGTCGGGAGACACGGGTCGCGACCCCGGTCTTCCACCCAGGCCACCACGATGCAGCTGGTGGCCGGCGCGGTATGGCTGCTCTCCGCGAGCGTGCTGTCCGGAGAGCTGACGGGGTGGTCGCCTTCGCATGTTACGATGCGCAGCGCCCTCGCCATGGTTTTCCTGGTCACCTGCGGCACGGCGATCGGATTCGGAGCCTATACCTGGCTTCTCCGGGTGACGCGACCGGCGGTTGCCACGAGCTACGCCTTCGTCAATCCGATAGTGGCACTCGGCCTCGGGTGGATTGTGGGGGATGACCGCGTCACCGGACGAACCCTGGTGGCGGCTGTTCTGGTGATCGGTGCTGTATTATTGACGCGGGAATCGGAATAGAGATCCGGGTAAAGCGGGAATGAATGGTGTCATTGCGAAGAAAGAACCGACCGAAGCACTTTCAGGACAACTGCAGACTGGCATGGGGACAAACCGTGGAATCGGGGGACATATGCTGCGCGCAACCGTTGCCGTCGCTCTTCTTGTAAGCACTTCCGCCGGCCTGCTCGCCCAGTCGCCCGCGGACTACGACAAGCATGATGTGATGATCCCGATGCGGGATGGAGTCAAGCTCCACACGGCCTACTACACCCCCAGGTCTGCGCCGGGCCCTCTCCCCATCATTTTCAGTCGGACACCGTATGGCATTGAGAACTCCCTCGCTGGATCGCTCCGCAGCTACTACAAGACCATGGCGCAGGATGGATACATTTTCGCGTTCCAGGACATTCGAGGGCGATATGGATCCGAAGGCAGGTTCATCATGCAGGCCGATCCGAAACACCTCACCGACAAGAACGCCGTGGATGAGAGCACGGATGCCTACGACACGATCGAATGGCTGGTGCGGAACGTGCCCGCGAACAATGGCAGGGTAGGAATGCTGGGTGTTTCGTACGATGGGTGGACGACGGCCATGGCGCTCATCGACCCTCACCCCGCCTTGCGAGCGGCGTCGCCCCAGGCATCTCCGGCGGACATGTACATGGGAGACGACTTCCATCACCAGGGTGCGTTCCGGTTGAGCTATGGTTTCGAATATGCCGTGCTGACCGAAATGGCAGACACCAACAGCGCTTTCGCCTTCGACACCTTCGATTCCTACGAGTGGTATCTCAAGCTGGGCCCGCTCTCCAACGCGAATGCGCGGTTTCTCAAGGGAGCATTGCCGAGCTGGAATGATTTTGTGGCGCATCCGGATTACGACCAGTTCTGGAAGCGCCAGGCGATGGCTCCGTACCTCACGAGCATCCGGGTCCCGACGCTCAACGTCGCGGGGTGGTGGGACCAGGAGGATTTCTATGGTCCGATCAGGATCTACCGCGAGCTGGAAAAGCATGACTCACTGAACCTCAACTTCCTGGTCGTCGGACCCTGGAACCATGGCGGATGGGAAGGCGGAAGCGGCAAGCAGCTGGGCATGATCGATTTCGGCAGTAATACCGGGGAATATTTCCGCGATAGTGTGCAGGCCCCGTTCTTCGCGCATTATCTCAAGGACCAGGGAACGCTGAATCTTCCCGAGGCCCTCACCTTCGAAGCAGGCGGCAACACCTGGGTGCGGAACCAGGCGTGGCCGGCAAAAGCCGGTATTACCCGGAAGAGGCTCTACTTTCACCAGGATCGCACTCTCACCTTTGCGCCACCGGCCGGTGGTCCGGCCTTTGACAGCTATGTCTCTGATCCGGCCAATCCGGTGCCCTATCGTGCCCGACCGATCGAACCTACCTATTCACCGGGCTCCAGCTGGTACACCTGGCTGCTGCAGGATCAGCGTTTTGTCGATCACCGGCCGGATGTCTTGAGCTGGGAAACCGAGCCACTCGCGGAAGACGTCGTCATCCGCGGCGACATCGCCGCCCATCTCTTTGCCAGCACGACTGGCAGCGACGCCGACTGGGTCGTCAAGCTGATCGATGTCTATCCGGACCAGGTTCCCGCGAAGGTGCGCATGGGCCGTTTTCAACTGATGGTCGCCAACGATGTGCTCCGCGGGCGGTATCGCACCAGCTTTGAACATCCAGCGGCGATTGTCCCGAACCAGGTGCTCGAGTATACCGTGGACCTCCACACCCAGGACTACCGGTTCCTCAAGGGGCACCGGATCATGGTGCAGGTCCAGAGCAGCTGGTTTCCCATCATCGACCGAAATCCACAGACATTCGTCCCCAACATCTTCGAAGCCAGAGCGAGCGACTACCGGGCGGCGACGCATCGGATCTATCGGTCGGCGCGATACCCGTCGTATGTGGAAGTTCCGGTGCTGGGGCAGTAGGGCAGGCCGGGCGAATCTCGCGATCTGACAAATGACCTGGGTATGCCGATTGGCGAGTGCCAGCCCCGTCGATCCGGATTCGCGATGCACCTGTCCGAACGCGACAATCGCCCAGGCAGCCACATGGCCATCGCCGACCGCGACAGGCGCTATGCGATACGCCAGCGGCGAGGGATATTTGCGGTCCCCCGACCTCTCGCACTATGTTGGTGACCTTCCCCAAACGGTTCGGAACCATGAAGCGATTGTTGCTCGCCGGCGCCATGATGGTGGGTCTCGCTGCGACCCTTGAGGCCCAGGACATGCGGTCCACCATCAACCGACTGTTCACCTTCGGGAATTGTGGCCAGCCGCTCTGTCTCGATCTCCCCGACGAGCACGGGACCCACTTCATTCCGGCGGTCACCGCCGGCAACCAGACCGTCATCGGCTTTCTTACCGAGGCCATCGGCCGCTCCGTTGCGAACACGCCGATCAGCGCCACCTCCAGCGGCGCCACATTCAGCCTCGTCGGCGGACTTCCCGTCCGGACCTCGACATCGCCCGGCCCGATATTCGGTGAACGGGCCCAGACGCTGGGTCGAGGCCGATTCTACATCGGCGCCAATGTCACCGGCCTGTCGTTCACCACGTTGAATGGGGCCCCGGTTGATAACCTGGTCATCAACTTCGCGCACCAGGATGTGGGCGCTCCCGGCGAAGGCGATCCCGAGTTTGAAAATGACGTCATCGAGCTTCGCCTCAAGCTGGACATGAATATCACGGTCATGTCGGTCTTCGCCACCTGGGGCATCACCGACTTTCTCGACGTCGGCGTCGCCGTCCCGGTCGTTCGCACCACGATCAACGGCAGCAGCGAAGCCCAGATCCTTCCCTTCGGGAATACCGCTATTCACCGCTTCGGCGGAACGCCGACCGACCCCATCCTGCGGGCAGCTGCATCAGCCTCGGGCACCTCGACCGGCCTGGGGGACATCGTCGGCCGGGTGAAGGTCAACCTGGGGCAGTCGCGCAACCTCGGAGCCGCCATTCTCACCGATGTTCGCTTTGCCACCGGCGATGATGCCAACCTGCTGGGCTCGGGCTCAAGCAGCGTTCGCGCCATGGCCGTGGGGTCCGCGCAGTTTGGCAATTTCGCGCCGCACATCAACCTGGGATACCTGGCCCGAAGCGGAAAGCTCGAGACGGACGCGGTGGTGGGCACCATTGGTTTCGACAACCTCATGGCATCCTGGGCCACCGTCGCGGCCGACCTGATCTCCGAATGGCAGGTGGGCGATAACCCCGTCACCCTCCCGGGCGACATTGTGTTCGTCGCGCCATTCCAGCGCCGAATCCCCTCGATCTCAGTCCCCAACCGAACCCAGAACACACTCAACGCCGCGCTCGGCCTCAAGTTCAATGTCCGGGGTGGGATGGTACTGGTGGTCAACGGTATTGCTCCGCTTCGGAAGGCGGGACTGCAGCCGGATTTTATCTGGACGTT
>JBDTRF010000282.1:0-4630 GCA_039931815.1 Gemmatimonadota bacterium
CGCGTCGCAGCGATTCCTCACCTCGATGGAGCGAGAGCTGGCGTCGTACATCCCTACCCTGCACGCCTACCTCCAGGCGGCGGGGCATCTCATGCCGCTCTCGGCACGACTGGCTGTGGAAAGCGGCATCCGCGGCTATGAAACCCACCTGGAATGGGCCAGGGGAGCACTATCAACCTATGCGAAGCAGAAGTGAGGCGACAATGAAAACACGAGACCTGGCGATACGGGTGCTTGCGGTGTGGATTTATCTGTTCGTCGTTCAAGCGGTCCTGGGAATGCTGATCACGACCACCGCCGCGCCGCCGGAAAACGCGGGCCCCTGGTTTCTCCTCAGCAATCTCCTCGTGGCGCTTTCATTGTGCCTCCTGGCAAACCGATCCGACTGGAGCGGAGTCAGGCTGGCGGCAAGTGTCTCCTGCGTTCCCGCTATCATGATGCTCACCAACCTGCTCGAAGGCTTCGTTTTTCTTACGAACACTTCGATCAACTGGCCCATGGAAGCGTTGCGGACCTGTCTCGCCTGGATCCTGACCATGCCGCTCTGGCCGATGTTGTTCCCCAAGTCCACTTTACTCCAGGCCCATTTCCGCCCGATTGCGGCCAGGACCTGGCAGGCGAGGCTGGGGAAATTCCTCCTCTCCGCTCTCTCCTATCCCGTTCTCTATTTCGTGGCGGGCATGATCGTCTTTCCGTTTGTCCGGGAGTTTTACAGTACCCAAACTCTTCCGCCAAGGGGCCTGCTGTTCCTGCTCCAGTTGCTGGTGCGCGGGCCGGTCTATATCGGCCTCTGCATACTCATGACGCGGATGCTGGGCCTGGCTCGACTCCCCGGCGCACTCGTCGTCGGCGCCATCCTGGCCACGCTCAACGGCATTGCTCCCCTGATCATCCCTTCCTCGATCTTCCCCGATCCGGTGCGCTTCGCGCACATGATCGAGATCACCACGTCCAACCTCGCTTTTGGGTTTATCGTCGCGTGGCTGTGGGGACCGGTGGGGGCACAGGAGTCGCGCTATCATGGTGAAGGTGTACCGGAAGGTGCCGCAGGGTGATGGTGAGGTTCATTGGTGAGTGGTCAGAGAGGCAATTGTGTTGTCCAGCGACGAGATCCTTCCTTCCCCGGCATGTCATGGGCGACGGGCGCCGGCGCTCCCCGTCACTCATCCTTTGGACAGCGGCGCTCAGGAAGACGCATCCCGCACCAGGGAACGGGTTTCGCCGAACCGCCCGATCCATAACAGGCTCTCATCCAGGCCGACGGATCGCCAGCGTGCGGCCGCCCTTCGGGGCGGTTCGTCCATCGGCTCATCAGTGAGTCGGAAGGTCCCCCCGTGAACACCCAGCATCACCGGAAGCCGCCGATCGCGATGCGGGGCGACCAGGTCTTCATAGATTTGCACCGCTTCTTCCGGATCCACGTGTACGACCTCCATGAACCAGCGCGGATCGTAGGCCCCGATCGGGATCATCACGAAATCAAAGGGGCCCATCCGTAAGCCGACTTCACTGAACTCGGGGTGATAGGCTGTGTCGCCCGCGTAGTACACTCTCCGACCATTGCCCTCAAGCGCAAACCCGCACCAGAGTGACCGATTTCGATCGCGAAATCCTCGGCCACTGAAATGACAGGCGGGCGTCGCGGTTACCCTGAGCGCGTCGACCATCGTCTCCTGCCACCAATCGAGTACACGCAGATTGCGCACACCCAAACTCCGGGTCAGAGCTTCCAAACCGAGCGGCACGATCCAGGTCGCGTTGGGGTGGTCCCGGGCGATCCGCCTGACGGCGATCTTGTCCAGATGATCGTAGTGATTGTGAGAAAGGAGAACGACGTCCAGCGGCGGGAGCGCTTCAAGCTGAAGGCCCGGATCCATGATCCGCCGCGGCCCGGCCCATTGCACCGGTGAAGCGCGCTGGCTGAACACCGGGTCGGTGATGACGTTCAAGGTGCCGACCTGGATCAGAACGGTGGAGTGCCCTACCCATGTGGCGGTGAGCTCGCTGCCGGTGGCTCGAGGATAGGCAGGCGTCGGAGTCGCAATGGGGAAACCTCCTCGACGCGGGTTCGGTGCCCGCGGCCGCCCGCGACGCTCGCGCATCCATCGGAGCACGTCGCGCCATCCGTGGGGCTCACGGTCCGGCCAGGGATTGTGAAAGGTGCCGTCCGGCTTCCGATCCGGTTGTATCTGTCCCTGGTTCATCGCTGGAGGTCCAATGAGAAAAGAGAAGGTAGCGAATCCATTTCACCTCGGATTTTAACACTGCCGCCCAGGGAGTATGTCCACCGCGCATGTCGCCCGGCAAATGGTACCCGGCCACCATTCCAATGCAGCGGGTCTCTCTGGTTACTTCCAGGTTTACTTCAGTTACCTTCGCTTATACTGAGTTGATCAGTCACTGAGAGAGAGGGAGGTTCCCATGTCTTCGCTGGACCGTGCCATGAATGGTGACGTGCTCGTGCGGCACGTAACTCAGGACGAACGGATGATTGACCAGGCGCTATTGGAACGCCACGGACGATCATCGCGGACCCTGATAAAAGAAGGCCCGCTCAGACTGACGATTGTCGCTTTGGCCGCCGATGGCGAACTGGCCGCCCATCGTGCCCCTGGCCCAGCGACGATGCATATCCTGGAGGGCAATATCGTGTTCGCGGTTGCCGGCAAGAATTACGATCTCACCACCGGTGACATCCTGGTGATGGCTGCCGGCGTGGAGCATTCGGCACGATCTCCATCGGGTGGGGTATTTCTGCTGACCGTTGTGGACCTCCGGCCCGACAAACAGGAACAGACCGGATGAATCGGGCGTATTTGGTTCGACCGTGCGTGGCCTGAGCTCGGCCTCCGCGCGGAGCACTCGTCGTTACCCTGATCATCGAGCATCCTGACGAGCACCTCCGAACAGGCCGGCTATCTACCTAGTTACCGGCCAGATGTCACGGACCAATTGAGGCACGGGTCACCGCAGGGCCATCCCCGCTGAGTGTACTGTATCGCCGGAATGAATTCGCATACTCAATGGGGGGACCTTATGTCACATGAAGACTTTGCGAGATACGTGGACGAGGGCCTGTCGATTGACGGTCACACGGTGACGATGACCAGTGGTCCGGACAACGCACACCTCCTTCGGGTTAACCGCTCCACCGATATCCCGCTCACCTTCGGCCCCAATGAAGGTTTCGAATCGCGGGTCGAGAAAATCGTTGCTGCCATGGAAAACTGGGGTGTCGGGCAGCAATCGGCAGCCTAGCAGGTACGGGAAGGAAAGGCGAAGCCAGAGGTAACAGCGGAGCGTTTACGACATGGAAGTATCGGGGAAAAAGGAAGCGACCGGGCCCTGGCCCGGTCGCTTCGTTGCACCATGCTCTTCCTTCAGTACACCAGGAATCTTCCGCCACCTCTCCCTTACTCCACCTCAACCGGCGCGGTCCAGCGGAACGGACCCCAGCTGAATGCGATGACTCCGGCATGCGCGTCCCGCGGCTCGATGGAAATGGTGAACTTCTCGACAGGTGCCGTGGGTGCCGAGGAGACCAGCGGTGTCCGGCCGATATCGTTGGCGGGACCATACTCGGTTCCCCACTGGCCAACCTGCCGGTTCACAATCAGGCTCACTCCGTTTCGCGTCGGTAGTGTCCACAGGGTATAGGTGCCCGCCGCCAGCCGGATACCGCCTACCGTGATCGGTGCGGATGTGGTGAACTGGGTCGCCGCGTTCGCGCCGGTCCGCCAGACTCTATCATAGGAAATAACATCGCCCAGGAGCGTGCGACCCCGGGCCAGCGGGCGGCCGTAGTCGACGCGAAAACTTGCCGCGCCAATCGTGGCCCGAAGCGTATCCCGGACACTCAGCGAGACGACCGGCCCCCGCGCCTTCTCGGCGGCGGCGAACTGTGACCCGATCGTGGCGACATCGGGGGGCTGATCGAGCCGGGTGACTTCCACCTTATAGGTGGTGCCCTGGCCGGAGTACGACAGCATCCGGCGGTTACTGTCCAACGCCGCCGACCCGGTTCCGGCGAGCCAGTCATGCTGGATCGTAGCGGTACCCGTGGGACCAGGCCGGACATACCCGTGATGCATGGGGTTCGGATAGTTGGAAAACTCCCGGTCCGGGTAGAACTGATGCGTGGTGAGGTCCTTGCCGGCGGGGAGATGCTCGACCGCCGCCTTTGCAAGCGCAGCGGCGAAATACAACTCGTACAGGCTGTACATCTGGGGGACATGGGGGAGCGTCAGCAAGCCTTCGGTCGCCATGGAGACGGACTTGGTCCCGCTGCCATCGGTCAGAGAGACCCGAACCTCGTCATGCGAAAAGTCGGCGACGATCCGCCGTTCCTGCGATCTGGCCTCGGCCGATGGAATGAGAACCCGCATATCCATGTGTTGCGGGCTCCCGTCTTTGGCCAGCGTGATCTCCGTGCGCCGCTGCCGGACGTCAGGGAACCGGTCCACCTCCTCGCTGACGATACGCCCGGGATAGCGGGAGACGCTTTCCACTGAGATCGTATCCTGGCCCAGGCGGGCGAGAAACCCGTACTGCTCGGTTGGCGGTGCCGTGCTGCAACCGGCCACAAGCAGGATCGCGGTCAGGGCGATTGGAAGCGGACGCCTCATGTGGG
>JBDTRF010000283.1:0-4626 GCA_039931815.1 Gemmatimonadota bacterium
GCGCTGATCCTGCAGCCATTCTTCCTGACCTATTTCCTGCTGTATAACACGTACACCCTATCTCTCATCGTCCTGTCGGCCCGCCAGGTCCGCCGGCGCGTCGCCGGCCACTTCATCGAAGACCTGGACCTGATCGACAATCACGATTCGACCAAGCCCATTACGATGGTCGTGCCGGCGTACAATGAAGAAGTAACGATCGTGGACTCCATCACCAATCTGATTCACGTCGACTACCCGCGATTCGAAGTCGTGGTCGTGAACGATGGTTCGGCCGACCGGACGCTTGAAGTACTGAAGCAGGCCTTTCGTCTCCGCCGCACCGACCTGGCCTACCGCGATGCCATCGGCACGGCGCGGGTGCGCGCCACGTACGAAGCCACCATTCCACTTCCTCAGAATGTCACCAAGGTGATGGTGATCGACAAAGTGAACGCGGGCAAGGCTGATGCCCTGAACGCGGGAATCAATGCGTCGACCGCGCCCTATTTCGTCTCCCTGGATGCCGACTCGATCCTGGATCAACGGGCGCTGAAAGAACTGATGCGGGTGATCCAGGAAGATCCCCGGGTCGTCGCGGTTGGGGGACAGGTCGCCATCGCCAATGGATGCGCCATTCGCAATGGAAGGGTCGTGAGCGTCGGGCTCCCGTCCAATCCGCTGGCCCGATTTCAGATGGTCGAATACCTCCGGTCATTCACCACCGGTCGTACCGGCCTCGACAAGCTGGACGCGATTCTCATACTCTCCGGTGTCTTTGCCGTTTTCGAAAAAGAAACCGTGATCCGGGCCGGCGGGTACCTGACGCCATTTGTCACCCATCGCATAGTCGAGGAGTACATCGGCGAGCGGGCGGGAACGGTGTGCGAAGACATGGAAATCATCGTCCGCCTGCACCGTTTTGTTCGCGATAAGCTCCGCGATAAACGGGTTGCCTTCCTGCCACATCCCGTGGCATGGACCGAAGTACCGGAGCGGCTGGACTCCCTCCGCAAACAACGGGGGCGCTGGTACCGTGGCCTCCGGGAGTCGCTGCTCTACCATCGGGCCATGCTCTTTCGCAAGAAGTACGGCCGGATCGGATGGTTCGCGCTTCCCAGCTTCTGGCTCTTTGAATACTGGGGGCCGATCATCGAGCTGGCCGGGTATTTCTTCGTGATCCTGTTCCTGATCCTGGAATACGCGCTCGGAGTGAATTTCCTGAATGAAGCGTACGCCGTGGCATTTTTTCTCGCCTCGCTGGGATACGGAATCCTGGTGAACCTCTTCGCCGTGCTGGTGGGAGCCTGGCGATTCCGGTTTGGGCTGGCCGACCGGCTCCAGCGCGGCCTGCTTCCGTTCAGCCGTCGGCGTGACGTGTTGATCCTCCTGCTGTACGCGGTACTGGAAAACCTGCCGTTCAGCTTCCGGCACATCACGCTGTACTGGCGCATGCGGGGGTTGTACGACGCCTGGCGCGGCAAGACCACATGGGAAAAATTCGCCAGGGTAGGGTTCCGGACCGAGCCGGGTACCACCCATGCATGACCCGGCCAGCCTGCGGGTGCTGATTGTCGATGACGATCCGACCATGGGCGCGCTCATTCGCGAAGTCATTCGCAGCCAGGGAATTCCGGCGCCGATCATCGTCAGCTCCGGCAGCGAAGCCCTGTCCAACACCGCCGAGATTGACGTGATTCTCCTGGATCATCAGCTCCCCGATACGACCGGGCTCGAAATCCTGGGGGCACTGCGCAACCGCCCTGGTCGGCCCTCGGTCATTCTCATCACCGGGAACGGTGACGAAACGCTGGCCGCCACCGCGCTCCGGCTGGGAGCGGACGATTATCTCATCAAAGACCAGTCCCTGCCCAAGCTTCTCCCCCAGGTGCTCGAACGTGTGCGGCGTACCCGAGCACTCCGCGCGGCCCTGGCCGCGGCGGAACAGGACCTGGTCAACGCCGAGCGAATGGCGGCGATCGGAGACCTGATGGTGACACTTCACCACGAAATCAATAATCCGCTCATGTCCGCCTCCGCCGAGATCGAGTTACTGATCGAGGCGGCCCGGGACGAAGGAAGCCGTCAGTCGCTCGAGTCGGTGCGCGGTTCAATCGGACGGATTCGGGATGTGCTCAAGCGGGTGGGAGATCTCGAGCAGGCGAGGACGGCGAACTACGTCGGTGAAACCGGGATGATCAACCTGGACACCGAACCCAATACCCGCGCGGTTTCCCGCGGTAATATCGTCGTCTGGACGTTCGACAAGGATCTTGGTCGGGTGATCGCACTGCTCCTCAAACACGCGGGATTCACCCTGAGAATCGCCACCGATATCTTAACCCTGGTCCGGGAATCCAATACGCTGGGTGTCTCCGCGGTGATCATTGGATCTCCCGATGCCCCCGGAAGCAGGCCCCTGGGTGGGTTTTCTCCACCGAGGGACAGGATGTATGCGCTGATTGCGCTGGTGCAGGGTGATGGAACGCGGGAACGCGAGGCGGGAGCGGACCACATCGTCGTGCTCCCCTTCGACCCCGGTTCGTTTACCGAGGAGGTCCTCCGTGCGATCGAATTGTCGATGGGCTGAACATGATCACCCCGCCGGCCTGCGGTTGATCCGATAGATGCCCACCAGTTTCGCCCCCGTCGCTTCGTCTTCGAGAGGAAACAGGACCAGGTCGGGCCCCGCAAAACCCAGTGGCAGAGACTTTCCATCCAGCGTTCCCAGGTACCGACCAGCGGATCCAAAGACATCAACTGACGGCTCCTCATCCGCGAAGGTATAGCGCTCGACCCAGAGCGTGCTGTCGGCTCCAAATGCGATGCCTTTGATCAACGGCACCTGGCCGCCCGCGCCAAGCTTCTCGAGAATTTCCCTGGACGTGATGGTACACTCACCACCATTCCCGAATTTAACTTTCATCCCATCGGGGTACAGCCGTGAGACGTGCTCCGTCGTGGCCGTTATGGTAGGAAGGTTACGCCGGACACTCGACACCAGGCGGCCCTGGTCATATACGTCGACGACATAGGGAACGCGCCGGGTAACGGCAACTCGGGAACCGAGTGAACCCCAGGCCAGGTCGCTGGAGAATGGTGCCGGGATGTTCATGCCCACGCAGCTGAACATCACTAACCCTGGTGTCGGTGCCGAATCTCGAGCGATTTCGATGCTGTCACGGGGGGAGACCATCCGGAGCCGCATCACCCGGTACTTTTCATTGTCGGTCTGCCGGGGAACGACCATGATGAGCGTATCGCCGGTCAGGCGAAGCTGACTGGCAGGAAATCCATATGGTTGGAGAGAGAGCTGCGGCAGCATGGAGCCATCGGCCGCAAAACGCACCAGCGACTGCTTGCCGATATCGAAGACGTTGACTTCGCCGTTCGGCCGAACCGTAACGGAAGCCGGCCACTGAAACTCTCCCGGCCCCCCACCCTTTCGTCCCATCGACCGGACCGCGTGGCCGGTGGTGTCGAAAACCTGGACCTGGGAGGCAAGTGGATCCAGCACATAAATAAGACCCATCGCGTCGGTGGCGACGGTATACCCATTGGCTTCGGTGAATGCACCAGGGCCCGAGTCCGCACCGCCGAGTCGCCGAACTTCGGTGAAAGACCAGGGGAGCGGCTGGTCGGCCGACGCGACATCAATAATTCTCACTCCCGCCGAGTCACGGCCAACCACCTCGGATGGTGCGGATTTCCTGTTGCAGGCCCCAAGGACAACCGAGAGGAGCGCGACGACGCCCAACCTGGCGGATACTCGCATCGTGATTCAGTCCATGGCGTGAGGCGGCGAGAAAGGGCGGCTACGCTGGAAGATGCCAGGGTGCAGGCAATGGTTGCGAGAGAGCCAGCAATCAGATTGGGAGAAGAGACCCCACGAGCAGCCGCCACATCAGGTAGGCCCCCACCGCAAACCCGATTCCGAACGTCGTCGCATTCCTGTTCCCCTTACGGATCCTGATAGAGTCCACCGACGCAAGCGACCAGGCGCGCTCACTGGTATGGCACTTTTGGCGACTGCCGAGTGGTGTTCCGATTACACTATCATTTCTCACCAGAACGCCGTACAGCAACGCCGACCTCTCGCCCGCCCACACCTGCACCAGCGCGTTTCGCTCGAAAGACTGAGGCACCGGGGCCACGACCGACCGCCAGGGGCCCGCACAGGCGGAGATGAGGATGGCCATGCAGGCGGCAAGGATCGAACGCGGCATCAGTCCAGCCCGCCGGAAGCACCCATAAGAAGGCCGAGGCCCAGCAGAAACCCCAGCGCTCCGGCAACGCCGCCAAAGATTCCGGCACCGATGCCCTCGGTCTTTCCGGAACTGAGCGAATCAACCTGGGAAAGCGCCAGGCCAATTCGACAGGTCACACATTGAATCTCATCAAGCACCGGCACACCGCTCAGGCTATCGTCACTGATTCGAAGTGAGCGAAGCACCAGCGATGAATCAGGTCCCCAGACACGGTATTGTCGAAAAGCTGGAAACTCCGCGGGCAGCGGTGGGGAAATCCGGGTCCAGCTGGAACATCCGGCCAGGATGAACAGAAGACATGGCAGAGTACATCTGCGGAACATACCGCTCCTTCAGTGGAGGAGAACGTACGCCCAGAAGCCGGCAAACCCCAGGATGA
>JBDTRF010000284.1:0-4615 GCA_039931815.1 Gemmatimonadota bacterium
ATTGAATCGGTCAGACTCATGACAGCCGTTATGGGCGAGACCGCGGAAAAAGTGGCAAAGCAGTACGGGATCAGCCGGAGAGAGCAGGATGAGTTCGCCACCGAGAGTCAGCGACGCGCTCAGCAGGCCATGGCGGATGGTCAGTTCAAGGACGAGATCGTTCCCGTGGATCTGCCGGGAAAGGATGGGGTCAAACGATTCTCCCAGGATGAATATCCCCGCGCCGGCGTAACGGTGGAATCGCTGGGTTCGCTCAAGCCTGCATTCGTCAAAGATGGAACGGTGACGGCCGGCAGTTCGAGCGGCATCAACGATGGCGCGGCAGCGCTCGCGGTGATGAGCCGGGAAATGGCGGATGAACTGGGTGCGAAGCCAATGGCCAGGATCCTCGCGACGGCGGTGGCGGGAGTCGACCCCAGCGTGATGGGACTCGGCCCGATTCCCGCAACGCGCAAGGCACTGGCCCGGGCTGGGCTCACGCTCGACCAGATCGATCTCATCGAGCTCAACGAAGCGTTTGCGTCTCAGAGCATCGCGTGTATCCGGGAGCTCGGGCTCGACAGCGCGAAAGTCAATATCTACGGCGGGGCCATTGCCCTGGGTCATCCCCTCGGTGCCTCGGGCGCCCGCATCCTCGGCACGCTGGTCCATGCCCTCCGTCGGACGGGCGGACGCTATGGGCTCGCAACCATGTGCATTGGCGTGGGACAGGGCATTGCAATGATCGTCGAGAACTCCGGGAAAGCCGAGTAACCGGTGAACACGCCGGAAAGGTCAAAGGCAAAGGGTGGAACGGATCTGCATCCTGCGAGCGGTCAAGCGAAAATGACGAATTTTTTCCGGGAGAGCATTCCGCTTTCACTTTTCACCGTTCATGCTGTTCCGGTCCTGTGAGCGCCCAGTTCATTCGAACCTCCATCGCGAATGGCGTGGGCACCTTGACGCTCAATCGGCCAGATCGGCTGAATGCGGTCGACGATGTCATGGCCCGGGAAGTCCTCGAGGGCGCCGGGGACCTGCTGGATGACGCGGGAGTGCGTGTCTTGGTCATCACGGGTGAGGGCCGGGCATTCAGTGCGGGCGGCGACGTCAAGTTCCTGGGAAATGCATTGCGGAACAGGGAATACGACCGGGCACTTTCTCTGGTCAAAATGGGTGGGGACCTTGTCCGGCTCCTCCGTTCGGCGCCGAAACCGGTTCTCGCGAGTCTCAACGGGATCGCGGCCGGTGGGGGAGCCAACCTCGCCCTGGCGTGCGATCTCAGGATTGCGTCGGACAGGGCGGGAATCGGCGAGGTCTTTCACCGAATCGGCCTGCACGTGGACTGGGGCGGGACCTACTTCCTGCCGGAGTTGCTGGGTCCCAGCCAGGCGCTCGAGGTGATCTGGGAAAGCGATGTGGTCCCGGCAGAACGTTGTCTCGCGCTGGGACTGGTGAACCGCATGGTTCCCCATGACCAACTCGGTCCCGAGACCCTGGCATGGGCGGCACGCCTGGCGGCTCTGCCGCCGGTTGCCGCCGGGCTAACCAAGATGGCGGTCTATGAGAAGACGCGAGACGATTTGAATCGCGCGCTGAGCATGGAGGAAGAGCACCAGGATCGCTGCTTCAGGAGCCAGGACGCGCTCGAAGGGTTCGCCAGTTTTTCTGAGAAACGAGCGGCGAGGTTTGAAGGACGGTAAAGGAAGCAACCGAATTACCTGCAATCACATTGCGAGAGGCCATCCGCAATGGATCAGACGATAAGC
The DNA here is from genome assembly GCA_039931815.1 of Gemmatimonadota bacterium. Lineage (GTDB taxonomy): Bacteria > Gemmatimonadota > Gemmatimonadetes > Gemmatimonadales > GWC2-71-9 > DASYPP01. Next base: position 1,749 of record JBDTRF010000284.1, read on the forward strand.
CTTACGCAACGCGCAACCCCAAAATTGGAGCACGATCATGCGGCGCATTGGAAATTTTGATGACTGGATTGACTACTTCCATTTCTGGCAGGAGTCGATCGGCCTGCCGATGAAGGACTTCAACTCGCGCATTCCCAAGAATTTTGCGTTCGATGCCAAGTTCTCGGCGCCGGAATCCGAGGCCATCGAATTTGGTCATTACAAAGGCAATCTCAAATGGAAAACGATCATGCACATTCCGGATCAGCGCATCCGGGACGCGCTGCTCAACCTGATCGTTTTCCAGGGCGATACCGAGTTCGCCTCGGTCGAGCAGCAGAAGGCGCTGCTGCACAACGCGCCCAGTGACTACGACCTGTTCGCGCTGGTCCGGGTGATGAGCGAGGAGATGCGCCACGGCTGGCAGATGTCCTACCTGCTGGTGGATCACTTTGGCGACGAAGGCCGGAGGGAAGCCGCCAAGCTGCTCGAGCGAAGGGCGGAGGAAGGTCAGCGTCTACTCGGCTCGTTCAACGAGATCGTCGAGAACTGGCTCGATTTCTACACCTATACGCAGTTTATCGACCGGGACGGCAAGTTCCAGCTCAAGATGCTTTCCACGTCATCCTTCCAGCCCCTCGCCTGCTCCATGGGCCCGATGCTCAAGGAAGAGAGCTTCCACCTGGGCACCGGGAACAACGGATTGCTCCGCATCGTGAAGGCCGGCCGGATTCCACCGGAAGTCATCCAGCGGTATTTCAACAAGTGGGTCCCGACCGCGTTCGACCTGTTCGGCACCGACAATTCCTCGAGCGCCCACTGGGCCTACGTGTGGGGTCTCAAGGGACGTTTCGATGAACGGGAGAATGTTGATCCGGCCGATGTCGCTCATCTCAACGAGGCCAGCCGCGAGCTCTACCGCCAGGAGATCACCCGCCTTGTCGCCCGGCTCAACCTGGCGATTCCCGAGCGGGAACGTCACCTCAAAGTGCCTGATATCAAGTTCAACCGGAAGATCGGTCTCTACGGACGGCAGACCTTCACAACCGAGGGCGACGAGATGGAGCCGTCGGCCTATCCCGCCTACCTGGCGACCGTCGTACCGACCCCGGAAGACCGGGAGCTGCTCCGCAATATTTTCAAGGATAACAACTGGATCGAGTCCAAGAAATCAGACGACGAATAGAGCAGTCAACGACAGTATAAGAAGGGAAGAGAAGGCAGGGCAAACAAACTGCACGCAGCGACACAATCGACGGAACCGCGGGTGCCTGAGTCTCACCTCAGTGCGTGCGGTTCCGTTCGTTTGCTTCTGTCTCTTGCCAGGTGACCCTCACATTCGGTTACGTTCCTCCATTCTGGGTTACTTTCAGACTCCTTCTTCTACAATCCATTATTTTGAAAGAATGACATTACCGAAGATTATTGCGCATCGGGGAGCGTCCGGTCGAGAATTCGAGAATTCCCGCGCGGCATTTGCCCGGGCCGTGGAGCTGAGAGCCGATGGCGTTGAGCTCGATGTCCACTCCACCGAGGATGGCATCATCCTGGTGCATCACGATGCGGAGTTGGCGGGGATCGGGCCGATCGGACATCTCAACTACACCCAGGTACAGGCGTTCCGGCTTCCCAACGGCGAAACCGTGCCGACGCTCCCGGAAGTGCTTGAGATTCTCGGTTCCCTTGCGGTGTATGTCGAGGTCAAGACCCTTGCACCTGCATTCGACAACGCGTTGCTTTCGGTCCTGGAGCAGGGTCCGGCACCAGGTCAGTACGCGGTTCACAGTTTTGACCACCGGATTATCGTCCGTCTGGGAACCGAACGACCGTCGCTCTCGCGGGGTATCCTTCTCGCCTCCTACCCGCTCGATACGCTGGGACTGATCAACGCGGCGGGCGCCGATACCCTTTGGCAAGACCAAACCCTGATCGACGCCGCCATGGTGAACGTGGTGCACCAGGCGGGGAAGCGGATCATAGCCTGGACCGTGAATCAGGACGCGGAGGCTATTCGCCTCGCGGGACTGGGTGTCGATGGTCTCTGTGGCAACTACCCCGATCGTCTGCGATCTACACTGGAAGGAACTTCATGACGTACCTGGTGCATCGTGTCGCGGTCATCGGGTCCGGGACCATGGGCGCAGGCATCGCACAGGCCGCGGCGACCGCGGGATGGAGCACCGTCATTACCGACGCGCGGCTTGAAGCGTTGCCGGCGGCGCTCACCGGGATCGAACGAACACTGGAAGGGTCGGTGAGCCGGGGCAAGCTCTCCACCGGAGAACGGGATGCGATCCGGGGGCGGATCAGCAGCGCATCGTCCATTGCTGATGCATGCCGGAATGCAGACCTCGTCATCGAGGCCGTCGTAGAGGACCTGGCGGTCAAGCAGGCCGTCCTCACGGAGGCGTCCACGGTGGTGCCCCATTCGGCGCTCCTCGCAACCAATACCTCGTCGCTTTCAGTTGCGGCACTTTCGACTGGCCTTCCGCATCCTTCCCGTTTCCTCGGCCTCCATTTCTTCAATCCCGTCCACCTGATGAAGCTGGTGGAGATCGTAGTGCATGAGAAGACGGATGACGCCGCCCGCGAAGACGCGCTCTCGGTGGTGCGGGCGCTCAGGAAGGAGCCGATCGTCGTCCGCGACTCACCAGGATTCGCCTCCAGCCGGCTCGGGGTGGTCCTCGGGCTCGAGGCTATTCGAATGGTCGAGCAGGGGGTGGCCAGCGCGCACGACATCGACCGGGCGATGGAGCTGGGATACAATCACCCAATGGGGCCCCTCCGGCTCACCGACCTCGTGGGGCTGGATGTACGGCTTCGCATCGCCGAATACCTGCACCGCACTCTGGGCGACGACCAGTACGAGCCACCCCAGCTCATGCGCC
>JBDTRF010000285.1:0-4581 GCA_039931815.1 Gemmatimonadota bacterium
CGAGCGCCAGCGCGGCGTCTGGACGATCAGCGCCGGAAACGCCGGGCAGGGTGTCGCCTATGCCGCGCGGGCTGCCGGCGTTCCGTGTACCGTGGTCGCGATCGAAACTGCACCGACCTCCAAGCTCGAACGAATGAAGGCCCTGGGCGCGCGACTGGTCCTTGTCTCATTCACCGAAGCCTGGGAGGCACTTGACCGGCGTACATATCCGGGGATCGAAGGAACCTTCATCCATCCGTTCGACGACCACAACTTCATCGCCGGACACGCGACGATGGGACTCGAGATCATGGAAGACGCTCCCGACACGGTCGCGGTTATTGCGGCCATCGGGGGTGGCGGTCTCATCACCGGTGTCGGAACCGGAGTGAAAGCGATCAAACCAACGGTCAAGGTCTGGAGTGCCGAGCCGGAAACGGCAGCCCCGATGGCGGGTTCTCTTGCGGCGGGATCGCCCCAGGTATTTTCTGAATGGGAATCGTCGTTTGTCGATGGCGCCGGTGGCAAGAGCGTCTTTCCCCGCATGTGGGACCGGATGAAACCTGTCGTTGACGGTGCCATCGTCGTCACGCTGGCCGAGACGAGGCATGCCATGCGACTGATGGCTGAGAAAGCGAGAGTCATCTCGGAAGGCGCCGGGGCCCTGGGGCTCGCGGCCGCACTAACCGGTAAGGCTGGCCGGGGCCCGATCGTGGCTATCGTTTCCGGAGGAAACATCGATCTCAGGAAGTTCGCCGAGCTGATCGAATCGGCGACGTAAAGCATCGACTTTCACCCTTCCCAACCTGCCGCTCTCCAGCCAGTTTGCAGGACGTCCTCCCTCTGGAAAGAACTCCTGTGGCACGGTCCAGCCGACCTACTGACATCTCCGGTGACGATACGCCGAGCGGGCCCAGTTCCCTGGAGGCTCCTGGGCTGGATGGCATACTGCCTGTGGTGTACAATGAGCTGCGCGCGATCGCCCATCGTCACCTGCGGCGGGAGCGTCCGGATCACACGCTCAGCACGACGGCCCTGGTCCACGAGACCTATCTCAAGCTGGCCGCGCGGAAGGCACCCGGGTGGCAGAGTCGAGAGCATATTCTCGCCGCCGCCGCGCACGCGATGCGCCGAATTCTGATTGACTATGCCCGTGCCGACCGGGCCGCCAAACGGGGCGGCGGTCTCAAACCGGTCGACTTCGAGGCCGACATCCTTCAGGCCAGGGAGCCGGCGGAGGCCATCCTTGCCCTGGAAGACGCGCTGGCTCAGCTCGAGGCGGTGAGTCCACGCCTCGCCCTGGTGGTCGAGTACCACTACTTCGGAGGGATGACCGAAAAAGAGATTGCCGTCGTCCTCGACATCAATGAGCGCACCGTTCGGCGCGACTGGACCAAGGCACGGGCCTGGTTGTACGAAGTGATGCGCGGCGAGTCGTAGGAGAATCCCGCCGATATGCAATTACGAGACATCTGGTTCGAGGTCGAGCCGATCGTTGACGAGGTCATGGACCTCGAGCCTGGGGAGCGCGCCTCCTATCTCGACCGCGCCTGTGTCGGACGCGCCGACCTTCGGACCTGGGTCGAACGGATCCTGGCCGGCGATAGCACGGGGTTTCTTGATGAGCCGCTTTCCCGCGTTGCGGGTGCGCTCGCCGCCGACGACTCCGATCGTGAAATTCTCCCTGCTGATACCCGGGTGGGTTCGTTCCGGATTCTCCGGATTCTCGGCCGCGGCGGCATGGGCTCCGTGTACCTGGCGGAGCGCGATGACCCCAGCCTTAAACAGATTGTCGCGCTCAAGATCGTGCGCCGGGGATCGGACGCCGATCCCGGCATGCAGCGCCGCTTTTTCGAGGAACGTCGGATCCTCGCCGCGCTGGAGCATCCCAACATCGCCCGTTTCATCGACGCCGGTGTCACCGTCGATGGCGCGCCATGGTTTACCATGGAGTACGTGGACGGCGTTCCCCTCGATCAGTATGCCAGCCAGCACGAGCTGTCTCCCCGGGCGAGAATCGAGCTTTTCCTGTCGGTCTGCGCGGCCGTGCTCTTCGCCCACCGAAAACTGATCGTGCATCGCGATCTTAAACCTTCCAATATCCTGGTCACCAGTGATGGCCGCGTGAAGGTCCTGGATTTCGGTGTTGCCAAGTTGCTCGAAGCCGATCAACCCGGCGTTCCCGGCCGTGCCCGGACCAGCGCACAGCACCTCACACCAGAGTACGCGAGCCCGGAACAGTTGCGCGGCGATCCCGCCTCCACGACGAGCGATCTCTATTCCCTCGGCATCGTCCTCTATGAACTGCTGACCGGGCAGCGACCGGACCCCGTCGCGGGCGTGCTCAAGGAGAACAGGCCGGGCTCGTCGAAGGACGCGATCATGCCGCCCTCCCACGTTACGTCCAGCAGCGGGCTCCGTCACGCCCTGCGCGGTGATCTCGATTTAATTGTGCTCAAGGCGCTCCGTCGTGAGCCGGAGCAACGTTACGCTTCGGTAGATTTTCTCGAGATCGACCTGCGAAAATTTCTGGGCGGATTTCCCGTCAGCGCGCGTTCCGATACATGGCGCTATCGAGCAACCATGTTCGCTCGTCGGCATCGCTGGGCGGTTGCGGGAGGATTCGCCTTCGTGCTGGCTCTCGGCGGGTTCGGCGTTGTTGCCGCCGTGCAGGCGCGGCGGATCGCCGAGGAACGAAACACCGCCCAGCACGTCGCGAGCTTTCTCGAGAGCCTCTTTCTGAGTCCAGATCCGTACCTCGGTTCCGGTCGTGAGGCCAAGGCGAGAGATGTGCTCGATAGCGGGGTCGCGCGGATTGACCGGGAGCTCGGCGGGCAGCCCCTGGTCCGGGCCGATCTCATGAAAAGCATGGGGCTGGCCTACTACGGCCTCGGCGAATACGAAAAGGCTCGGATACTGTTCGCCAAAGCCGTGGCAATCTGGCGCACGTCGCAGGACGGCGAGACGCGGAACCGCCTCATCTACGGGCTGGTCAACCTTGGCTCGGCGGAGCGCCTCCTCGGCGATTACTCCGGCGCGGAAGCAGCGTTCCGTGAGAGTGCTGAACTGGAACGCCGACTCCCCGGCCCGGATTGGACCGCTCCCCAGGAATTGCTTGGCAGTGTGCTGCGAGCCCGGGGTCGCTTCGCCGAAGCGGATACGATCCTTCGAGGCGTCATCGCTCAGAACCGCCGCTCGAACGACCCGGTCCGTTTGGCCAATTCACTCCGAAGCCTGGGCCACGTCATGCTGGACATGGGCAACCCCCTCGCAGCCGAATCACTCTATGGGGAAACCCTGGCGATCTATCGACGCCTCTGGAGCCCGAGCCATCCGGAAGTCGCTTCGGGCATGGTGAACCTGGCCAATGCACTCCGGGACCAGCATCGATTCGCCGAGGCGGAGTCGCTGTACGTGACGGCAATTCCGGCCGGTGTGCAGGCGCTGGGAGACGACCATTCGGATGTAGCCCTGATGCGGGCCGATTACGCGCTGCTTCTGGCCATGCGGGGCGACACGCTCGGCGCAATCGTTCGGTATCACCAGGCCGTGGCTGTCCTCAATCGCCCGGGGACAGTCCCCGTACAAACCAGTGTCGTCCTGCTGAATTTTGGCGAGTTGCTATCGGCGATCGACAGTACGGCTCATGCCAAGACCGTTCTCAAACAGGCCGCTGATGGATTGGAACAGGCTCGAGGCTCGGGGGATGCCCTGGTGCGCCGGGCCGAGCGCGACCTGGCTGATGTTCAGGAGAGATTGAACTGAGAAGGCGACCTGCAACAGGTTGGGTCCCGCTTATTGCTCGACTTTCCCGTCGCGTTCAGTCTCCCCGTTCGGGCCCAAGCCCAGGCGGTCTTCCACCAGTTGGAGAAAGGATTCGAAGGAGCGCCGCGGTCGGCGCACCGGCTCGGACGGCGTTGCAGGTGAGCCCAGTGGTTCTGACGGTGTCGCCGGCGGAGCGTCTGAATCGGTATCGTCGGCGTACACCGCCATTTCCCAGTACTTCCAGTGTATCGCTGGAAGCGAGGGACGGGCGCTCATCTCGCAAAACCCGCCAGGAACACTCCCAGCGCAACACCGAGGATAATGGACCAGACCACTGGGGGATTGGCGGTTAAGGACTTACGCTGGGCTAACATGGGCGTCCTCGCGGATCGGGGTAAACCTGAATCTCTTCTCTGCATTGTAAAGCGTAAATTGAGGAGGAAACCGGACACTGCAGATGGGAGCCCTGGACCCTAGCCCATTCCCGACCATCAGCAGTATTCTTGACCCTCCTAAGCACAACGCTGGCAGTCGCTCCTCTTGAAGAATCCCGCAATCGAAGGTCGAAGGCCAAATGTTCGCAACGTTCGGTGTGAGCCGGTCCAGGCGTCGGGGATTTGTCATCCGTGCCGCGGCTATAGTGGCCCTGCTTCCCCTCTCTGGTTCTGCGCCTGCTGTCCTCGACATCATCCGGCCCAACGACAACCGCACCCCTGTCGGCACGTTTCACGGTGATACGCTCAAAGTTCATCTCGAGGTCAGGATGGCCGCCTGGCGACCCGAAGCCGATTCCGGTCCATCGGTCGACGTGGCCGCCTTTGCCGAAACCGGCAAGGC
>JBDTRF010000286.1:0-4570 GCA_039931815.1 Gemmatimonadota bacterium
GTCATCCCGAAGCAGCTCGTTGGCACCCCCCGATGCTCGTTGTAATGCAGCGCCACTCGCTGTCCAATGGCCCCCCGGATCTTCTCGGCTGTCGCCGGGTCCCGAACGCTGAATTCCCAGAGAGTCGGCGCGACACCAGGCACTGTCGTCATTGCCAGTTCACCTTCCCAGCTCTTACAAACCCAACCCTTGTGGGAAAATTTCTGGAGAATGCCCGACCGGTCGCCGCTCGAGTAACTCACATGCAGAGTCGAGTAGGCATACAGGGCGAACAGCAGAAACGGCGAGAGGAGAACCAGCACGAGGATAACCTTGGTCCGAGTCCTCCACCCCCGCCTGGCGGGCGGGGGTGGAAGAGGCTGCTCGGGTGTCGCAGTCGCGTCATCCATATTATCGGCCGGTTAAAGTGAATGAGGTAACTGAAAGTAGCTCAAAGAAACCGCCAGCAAAACCAAACGACCGTGACAACTCTCCCTCGTCCCCAGACCCAGGTCTAACTACCACGATTTGCCCCCGGTGCCGTCGAAAATGTAAGGCCTTTGCCGACGACGATCACCCAGCCTGCTCCGTCCACATCGGTCGCAAATCTTCGCGCGAGGTCGATCCGAATCGCCTCGACACCGGCAGCTCGGCTGGCGCCTAATCGAACCCCGATGCCGGCGTCCCAGCCAGTTCGTCGCGGAGATCCATTGTACCAGGATCCGCCATGATCGACAAAGCCTGCCAGGCCTACGCCGACCAGCTTCCAGAGTTCCTGGACCAGGGTGTACCGGTACTCCGCCGACGCGTAGTAGGTGCGATCTCCAGTAAATGAATGGGAATGGAAGGCACGGGGACCGGAACCGAGACCAAGATCGAAGTCCTCTCCGGGCAATGGATTCCTGATCCATCCGGCATCGCCGTGGAGAACGATGCTGTGACGGGGAGCGGGCTGGAGCACCATCGTGGCACCCAGCGTAACCGACCCCGAATCCAGACCCCCCGAATCGTAGAGGCCATTCGCGTGCAGGTCGGCGAAGAGGAACCCGGCGCCGAAAGAGGTCCCGGTTCGACCTGAGATGAACGGGGCGATCCCGTCCCTCTCATATCCGAACGATTTGGGCGCCACCATCGCACCAACCCGAACCGCCGTACTCACGTCAACGTCCTCTTCCCGGGCGAAACCGACGAACCCCCGGGTCAGAATAAAGTGGGCACGGCGGGCTTCCACATAGAGGCCGACGGCGCCGGTCGAAGGAGTCTTCCCCATCGCGGGGAAGCCGCTGTCCGGCGCCTCCGGACGAAATGCATCTTCCCGGTACTGCCCGATTACGCCGGCTCGAAGATAACCCGCGCTGGATGAGGTGAGAGCCACCGCGCCTTCGAAGCGGGCAAGGGTATACCTGCGCCGAAGCGAATCTGACGCGATACGCTCTCCATTGGAGAAGCGCAGTACCCGCTCCCGCCGGTCATCGAGCAGAAAGAGGTAGCTCGATCGGGAGTTCAGTGAGTAAAACGGCCGACCGACCAGCGCGCCGTAGCGACGGCCATCGGAACGATCCTGGTATTCCAGGCCCAGCCGAATCGTTCGAGAAAGAAACCTGGGCTGGAGAAAACCAAAGGACGTCGACGTTCGATCCGTCGAATTGCGATACTTGATTGACGCCTGCGTTGCGGTGCCGAAGAGATTGTCCTCGATGAACGCGACCGTATAGTCCGCCTGGCCGCCCGTGCTTCGAAAACGGAAATCCGGCCGGGTGCTCCAGCCGTCGCTTGTCACCACTCGCATGACCAGTCCGGAGTCGGTCCGTACGGTGTCGACCTGGACTCTACGGAAGATTCCCAGCGTGCGGAGATTCCGGGCGGTTTCGGCGGCACGAGCGGAATCATACGGCTCACCCGGTGCGATGAGCAGCTCCCGTCGCACGACTCCCTCGCGGGTGGTGATGTGGAGGCCGTTGCCCAGGCGCGTGAGCCAGCTGGTGTTCTCGACGGCGTCAAAAATATCGTTACGCTGAATCTCGACAGCGCGCACAATCTGCCCCGTATCGGGGGCCTGCGCGGGCAATGCAGCGGGCAGGATGAAAAATGACAAGGCGGTGGCGATACCGCGGAGGCGCAACGGAACTCCAGATCGGGGGAGGCAGGAAATTAACCGGATAGTAACTTTTTAGCGCTTTGCCAATCGTCAATTGACAATCAACATTCAAGGATCAACAATCGCATTTGACCATGCGTTTCAGGCGATTGCAGATTGTTTGAATACTGATGGATGCTGTCGCGACACTCGAAACGGCTCCGACCGGAGAGAAGCCGTCAGCATTTCTGCGGTGCCACGTTCTTGAACCATCTGGATTCAACAACAGAAATCATGAATCGATACAGCGATCATCAACCATTGCCATGATCACTGATTGATCAACTCCGCGACGCTGCTGATAATCCGGTCAGGCACGATTCCGCTCCGCGCAGCCTGCTCCTCCCGATACTTCCCGGTTCTGACCAGAAAGCCACGATACCCAGCCGCCTGGGCCCCGCCAACATCGCTCCGGATATCGTCGCCTACCATTATCACGTCGCGTCTGTCCGGGTTTAGCCCCAGGCTCTCGATGGCAGCAAGATAAAACGCGGGACTCGGCTTCCCTGCCAGGATTGATTTCTTGTCGGTCGCGTACTCCAGCGCTTTCACGAAAGCGCCGCTGTCGATCGTGAGGCCGGCGCCGCTCATCCAGAAGCGATCGTGAGAGAGGGCAATCAGGTCCGCCCCGTTCATCAGCGCGGTAAACGCCTGCTGCACCAGGTCGAACGACCAGAGGGCGCCGAGGTCTCCCACAAGCACAGCAGGCGGGCGGTGGGCAGCCGGGGAAGAGAGGCGGTTGGTCGAGGTACCGCCCTGCAGAAGAAACCCTGATAAGTCCTCGAGGGCGGCGGGCGGGACCAGCGGCATCAGCGCCGTGTGGCCCATGTCCCGCGCCAGTTGAGCCCCGGCCAGAAGTGCCGTGAAGACTTCCTCGTCGTTCAACGTGAAGCCGTATCCCCGCAGCCGGGCGACGATAGCCGAACGAGGCTTGGATGTTGTGTTGGTAACGAAGCGGTAGCGAACGCCCGAGTGGCGGAACTGATCGATCAGGTCAACGGCGCCGGGGATCGGCTCGTCGCCCTGATAGAGTGTGCCATCCAGGTCGAAGAGGTAAGCATCGGCCATGGCGTCAAGGTAAGGGGAGTCGTTCCAGGGTTACAATGGGAACGTACAGCGGAACCAGCGGTGGCGACTTCGGAGATTAATGTGAGGAGTTGGTACCGTTGCGCGGACGTCGCGTTCAGGGCTCAAAGTCGCGCTTATGCTTGGCGGTACCCACGCTCAACCAGGAGAAAAAAAGGTGCGCCAGGCGCACCCTTGGGCAATCATCCATCGCGTCCCCCTCTCATTCTTGAGAGGGGGTCTGCAGCCAGGTTAGTACCGACCGAGGTAGTTATCGATTTCCCACTTGCTCACCTGCAGGTTGTACTGTAGCACCTCGGCCTTCTTCGCCTCGATGAACCGTTCGGTCAAGTGCTCACCCAGGGCACCCGTCACCACTTCGTCCCTGGCGAAGTACTCAAGCGCCTCATGCAGGTCGCGCGGCAGCTCATCGATCTTGAACTTCCGCCGATCGCGGTAGCTCATCTCGAAGATGTTCCGGTTCACCGGTTCACGGGCCACCATCTTCTTCTCGATGCCATCGAGTCCGGCGGCCAGCTGCACCGAAAGGGCGAGGTAGGGATTGGCCGAAGGGTCGGGCATCCGCAGCTCACAGCGGGTTCCCAATCCACGCCGGTCCGGAATCCGGATGAGCGGCGAACGATTTCTCATCGACCATGCCACGTTGACCGGCGCTTCGTAGCCGGGCACCAGCCGCTTGTAGCTGTTGATCAGCGGATTGGTGATGGCGCAGAAGCCCTGGGCGTGCTGCAACAGTCCCTCGATATAGGAAAGCGCAATCTTGGACAGCTTGCTCTCGGTCCTGGGGTCAAAGAAGGCGTTTTCTTTCCCCTTGAAGAGCGACTGGTGCGTGTGCATGCCGCTGCCGTTCTGGCCCTGGATCGGCTTGGGCATGAAGGAGGCAACGAAACCATACCGATGCGCCACGTCTCGCACGATGAACTTGAAGGTGGCGATGTTGTCCGCCGTGGTAAGCGCATCGGCATACTTGAAGTCGATTTCGTGCTGTCCTTCGGCCACCTCATGGTGCGCGGCCTCGACTTCAAAGCCCATCAACTCCAGCTGCTCGACGATGACCCGGCGAATCTCCTCGCCCTTGTCGACCGGGGTCAGGTCGAAATAGGCACCCGAGTCGTGAGTATTGGTTGTCGCACCGCCCTCCGCGTTTTTCTCGAACAGGAAAAATTCGGCCTCGCAGCCGGCCATCATGGCATAGCCCATTTTCCGGGCCTTCTCCACCTGCCGCTTGAGCGTCATCCGGGGACAGCCCGGAAAGGGCTTCTCATCCGGCGTATAGATGTCGCAAAGGAGCCGAGCCACCCGACCGCCTTCGTCCTCGTAGGGCAGAACCCGGAAGGTATCCAGCTCCGGCTTGAGGAGCATGTCGCT
>JBDTRF010000287.1:0-4539 GCA_039931815.1 Gemmatimonadota bacterium
TCATGACTAATCCTCCGGCAGCCAGCTTTCGCGCACCGACCGCCAGAGTTCCTTGACTTCTTTCCACTGCTCAAACGAGAGCAAGGGATTGATCACCGAGAGTACGGCTTCAATCTGGGCATAGCTCGCTCCGGCGTTCAGCGCACCCCGCAGGTGCGAGTGCAGTTGGCGCGGAGTCTCCAAGACCGCGGTCTGCGCGACGGTGCAAAGCTCCCGCCGCATCAGGTCCAGGCCCGGGCGGGACAGCGTTCGGCCATAGCCTTCCGTGATCATCCAGCGGTCGAGCGCGGGATGCAGGTCTTCGACATTTTCGCGAAGGCGTCGGTAATTATCTCCGTAGATCCGGTGGCATGTTTCCTCGCCGCGCCGAGTCCACTCGTCGATGTTGCTGTATTCGGAATCGGGATCGGCCGGTGGCGCCGGCACCTTGGAGATCTTGCGCCAGAGACCAAAGGCAATCAGCGTCCGCGGATAACCCGCCATCAGCACTGACTGCAGGAGCAGCTCTTCGACCCAGGGAATCGGCACCATCGCGTTTCGCGCGGCGGAAATCCTCTCGCGAAGATCGGGCTCATATCCCTGCGCCACCGCGGCGGCCAGACGAACCAGTGCCAGCGTGTGCTGATCCAGACCATCCTGTTTCGCCATCAGTCTACATCCTTACCCAGAATTCGCAGCATCAAAAAAACCGTGAGACCTATCAAAGAAAACGCAGATCGCCGGCTGACGAGAGGGCGCCGGTCACCAGCCCGCGAGTATTCCGAATCGGAATCTTCGGCAGATGCCCCGAAGACCGAAGCAGCTGCACGGCAGTGGCGTCGCCCAGGTGCGTGAGTATCCGGTTGACGACCGTGACCAGCGCGATCGGCGCAGTCCGCATGTCACCGTCTTCCGCTTTGAGTGATATCCCGATCCCGTGTTCCGGAAGCGCGGCGGAATACACCCCCTCGGCCCCGACCTTGGCCACCAGCCGCCCGCCCATGACTCGCATGAGATCGGTACAGGGCCGCCCCATCCCTCCGACCATGTGGGGAAACCCGAGCATCGCCTCACGAAGCCGGCGAGCCGGCTCTTCGCTGGAGACGCCGAAGCGAGCATACGCCGTCGCCATGCCCCGAAGGGGCAACGCAAAGCATACCGTGTTGCAGCCATCCACCGAACAGAACACGTCATCCCGCGAGAGGTCGGTCCACCGGGTCAATTCGTCCAGAATTCTGTTCTGGACCGGATGACCCGCCAGGTTATACCCCTCGGTCGGCCAATGATGGTGCAACGCCAGCGCGAGCATTCCCGAATGCTTGCCGGAACAGTTGCTCCAGCGAGGCGTGATCCTGACGCCACCTCGAAGCGCCTCTTCGGCGACGGCTGAGGAAAGTGGCGTGTGGGGCCCACAGGCGAGTGCCGCCTCGGTCAGGCCCAGCTTGCCCAGTATGCTGTCCGTCGTGGTGAGATGCTCAGGCTCGCTGGAATGCGACGCGCAACAGAGCGCCAACTCCTGCGGCGTGAGGCCGAAATGATCGGCGGCGCCGTCCATCACCAGGGGCATCGCCTGAAACGGCTTGGCCGCGGATCGCCAGAAGGTCACCAGGTCAGGATCGCCCGACTCGGCCATGAGCCTGCCATCACCATCCACTACCGCCACCGACACCCGGTGGACCGACTCGACCAGGTCCCCCCGAGTAGCCTCGATATGAAGGTCGCTCATGGCCCAAAAGTAACCATTCTCCGGGGCCTCTGCAGAGCGAGGCCAACTTTTCGCTCACGGTCACCTGTCACTTGTAATCAGCCCCGTTTACGTTCACCATCTCCTGTCCACCCCTGGATCTATGCCTGGTTTGCGCGCCGGATGCGCTGTCATCGGACTTTCATTGCTGGGACACGCCGCCGCCATGGGGCAGGCTTCGCCCTATGTGCCGATGGACGATCCCCGCCTGCCTCTGGTCGAGCACCTCATTGCGCGAGGCGATGTGGCGGATCCATCGCCCTTTGTGCGTCCCTTTACTCGCAGTGACCTATCCCGCGTTCTCCTGGCTGCCGACTCCGCCGGCCACGGCGATTCCACCCTCGTTCGAAGGTTGATCGACTATTACTCGGACCTGCCGGCCGACCATCGCTGGCGAATGGAGGTGCGAGCCGGCGCCCAGGCCTATACCCACGCGCGTCGGGATCCCTTGCATCCTGCTGGTCCCGACGGTGCTCGTCCCTATGGCGAACTGGGCCTCGGTGCGGTCATCGGCAATGTAGTGCTGGCGACCCGCGCGGCGATTGAACCTCGACTCATCGTCGACCCCGATTGGCCAGGGCGCAAGGATCTTGATATCTCGGGACGCCAGGTCGAGTCGTACATCAGCGCGCAGTTCGCCTGGGCCCGCCTCATGTACGGGCAGATGGACCAGAACTGGGGTCCGGTAGGATTGCCCGGTATCCCGCTCAGCAATTATGGGTATGGGCGACCGGTCCTGGGTTTCGAGATCGGGACCGGCCGGTTTCGCCTGCGCACGCTCGCGGCCGATCTTCGCGATGAGCGGGACACCTCCAATGCGGTGATTCATCGTTACTTCTTCGCCCACCGGATCGACGCGCGCCTGTCACCGAAGGTGCACCTGGGCCTCTGGGAGACCGTGGTCTTCGCGGGCCGGGACCGGAACTTTGAGACACGACTGCGCAATCCGCTGAGCCTGAGTTTTCTCGAAAACGCCTACGGCCTGGGAGAAGAAACCAACTCCATGCTGGGCGCCGATTTCTCCTGGAAGGTGGGGCGCACGACCCTGCAGGCCCAACTCGCCCTGGACGATCTGACTTACAAACACCGGAACGCCCCGGATCGCAATCCCGACCGATGGGCGTTCACGCTCATGGGGACCGGGCCGCTGGCCCACACCGCATCGTGGCGCGCCTTGTATACCCAGGCATCCAGTCTCGCCTTCCGAACCTTTGACGACCAGTTTCAGGACTTCACTGACGCCGGGGTTGGCATCGGACGCAACTTCGCGGACAACGATCAGCTCACGCTCGTCGTCACGCTCCCGGTTCGGCAACGCTGGCTCCTGTCTCCCGAGCTCAGCCTGCTTCGCCAGGGCGAAGGGCGGATTACCGACCCCTACCCGGCCGCCCTTGCTCTGGGCTCTACTCCCCAGCTTTTCATTGGAACTGTCGAAAGGACGTGGCGCGCCGCGCTCGGGGTCGAAGGAACCATTCGCCCCTTCCGCATCACGGCCAACGCAGGATATCATCGAGTCACGAACGCCGGGAATATCGAAGGGCAAACCAGGAACCGATTCGAAGGTCGACTCATGATTTCAGCCGGTTTTTCCCGTCGAGGCGCGCTGCCGTGAGACACACTCCGTACCCGCCCATGTCCCGGGATCGCATTCTTCACCTCCTCGACAAGCTTCGGGGTTCCCGGATCGTGGTTGTGGGCGATGTGATGCTCGACCGTTACCTGCTGGGAGAGACCGAGCGGCTCTCCCCCGAGGCTCCGGTCCCTGTCGTCATCATCAAGGAACGGCGCACCGCACTCGGCGGTGCCGCGAACGTGGCGGCCAATGTCGTGGCGATTGGCGCCCGGTGTCAGCTGGTTGGGATTGTGGGCGATGATGCGGAAGGTCGTTCACTTCGGCAGGAACTGGTGGCGGCCCAGATCGATGACCGCGGCGTCCTCACGGTCGCCGACCGCCCAACGACGTCCAAGACGCGCGTCATGGCCCGGGCCCAGCAGGTCGTCCGCATCGATGAAGAGGTGGATACCCTGCTGGCCGGTCGTGAGCTGGAGCGCCTGAGCGAACTCCTGGTCGATGCCCTTCGCGACGCCGATGCGCTCCTGATCGAGGATTACAACAAGGGGGCCCTGGCCCCTTCGCTCATCACCACGGCAATGACGGCCGCTCGCCGGCGGGGAGTGCCGGTCGTGGTCGATCCCAAGTTCCGCCAGTTCTTCGAATACAGTGGTGCCACCGTCTTCAAGCCGAATCGGCGAGAGTTGGAGTCCGCCCTGGGCGCCGCCGTTGACCTGCAACACCGCGACGCGCTTCCCGAAGCCCTCTCCCGACTTAAGGTTGATAACCTGCTGGTCACCCTGGGCGCCGATGGCATGGTCCTGGTGACCAAAGACGAGAAGATCACCCATATTCCGAGCATCGCGCGCGAGGTGTATGACGTTTCCGGCGCGGGTGACACCGTGACCGCGTGGATGGGAACCGCACTCGCCGCCGGCGCGTCAGTAATGGAAGGAGCGATCCTGGCCAATTATGCCGCCGGAGTCGAAGTGGCCAAGGCAGGGGTCGCCACGGTCAGCGCCGACGAGGTCATGGCCGTGCATGAAGAACGCTATGACCAGATTGGGAAACTGAGGCGGGGGGGACTGATTTAGGGGTAGCAAGGCAGTCGAATTTGTACGATCACAATGCGATATGCCGGGACGAGACGCAGGGAGGAACTTGCTGGAGTGACGTTGCCGGTGTAAAATCATGCCCGTTCAAGGTTCCAGGGGGATTAGCTCAGCTGGTTAGAGCGCGCGCCTCACATGCGCGAGGTCGGGGG
>JBDTRF010000288.1:0-4503 GCA_039931815.1 Gemmatimonadota bacterium
GGCGAGCGGGAACAGCGGCACGTAGGACACCCAGACGACAGGTTTCTCCTGTGCCAGCGCAACGAAGGTGATGATCACCGTCACCGTAAAGGCGATGGATAGCCAACGGTGCACCTGCCGCATCCACACGTTCCAGTTCATTGGGACCTCCTCTGAAGGCGAGCCTCATACGCATCGCGGCGGACGTCAGTCGCTCCGCGCCAGGACCTGATCCAGCTTGGCAAAGAACTGCAGCCAGCCCACCTTGGCTCCCCCGAGTGCCTGCTTCTGCTCCGCCCCGAATCCCGACTGCTCCATACGCAGGTGGGTCCCCGTGCCCTTTGGGGTGAGAGTAAATGTCACCACGCTCGTCAGGTTGTAGGCCGCATCGTCGTGCGGATAATTCCAGGTGTAGGACAGCGTCCTGTTCGGCTCCACGGCAAGGACCTCGCAATCCAGCACACCGCCCCAGTCACCGCGCAGCTTGAAGCGGTGGCCCAGGGAAGGCACAAAATCGTTCTTCATCAGCCACTCCTCGATCAGGTGTGGCTGGGTAAGCGCGCGCCAGAGTTTCTCCGGTGGGTGCGCAATCTCACGTTCGATAACGACGGAGCGTGTGTCGGTCATGGATCCATCCTGTTGAGTAAGTCTTCGAGGCGGTCAAAACGGTCGTGCCAGAATCGACTGTAGTAACTCATCCAATCCACCAGCGGCCCCAATGCGCGCGGCTGGGCGGTGTAATGGGTCTGGCGTCCCCGGTGTCGAGCACGCACCAGCCCGGCCTGCTTGAGCACGCCCAGATGTTTCGATACCGCAGGCTGCGAGACACCCGAGGTATCGGTCAGCATCCGCACCGTTTGTTCACCATCGCGGCTCAAGCGCTCGAAAATCGCGCGACGCGTGGGGTCGGCCAGGGACTTGAAGATGGCGTTCGGCGCTGTTCGCATAGAAACCAATAGCTCCATGGTTATGGATAATAGATAACTGTCGGGTTATGCGTCGTCAAGACCCACGGGCTGAACGGGCACGCGCAGGCCCTGGACAATCGAGACCATACCCGCGGTTTCAGCTGATCGCCGCGGAATCGAGTCTGCGTCTGGTGGATCTGGATCGTCGACGAAAGAATTCTCTGGAAGCCGGAGAAAACCAGAAGACAGGGAAGGCAGAACTGCTGGAGGGTGTAGCCAGGAGAATGGCCGCTACACGGCGCCGAACGAATCGACCCGTTCAATCAGGTTTCACGGTGTCAGGTTGCCGTCGCCTGCCTGATGGAACGGACTGGTGAGAAAGCCTGCTACTCGTCCAGCCGAAGCGTGGTGGCGGGATCGATCGCCGCGGCACCGCGAGCGGGCAGGTACATCGCGAGCCCCACCGCGATCATGAGAATCCCACCGGTCGCCGCATAGGTCAACGGATCGAGTGGGCTTATTCCGAACAGGATGGTCCGAAGCAGTTGAGACACCCCGGCCGCGAGGATCAATCCAGCAACTGCGCCGATCGCGGCCAGCCGGGCGCCCTGCCGAATGACGAGGCCGGTGACGCGCCTTTGCGAAGACCCCAATGCCAGGCGAACCGCAATCTCCCGGCGACGCTGAACGATGCCATACCCCACCACCCCCGAAATACCTACAAGGGCAAGCATCAGCGCGAGGATTCCCAGGGCCCCAGCGACCAGTGCGGTAAGCCGGGCTGGCTTGCGTTCCAGCTCCAGGCGATCAGCCAACCGTTCGGCTTCAACCACGAGTGACCCATCGAGCTTCCGAGCCCACGTCGTCATTGCGCGCTCGATGCCAGAAGTCTCTCCAGCCGTGCGAACGACGATTCGTAAATCGGGGCTGCTTTCGGTGCTCACCGAGAGGTACGCGAACGGTTCCTGGTCATCCGCCAGGCTGACATTACGGGCGTTCGCCGCAACTCCAGTGACCACGTAGGACTCCCCCCCGACCGTGAATCGCTGACCCAGCGGATCGTCCCCCGGCCAGAACAACTTCGTCATCGAAACGCTGACCACGGAGGGGCGCTCACCATGGATCGGTACCTCGCCGTCGGTGAAGCCACGCCCCTGCACAAGAGGAATCTGCAAGACGTCGAAGTACCCGCCGCTCACGAAATTGATCGCGACGTTGTGCGCCGAGGCCACGCTGCCTTGCACCCGGGGCAACTCTACCTGGTCGCTGTGCCTGCCCAGCAGCGGAAGGCGCTCGGCCAAAGCCGCGGCGCGAACCTCTGGATCGGCCAAGAGCTGGCGGCGAAGCTGATCGTACAGACTTCGATTGCGCGTGTCGTCGTATCCCAGCTGCGCCAGGTTGAGCGAGAAGGCGACCACGCTGCTGGTGACGTACCCCGGATTGACGCTGGCCTGGCGAATGGTCGCGCGAACAAAAAGACCAGCAACAATCAGGATGACCGCGCTTCCAGCCACCTGGACGGCGACGATAGTATCCCGGAGCCGTGAGGGTCGAACCTGGTTCCGCTGCACCATCACGTTCCCCTTGAACGCTGAGACCAGATCTACCCTGGTTGCCTGGAGAGCGGGAACCAGGCCGAACGCGAGCGCCGTCAGGAGCGAGAGGGCAAGAATGAACAGAAAGACGGACAGGTTCGGAGAGAGATTAACCTGGAGGCCGGCAATCGGAACGATATGACGCACGAGACGGGGAAGGTTGAGCGATAGTAACCCTCCGAGCACGGCACCACTTCCGGAAAGAAGAAGACTCTCGACGATGAGCTGCTGCATGAGATCGTTGCGGGAGGCTCCGAGGGCCAGGCGAATTCCCATTTCCCGACGTCGGGCAATGCCACGCGCGAGCAACAGGTTCATCACGTTAGTGCAGGCCATGATCACCACGAGCGCTCCGAGGGCAAACACCAGCCCGGCGGCAAGTCGCCCTTCGGTTCGCGCCTCGGGGAAGTTGAGCAAGGCACCCCGACTCACGAGGACATGGGTTTCGCGACCGGGATATCGCTCATCCCGCTCTCGGGCCACGGAGGAAAGCATCTGACGCGCTTCATCGATCGTTGCGCCGGGAGAAAGCCGGCCCACCATCACCAGCCAGCTGGCGTCACGGGTGAGGATACTGTCTCGACCGTGGGCGAGGACCGGGTGCATCGTGACGGGCATCCACAGCTCAGTCGATTGATACCCGAGACCGGCGAAATTCTTCTCGGCCACGCCGACCACTGTCAGGGGTTGCTTGTTGATCAGGACGCGGCGCCCTACCAGCGCTGAATCAGCGCCAAAGGTGGTCGCCCAGGTGGAGAAACTCAGCACCGCGACCGGCGCCTCGCCCGGGTACGCACATTCATCGGGGCGGAATCCACGACCCAATGCCATCCGGGTACCCAGCGTGGTGAAATAGCCGCAGGAGACCAGCTCCGCTCTCACTTTGCCGGAGGGCGTCTCGGACCAGGCCATCTCGTCGTCACTGTAAACAGCCAGCCCCTCGAGCACGCCCCGGCGCTCGGCATAATCGAGGAACTCCGGGTAGGAAACCAGCGAAGTCATCCCCCGAACTTCTCGCGAGAATCGTCCGTGAAATTCCTGGTAGATGTTGACGACACGATCCGCCTGATAGACCGGAAATGGCCGGTGAACCACGGCGTAAAAGAGGGTGAAGATCGCGGTGTTGATTCCAATGCCGAATCCCAGGGTCAGCACCGCCGCCACAGTAAAGCCGGGACGGAGGCGCAGGGCGCGAACGCCAAACCGGACATGACGAACCAGCCGGTCCAGCCACTGGAGGCGTTGCGATTCGTAGAAACGTTCCTCCGCCTGGCCCACGTTGCCGAAAGCACGAGCCGCGGCAGACTGGACATCCGCGGGCGCGATTCCAGTTCGTGCCAGCTCCTCCGCCTCCAGCGCCAGGTGGGATTCGATCTCCGCCCGGAAATCACGCTCCGGCCGCCGTCGGAACCAGCCCATGATCATCCCTCCGCGAACTCAGGACCGAGAACACTGGACACCGCCGCCGCCAGCCGGCGCCAGCGACTAGCCTCTTCATGCAGCTGTTTTCTGCCCAGGGCGGTCAGTTCATAGAATCGGGCCTTTCTCTTGTTCTCGGAGACGCCCCACTCTGCCCGAATCCATTTGCGTCGCTCGAGCCGCTGCAACGCGGGATACAGGGATCCATGATCCACCAGAATCAACTCACTCGAGGTTCGGAGAATGGTACGGGCGATCCCCTGGCCGTGCTGCTTCCCGAGCACCAGCGTTCGGAGAATCAGCAGATCCAGGGTTCCCTGAAGGAGTGCCTCGCGATCAGACTGTTGGGTAGACATTCTACCTGAGGATAAGTTGCGGCCATTGAATTGTCAATTTCATCTCGCGCGGATGGGAACGGAGTTTCGGACGCAGCCCCTCATGGGCTGCGTTTCCGCGAAAACTTTCTGCATGATGGCCGAGCGACAATGCCGGAGGAAGCGGTGCTGATGCATGGGGGCGAGGCAGGGACAGGCAATGTGAGGCATGAGGAAATCGGCTTTACTTCCAATGCCTCACCCGGCCACCCTGTCACGTTCAGATTT
>JBDTRF010000289.1:0-4490 GCA_039931815.1 Gemmatimonadota bacterium
GTCCAGACCGGCGTCGTCGCGCGGGCGCTTACCGATTCGTTCCGGGTTATTGTCACTGAGGACGGGGCACCCAAGGCGGGGGTGAGCGTCACCTGGTCGGTCAGCGCCGGTTCGATAGGCATTGCCAGCAGCACAACCGACGCGGCCGGTCGTGCCGCTGCCCGCATGACCCTGGGCCAGGTCCAGGGTGCGATGTCCGCGCGGGCAAGTATTCCTGGCGGATCCGGCGTCACCTTCAATGTCACCGCTATTCCTGACCTCCCGTCGCAGATCACCGCAGTGAGTGGCACGGACCAGGCTGCGCTGGCCAATGGAACAGTGACGCAACCACTCACCGTCAGAGTCACCGATCAATTTGGCAATATCGTTTCAGGCTCTGCGGTTGCGTGGAGCAACGTGACGGGAAATGGCACGGCGGCCGCCCCTTCTACTCTTACCAGTTCCAGTGGCGTGGCGACGGTGGGTGCGAACGTGGGCAGCCCGGTGGGCGAGACCGTGATCCGGGCGGTGACCGCAGGGGGACTGGACACGGTGGTGTTCAGCATCTTCGCGGTGGGCCACATCGCGGACGTGCTGGTGAAGAACAACTTTTTCGTGAGTGGGGCCAATGGCAGTCAGCCACAGGCGGTGGATACGATCGCGGCGGGAGATGCCGTGCGATGGATCTGGCAGAGCGCCGCTGTGGAGCACAATATCAATCCCCAGTCGTCCGCTTTTCCCCGCAGTACCACCCAGGTCACCCCCTTTACGTACGGTCCGATCCGGCTCGATACACCGGGGGTCTACACCTACGATTGTACGCTCCATGCGGAGATGTCCGGCATTATTGTTGTGCAGTAACACCGGGTTCCGCGTCCTGATCGGGAGCCACACGACCGGGGCCTGACGCCGTGCCCTGCACCCAGGCGCGATAGCGTACGATTTCCGACTCCCGCTCCTCGCTGGACCAGCCCAAACCCTCGCCCATGAGCCGGGCAACCGCATCAACCGCCGCGAGGCCATGATCCGCCGTCTCGTAAAAGAGATGGAGCCGGCGAACCATGACATCTTCCAGTCGGAACGCCAGCTCCCGCCGGATGATATGAACAACCTCGGCCCGAATGGCGGGATGCCCGGGATGAATCGGCTCGAGCAATTCCCGGTCATCGCGGGCGAGATTGAAGATGGCCGCCGATTCCGTCCCGAAATGGGAGACGAGATGGTCGACCGCGCGGGAAGAGAGCCCCAGCTCCTGTCCGGAGCGGGTGAACGTCGCCAGGTCTTCGGCTTCCCCCCCTGGCAGCGGCTCGAGATCGGTGCGTGATTCGGGATATTGCGGGCGGCCAAACGACTTGCGAAGCTCTTTCACCACGGCGGTGACCATCTCCTGTGCCATGCGTCGATACGTCGTCAACTTCCCCCCGGCGATGGTCCACATTCCATTCGGACCCTGGACGATGCGATGCTCGCGTGACACCTGGGAGGCACCCCGCTCGTCCTCCGGCGCGAGGAGAGGGCGCAAGCCGGCCCAGGTGGCCAGGACATCGTCTTCCGTGAGCCGGGCATTGGGAAAATACGAGTTGGCGCTCCGCAGGAGATAGAGCACGTCGTCGTTATCGGCCCGCACCGATTCGGGCGACGTCGTCGTATCGGTATCGGTCGTGCCGATAATGGCGAGGTCACCCCATGGCAGGATGAACATGATCCGCTGGTCGATCGGGCTCGTAATGGTGAGCGCCTCGTTGTTGCCAAGCCGGGAGCGGAGAACGACGACGTGGGCACCCTTGGTCGGGCGCAGAAGTGGCGCGGCGTGAGGGAACTCGAGGCGCCGAATCCGGTCGCACCATGGCCCGGTCGCATTGACCACGGTAGTGGCCCGGATGACACCCTGGGTTCGAGTGAGCTGGTCCTCTACCCGGGCCCCCCGGACTCGGCCGTCCACCACTTCCAGCTGCTCGACTCGCATATAATTCGATACCAGCGCGCCGTGATGGATGGCGGAACGCGCGTTCGCGAGCACCAGTCTGGCGTCATCGCACTGGGCATCGTAATATCTCGCGCCGCCGACCAGGTCCATCGAACGGAGGAGCGGCTCGGACCGAAGCACGCCACGCTTGCCCAACATGCGGTGCCATCGCACATTCCGGAACAGCGCGAGAAGATCGTACAGCCACATCCCCGCGGCGAGCCGCCAGTAGAAGAGCCGGCTCCGTCGATGAACCGGAAAGAGAAACGGCAGGGGCCGCACCAGGTGGGGAGCGATGGACAGCAGGGTGTGGCGCTCCTGGCTGGCCTCGAAGACGAGGCGAATCGCCCCCTGCTCCAGATAGCGCAATCCGCCGTGAATCAATCGACTGGATCGCGAGCTTGTTCCCCAGCCGAGGTCGTGCTGGTCTACCAGAATGGTCCGCAAGCCGCGCATGGCGGCGTCACGGGCGATTCCGGCGCCGGTGATACCGCCGCCGATCACCAGAAGGTCAACGGGTTGGGCCGTCAGTTGGCTCAAGTCCGCTCGACGTGAGGTCATAACCGATTGCCCCCGTCTCCTATTTCGCGTCTCCCGTTACCCAGCACCTGGTTCACCTGGCATGACTTCCTGATCACCGAGGGGGCCCGGGTGCTCGACCTTGCCTGTGGTGAAGGCAGGCACAGCATTCGCGCGGCGCTTCGTGGAGCCCATGTCGTGGCCGTGGACAAGGACGAGACCAAGCTCGATGCCGGACGTGACTTCGCCCGCACCGAAGGCGTCGAGATCGACTGGCGAGCGGTCGATCTCGAATCGGCCTGGCCCGAACTGGGTGTTTTTGATGCGGTTCTGGTCTTCAATTATCTTGACCGGGTTCGGATGTCACGGATACTCGAGTCGGTTGCGCCTGGTGGTGTGCTGATCATGGAGACCTTTCTCACCGTGCAGCGGACTTTTGGGTGGGGACCCACCAGCGACGATCATCTCCTCAAGCCGGGAGAACTCCACCGACTCGCATCGACGCTGGACATTGTACACGGGCGCGAAGTCGTGGAGCCGGTCGACACCGACCGCTGGCGGGCCGTCGCCGGAATAGTAGCCGAAAGAAGGAAATAAAGGGATTCGCCGATCGGTGGATTATGATTGATGCTTCTCGGACGAATCCGCTAGTTTCCAGCCCGTCTGTATCGGCCTGTTTCTCATGCGCGAGCCTTCTTCCTCCAATCCCCAACTCTCTTGATCTCTCCTCCTCCTGGCCGCCGAACCGCTATCGTCGCCGGAGTGCGCACACCATTCGCCAAGAGCGGGACCGTGCTCCGCGACGTGCTGGCCGTGGACCTGGCCCGGCATGCCGCGAAGGACCTGTTGCTCCGGACCGGGATCGACGGCGCCGAGATTGATGAAGTGATCTGGGGCCAGGTCGTGTCATCGGTCCTGACACCCAATGTCGCCCGCGAAGTCAGTCTCCTTCCCCAGTTGCCCCGGTCGGTCCCCGCGTATTCGCTGAACCGCGCCTGTGCCTCAGGGGCCCAGGCGGTCGCCAACGGTCACGACCAGATCATGCAGGGCAATGCGGATGTCGTGCTCGCGGGCGGGGTTGAATCACTCTCCGACATTCCCATTCTGCATACCCGCCGATTCAGCCAGATCCTCCTCCAGGCCAGCAAGGCCAGGTCCCTGGGCGGGAAACTCGGCGCGTTGCTCAAGGTGCGTCCCCGCGACCTGGTTCCGGTCAGTCCGGCGATCGCCGAGCCGTCGACCGGCGAGAGCATGGGCCAGTCGGCGGAAAAGATGGCGAAGGAAAACAACATCTCGCGGGAAGACCAGGACCGGGTGGCGCTTTTGAGTCACCAGCGCGCGGCCGCCGCTACAGCGGATGGACGACTCACGGCCGAGATTGCCCCGTGGTTTGGTGGCAAAGACATGAACGAAGTTGTGAGCAGTGATAACGGCATTCGTGCCGATTCTTCCCTTGAGGCGCTGGCCAAACTCAAACCCGTCTTCGACCGGAAGTATGGCTCCATTACCGCCGGCAATTCCTCTCCACTCACCGATGGCGCGTCGGCCGTGCTGCTCATGGCCGAAGAGAAGGCCCACGCGCTGGGGTATACTCCGCTCGCCTACATCCGGAGTTACGCCGTGGCCGCGGTTGATCCAGGCTGGCAGCTGCTCATGGGGCCGGCGTATGCCGTGCCAACCGCGCTCGATCGTGCCGGAATCACGTGGAGTGACCTTGGACTCGTGGAGATTCACGAGGCCTTCGCCGCCCAGGTGCTCTCGAATATCCAGGCATGGGGTTCGAAACAGTGGGCGGCGAAGCTGGGGCGAAGCGCTCCGGTCGGCGAGATCGACTGGAACAAGACCAACGTCATGGGCGGCTCAATCGCGATCGGTCATCCCTTCGGCGCGACGGGTGGACGCATCGTGACCACCCTGGCCAATGAAATGGTGAGACGCGACGTGCAGTTCGGATTGATCTCCATCTGTGCCCAGGGCGGAATGGGGTTTGCCCTGGTGCTGGAGCGGTGAACAAGTGCCAGGTGAC
>JBDTRF010000290.1:0-4488 GCA_039931815.1 Gemmatimonadota bacterium
GGGGTGTCGCTTGCTCCCTTTCTCGAATTTTTTGCCATGGCCAAGGCCTTTGAGTTGAGCCTTGAGATCCGGTAGTGTCGAGGCACGCAGCGCTTCCTCCCCGCCCCGCACGACGGTAAATCGGACAGGGCGATCAAATTCCGGAAGGTCCTTTTCCTGTATCTGATGGGCCTGTCCTTCCCGGAGCCTCAGACGAACTACCCCGATTCCATCCTCAATGGCGTAGTCCATGGGCACGGCATCTCCGTGCAACCGGACCATGGATGGCAACTGCCGAAGGCGCTCCCGAACCTGGTCCGGGACCAGGTCGTCTCCCAGCGACAGGCGGGTTGCCAGGAAATCTCGCCAGTTCCCCGGCTCGGTGAGCTGATCCTGGATCCTGCCTCGTAAAGCCGGACCGCTCACCGTTTCCAGGGTTCCGGCTGAGCGTCGCCATAGCTCTCCGTATTCTTCGAGCGCCCGGCGGATTCGGCCCTGATCGGGGTGCACGGTTTCGCCGGCCATGATCGCATCGGTCAATGCCTGCCTCGCTCCAGCGCGAAGGCCTTCAGGGATTTCGCCCTCGATATTTTCTACCACCGTTTCCAGCTCGAAACCGAAGTAACTCAGGCGGCGGCGGGCTACGAGATGCTGATCCTTTTTCCGGGGCGAAAGCACGATAACCGGTGCTCCCCACTGCGCGTGTTCGCGGATGAGATCATACGGAAGCGTGGTGCCTTCAATCGCCGCTCTCGGGATGCCTGATCGGTCAGCGAAATAGCGCAACGAGCCGGCCACGCCACCCCAGCTCCCGGCGACTGAACTGCGGGAGACTCTCGCCTCCTGGCCGTCAGCGGTGTGCTCATCGATAACCAGGTCAAACGGCATGATCCGGGCGATGAGCTCACGAAATTTCCGGTGGATGTCCTTTGAGGCATGGGGCAGCCGGGCCGGCAGTTCCATGTCGAGCGAGCGATACACCGACGCGACACCCAGCGCGGTATCCTCGATCGCCTTGATCAGCACACCCCTCGTTCCGGCCCAATCCGCCAGTTCATCGTCGAACACGTGACGGGGCAAACCGTAGATCTGTCCCAGCGCACCGTGCTGATTGACCGCTTCCGCATACAGATTGTACGCGGTCAGGTGATCACTGCCGCTCACCAGGGCTCCGTGCAGCTCGCGCTCCTCCCGGGTCATCCGATGGAGCGACTCGATGCTCGAGGACACGGCAAGAATCGGTATGAGATCGGGGTCGGCATTCGCCAGGAGTTCACCCCACGGACGCTCGACCGGCAAGGCTTCGACGCGCCGACCGTACGGAGTCAGCCGGCCGTTCTCGATCAGGCCGCGCGAGGTCAACGTGTTGGCCGCTCGGCGATACGCCGTCCGATCCAGGGGCACGGGAAGCTCGAGATCCTGGGCGTCCACTCCGATGGCGGCACAGGTGATCGCCACCCGCTCCGCGTCTCCAGCCAGCTGGAATTCGGGAGGTGTTGGCTTTAATTGCTCAAACACGAGCCGACGATCGGTGAGGATCACCACTTCCCCGTTGGGGACACGGCCATGCACCCGCCCCGCCATCTGGAGAATTTCGTTCGCGCCCAGATGAAGGCGATGAAGCACGTTCCGCCCACGGTCCACGACGTTGCCGTAACGGGCATCGAAAATGATGACGGTATTGAGTCCGCGAACATTGAGCGCGGACTGCCCTGCCGCCGTCATGGCAAGCAGGAACGGGTGCGCAACTTCACCTTCAAGAAAAGGTCGAATCACCCTGATTGGTTCGCCGCCATGATAGAACGCCGCGCTCAGCCGAGGCCAGCGCTCCCCCAGGCTTCGCGCGAGATTTTCTACTTCGGCCCGGGTGGGGACGAATACCGCCACGCCACGCTGCTCCTTGATGATGTGTCGAATGTACTTGTCGTCCAGAAATTCACCGGGCTCCTGAGCCAGCACCCGCACGCGGGCCCGTAGTGAAGGGTCGAACGCGGTAGTCTCCAGCACCTCCGCACTGTTGAGGTACCGGGCGTAAAAGGTCGGGTCGACCGTTGCACTCAGCCAGATAAAGCGACAGCCCGCCCGCTTGCCCAGCGCAAGACACAGTTCGAGCTCCGCAGATGTCTGGTGAATTTCATCGGCCACAATGGTGTCGCGCCGGGTGATCAGGTCGTCCTGAAACCAGCGGCGGGCGATACCGGTGGTCACGATGACCACATTCCAGCCCGGTGTGTCGGGAGTCGCCTCCCGCTCGCGATTGACCACGCCGACTTTCAAGGGGGCGCGAAGAATCGTCTCGGCCACCGGGCGAATACCCAGGGTCTTCCCCGTGCCGGTGCCCGCGACAATGCCGAACCCCTTGCCCTCGGCGGCCCATCTCCGGAGTTCTTCGCCATGCTCCCGTTCAAGGACCGTGTCGATGTGCAGTCCCATGGCAAGTTCGATGGTTTCACACGCCGCCCGGGTTGGAGCAATTACGATAATTCGGCCATGGGGATGGACGGCCGTGCGAAATGCTTCCGGGTCGGGGGGGAGCTGATGGTCGCGGGCAGGAATCATCGAGGAATGAAAGCCGTGGGCGACGAGGAAAGCAAAGTTACCAGCGAATAAACGCACTCCGCCCCGCTCATCAGGTGCCTGCTATCTCATCTCGAAGGAGAGGACCGTGCTGTCGATGGACGGGCCCAGGTAGGGCAGCGGTCCGGGCCAACGCATCTTCCGTCCGGTCCAGGTCGAGCAGGAAGAAAAAACTAAACCCCGCTTTCGCGGGGTTAGCCGATCCACGGCGGGGAGCCAGGGATCTGTTGAGCCGACCGGGTAAAGCTTGGCCGCATGGTAGGACGGTCGGCTCCCTTCGTTACGCCGCTGCTGCGGGCGTTACTCGTCGTCGTACGAAACACGCTGGTGATTATCATCCTGATTACGATCCCGGTCATACCGATCATCGAAATCCCTGTCGTCATCCCGGTAGTACCGGCCGTCGAATTGATACACCGTCACCTCGCGCAAGCCTCGCTGATATCGATCATAGTATCGAGACCTGCCGTCGTAATAGACATGAACGGGGCGATAGTCTCTCTGATGATGCTTTGACCACCCGTGACCCCGGTGGAAGCGCTCAACCGCAATCACCCTGGGTTGATACCGATCGACCACCACGCGCCGCACCGGGTATCGCCGCACGTACACATCTCGATGTACCGGGTAGTGATCGCCCACAATGATCCGACCGGCCACAGGGCCATTACCTATCTGGATATCCGCGCTGACCTGAGCATGAGCCGGGGAGGCGGCGAGAAATCCGAGCCCCAGTGTGGCGGCCAACAGTGTGACTTTCATCGATTGTCCTCCATTGGAAATACATTCGGGCTAGCGGAGGAGGACCAATGCCAGCCTTATGCCATGAGTCATCTCCCATAAATTCAACAACATCGACAGCCAATCCGGATCGGGTGTCCTTCCGTGGAGACCGGGAGGCCGGTCTCCCCGAGGACCGGCCTCAGGGAAAGGCCGCGATACTCTGATATATTCCGGCCATCGGAGATTCGAGGGTGGCCACCATCTTTAGTCCCCAAGGATGACACGTGCGGAATAGCTTCAGAGTCAATGTTTCCAAGGACTATCTCACCTTTTCGTCCGCCCATTTCATTACGTTCTCGGGGCACCAGTGTGAGTCACTGCACGGTCACAACTACCGGGTCGGCGTCACCGTTGAGGGCGATGTCGACCCCGAATGCGCCTTCGTCGTTGACTTCGCCATCCTGAAAGACGTGATTCGCGGCCTGCTCAAGCCAATGGATCACCGGGTTCTCCTGCCAACGAAGAACGCGAAGCTGGCGTTTCGGGAGGAGGGGGAGAGCCTCATTGTCGACTATTTCGGAAAACGCCGATTTATTTTCCCACTGACAGACTGTTGCCTGCTCCCCATCACCAATACGACCGCGGAAATGATCGCCGAGTACCTGGCACAACAGGTTGGGCCGCCCCTGGCCAGGTTCTCGAGGCTGGCGGCCATTGAAATCGAGGTTGAGGAGAGCGTAGGGCAGGCGGCCGTGTTTCGCGCGGCCCTTGGAGAACAAAACTCTTAACGCGTCGGTGGCTCGGCGATGAAAGGCAGGACCGCATGGCTCAAACGGAAAAACCCCATGATCGCGGCGAAATTGGAGAGAAGCTCAAGGCGTTACCGGGTTGGGTCTTTGACAACAACGCCCTCCAGAGAACCTATAAATCAAATGGCTGGGGATCGACCTTGATGGTGGTCAACGCTATCGGATTTCTCTGCGAGGCGGCGGGACATCACCCCGACCTGAGCGTGTCCTGGTCTTCAGTGGTTGTCCGGCTCTGGACGCACACGGCCAATGGAGTTACGGACAAGGACTTTGAAGTTGCCCGGATGATTGAAGAGGCCGTGCTCTGGCGTCCGACCGCGACCAGCACCCTCAAGGGTCCGCCCAGGGAAATCGTCCGGGGTGAGGGATGATGCCGTTTACGGTGAGAGGATCTGCCAGC
>JBDTRF010000291.1:0-4456 GCA_039931815.1 Gemmatimonadota bacterium
CACCAGCCAGACGGTCACCGCTTCGAACACGAAGGGACGCCAGAGAATGAGGAGTCCCGTGAGCAGGACCATCCACACAGCCCAGCTCACAATGCTGAATGCCGCCAGAAGGCTCACGACGGGGGAGGCGAGCATGACCAGGAGATGGGGCCGAACCCCGGCCCAGAAAAGCACGGCGAAGAGAATGCCGATGAAGACGAGTGCGCTCCCGAGATCGGGCTGTTTCAGCACCAGGAGTGACGGAATACCGGCGATGAGACAG
This sequence comes from Gemmatimonadota bacterium, assembly GCA_039931815.1. Lineage (GTDB taxonomy): Bacteria > Gemmatimonadota > Gemmatimonadetes > Gemmatimonadales > GWC2-71-9 > DASYPP01. The sequence goes on from JBDTRF010000291.1 coordinate 263, forward strand.
GGAATGATCAGTTCCCGCATGCTGCCAGGAGCTTCCCGTAGTCCGGAGAGATATCGGGCGAGCATGAGGACCACGGCCAGCTTGGCCAGCTCCGCCGGCTGTCCGATCTGGTGTCCGCCGATGGCGAGCCAGCTCTTGCTGCTCGCAGCGGTTCCGGCGCCGGTCCCCACCACCAGGGTGACGAGGAGAAGAATGAGGGCGAAGCCGTAGACCCAGGGTGCCGCCCATTCCAGCAGGCGCGGACTGGTTCGGAACATGATCCAGCAGGTGACACTTCCGATCGCAAGCCAGACGAGCTGGCGCTTCCAGACGCCGAGCGCCTGGGTCGGAACATCCGTCTGCCCCGCCGAATACAGGTTGAACAGGCCGAAGACGATAAGCGCGAAGACCACGATCAGGACCGAGCGGTCCACTCCGATGTTTCTCATCGCCGCTGTCCCGCCGGAATCGGCGCGGGCGGCAACAGCGCGCGGGTCGAATCGGGAGGCAGGTCGAGGGGACGCGGCGCCGTGTCCTCGGGCAACTGAATCGGGAGCAATACCTTGGTGGCCGAATCCGGCCCGAGCAGGAAGTACCGCGCCACCCGGCTGACATAGGGCGCAACAAGGGCCCCGCCGTGCCCGCCTTCCATCGATTCCATCACCATCCCGATCACGATCTGCGGTTTATCTGCCGGTGCAAAGCCGAGAAACCAGCCGTGATCCTTGCCGGAGGTGTTCTGCGCCGTACCGGTTTTTCCTGCCAGTTGAAAGCCCGTCTGGCGGCTTCGAGCCGCCGTGCCCTGGTTCACCACGGCGATCAAGGCCCGACGAAGATCCAGCGCCTGTTCCGGCGTCACACCGTAGTCATGCACGGCGGTCGTCGTCGGATGCACCAGGAAGGGGGCGACCTCGATTCCCCCATTCGCCAGGCCCTGATAGAACCGGGTCATGCCGATCACCGTCTGCGTGTTCTCACCCTGACCGATCGAAAAGTTCATGGTGACGGATCCTGCGGTCCATCCGCGCGGACCATAGAGCTTGTCGAAGAAGGCAGTATTCTGAGGATAAATCGGGCTCGATTCGGGGCCGAGATCGACGCCGGTTCGTTCCCGGAATCCCAGGCGGACACCTTCTTCGATGATGGCCGGGAGCTGGAGCCGGAGCCCGAGCTGATAGAAGTAGACGTCACAGCTCTGGGCGATCGCGCCGAGGAGATCGAGGGAACCGTGTCCTTCTTTTTTCCAGCACCGAAAGTAGCGATTGCCAAACTGGATCCCACCCCGACAGGGGGTGGGCATATGGGAGTTGATCGTTATGACGCCGCGTTTGAGGCCCATGATCGACATCGCCAGCTTGAAGGGCGACGCGGGAGGATATCGGCCCTGGATCGCCCGATTGATGAGCGGCTTGTCCGGGTCGGTATTGAGCACCCGCCATTGAGCGGATGAAATGCCGCCGATGAATTGATTCGGATCGTACGTCGGGGCCGAGTAGAGGGCCAGGATCTCCCCTTTCGGCGTCATGGCCACCATGGCCCCCTTCACCCCGATCGGCCAGATGCTGTCGACGAAACGCTGGAGCGGGAGATCGATGGTGGTTTTGATCGGGGTGCCGGCCACCGGCCGAAGCGTTGGCGCTGCGCCCTCCTCACGCACCATCCGTCCCCGGTGATCGACCTCGATGTAGCGGTTCCCCGGGACCCCCCGAAGAATGGAATCGTATTGCTGCTCGAGTCCGGCCTTGCCGACGATGGTCCCAAGGCTGGCGCCAGGGAATCGGTTCGCCGCCAGATCTCCCTCGGTCACCTCGCCGACGTACCCCACGAGATGGGCCACAGCCTGGCTGTCCGGATACTGGCGCTTGGGCTCGGCCTGGATGACCAGTCCGGGAAGCGCCGCGCGGTGCTCTTCCAGCCGGGCGACAACATCGAACGAGGCATCGCCCAGGACCGGCGCGGGCTGAAAGGGGGACGAGACATATCGCCGGAGCACGTCCGTGACATCGCTGCTGTCCAGCGGAACGATTTGGCGGAATGTCTCCAGCAGCGACTTGAGCGAATCGCGCGATGAGGCGAACAGTTTGACCGAGTAACCCGGAACGTTTTCGGCGATCACCAGTCCGTTGCGATCGAGAATGGCGCCGCGGGGGGAGGTGAGTGGAACCGCGCGAAGGCGATTGCCCTGGGCGCGGAGCTGAAACCGGTCGTGCTCGACGATCTGCGCTCGGAAGAACGTGACCAGCAGAACTCCGAAGAGCGCCAGTAGAAGCCAGCGGGCCGCTTCCGCCCGGCGCTGCAGCCGGGCAGGATGGAATTCGTTCATTCTTCGAGCCGGATATCGAGCCAGTCGCGAAACACGACCAGCACCAGCACGCCCGCGAGCGCCGTCGTCAGCGCATGGAGGGGAGCCCAGATCCCCAGCCGAGCAAGGAGGTCCTCGCCACTGGTTCCACTGGCGAGCAGGACGATCAAATCACGGAGCCAGAGGCCGCCGGCGAAGACCGCCGCATTCACGATCAGGTTATCGGCAAAAAAGACGGCGCGACCCCACGCCGTAAGATACGCGACGACCGTGTGCGCCAGCGCTCCCGCGCCAAACTTGGAGGGAACCAGCGCATCGGTGAGCAGGCCCACGATAAACCCGGCGATGGCCGCGTCGCCCGGACGGCTTCGAATGGAGTACACCAGCAGCGCCACGAGAAGAAAATCGGGCGCGAACTTGACGTCGAACAGGCGGGGACGAACGTAGAAGTGGAGAAGAACAAGAAAGGCCAGGACCAGGAGCAGCCGGGTCCGCGCAACGCTCGCGGCGCTCATGGCGCCACCGAATCAGGCACGAACGCCCGACCAGCCGTGCTGTCGACCGGCGTGGTCAGTATGATCACATGAGAAATGGTCATCGGATGGGCGGCCGGCCTGAGGAGATAGGTTCGCTCCCAGCCTTTTTCCTCCCGGAGAACACCCATCACCGTGCCGATCGGAATCCCCCGCGGAAACACCCCCCCCAGGCCCGAGGCCACCACCCTGGTACCGGGCCCGATCGAGTCGCGATAGGGAACGCCCCGCAACTCAAGCAGGGTTTCCGACGCGGTCGCTTCGGTTGCCGGTGCCACTATCCCGAAGACAGAACCGTCCTCCGTAAACGCGCCGGCCCGGAACTCGGGATGCGCCCACGTCATCGCGATACTGAACTCGGGCTCCACGCTCCGCACAACGCCGACCAGCCCCTCGGCGGACAGCACCGGGGCAAAGGGATGAACGCCCGCCCTTGATCCGGCGCTCAGGAGAATCGTGCGACCATCGGTGGGCAGCGTCTGGTGCAGCACCTCCGCGGGGATATACGCCGTGCCGAGCCGGCGGCCGATGCCGAGCAATCCTCGGAGCTGCTGGTTTTCCGATTCCAGTACGTTGAGGGATCGCGCGGCGAGGGCGGCCGAATCCCGCTCCTGCATCACGGCCAGGAACCGGGCGCGGCTCGTGCGCCCCTGTTCTGCCGCCTTCTGCAACCAGATGACCGGGACCAGGACCGTTCGCCCCAGGGCGGACGTGATGGAGCCACTCCATTGGGGAAAAAAAAGCGCCGCCAGTGAAAGCACGACGCAGACGCCGAAGCTGATGGTGTCCCGGTGGGTTGAACGGTCCGGCGCAAACGCCATGTTCAGGTCGCCAGGACGCTGCTGTACTTCTCGTAATCGTCCAGGATGCGGCCGGCGCCACGCACCACGCAGGTGAGCGGATCTTCGTCGACGTGGATCGGCAGGCCAGTTTCCTGGGACAGGAGGAGATCGAGCCCGCGGATGAGCGCCCCACCGCCGGTCATGATGATGCCCCGGTCCACGATATCGCTGGCCAGTTCCGGCGGAGTGATTTCAAGCGCCCGCCGGACGGCATCGACGATCTGCTGGATCGGCTCCTGGAGCGCCTCGCGAATTTCGCTGGAGTGCACCCGGACCGTCTTGGGAATTCCGGAGACCAGGTCGCGGCCCTTCACTTCCATTTCCCGTTCTTCTCCCACCGGCGCGGCCGAGCCAATCTTGATCTTGATCGCTTCTGCCGTGGGCTCACCGACCAGGAGATTGTAATTCTTCCGCATGAACTGAACGATGGCCTGGTCGAGCTCATCGCCGCCGGTGCGAATCGAGGTGTCGGATACGATGCCGGAGAGGGCGATCACGGCGATCTCGGTGGTGCCGCCGCCGATGTCGATGACCATGT
>JBDTRF010000292.1:0-4422 GCA_039931815.1 Gemmatimonadota bacterium
GATGATCACCGCCGTCTTCGTCACTCGCACTTTCTACATGATCTGGCTGGATCGCAAGCCGGCCATGTCCACCTTGAGCATCTGACCATGATCCGACTCTTTGCCAACGCGAAATACGATTTCATTGCCTACCGCTGGAAGGCGGTCTGGGCCACGGTCATTATCATCGTGCCCGGACTTATCCTGTTGCTGGTGCGCGGGCTGAACTACAGCATCGAGTTCACCGGCGGCACGCTGATGCAGATCAAGAGTCCCGCGGCGCTGCAGGTCGCCGATCTCCGGTCGGGACTCGACGCCAACGGATTCCCTGGCACCGAGATCACCGAATACGGGGGACCAACCGAGTTCGTGATCCGGGCCAGATTGCACGGCGAAGGAGTCGACCCCAACGATACTCAGGCCACGGCCAGCGGGGTGACTACGGCGCTGAAAAAGGTCCTGGGTGAAGGCGGTGCCACCTGCTCCACACCAGGAGCCAGTGACCAGAAATGGTGCATCGTCCGGACAGAAGCGGTAGGACCCAAGGTCGGCGGTGAACTGCGGCAGAAAGCTTTTCTCGCCATCTTTCTCTCCTTCTTCGCCGTGCTTGCGTACCTCGCCTACCGGTTCGAGTGGCGCTTTGGCCTGGCCGCGGTGATTGCCACGGCCCATGATATCGTGGCCACCATTGCGTTCATTTCGGTGATGCACCTCGAGGTGAGCCTGGTCGTAGTCGCCGCAATTCTCTCGATGGTCGGATATTCGCTCAATGATACCATCATCATTTTCGATCGCGTCCGGGAGAACATCGTCAAGATGAAGCGGGAAAGCTTCACGGCCATTCTCAACCGCTCGATCAATGAGACGCTGCCGCGGAGTATCCTGACGCACGGCACGACGCTCTCGACCCTGCTGGCGCTCACCATCTTCGGTGGCGAGGTCATCCGGCCGTTCTCCCTGGTCATGTTCTTCGGGGTCTTTACCGGCACGTTCTCGTCGATCTATATCGCGTCGCCAGTTCTCATGTGGATCGAGCGGAAATGGCCCGGAGTTGCCGTCAAAGGTGCCCGGAACGACAAGCCGGCACCCCCGACTCGCAAGCCGGCGCCAGTTACCTAGGTCCAGAGACCAGGGACTGGCGGGCCCGGCAATGCACCAGCGCGGCAACCCGTGCCGGAGGAAGCGTATTTCGTGGATGGTCCCCTCCACCGAAGACGCGTTCCCAGCCCCCAGTCCCTGCTCCCGAGTCCCAGTCCCGATTCTCTGATGTTGGTCGACACGCACTGTCACCTCGGGGCGGACCAGTTTTCCGCGGATCTGCCGGAGGTGCTTGAGCGAGCCTGGTCGGGCGGGCTGGCTCATCTCGTGGTGATTGGTGAGTCTCGATCGTCCGCGGAAAAGGCCATTGTGCTGGGCGGCACCGACGCGCGCATCTGGGCGACCGCGGGGATCCACCCGCATGATGCATCTCAATGGAATCCCGGAATTGCGGCCTGGCTCAGCACCACCCTCCAGCATCCCCGTATCGTCGCGGCGGGCGAGATGGGCCTCGACTACCACTACGATCATTCTCCGCGATCCACCCAGCGGCAGGTCTTCGAGGCTCAGCTCCAGCTCGCCGCCACGGCCGGAAAGCCCGCGGTTATCCACGCGCGTGAGGCGGACGATGATGTCGCGGCCATCCTTCGCGCTCACGCTGGTCCCCCCGTCATCCTGCACTCCTACAGCAGCGGACCATCGCTGCTTGCGGCCGGCCTCGGCGTCGACGCCTACTTTTCGTTCAGCGGCATGATCACCTTCAAGAACTGGAAGCTGGACGATGCCATTCGATCGGTCCCGCTGAATCGCATTCTCATCGAGACCGATTCCCCCTATCTTGCTCCGACCCCGTATCGAGGCAGGCGGAACGAACCCGCGTTCGTCGGCCGGGTGGCGGAACAGATTGCCCTCGTGCGGGGGCTCGATCCGGACGAGGTCGTGCACGCCACAGGCGGGAATGCAGCGCGCATCTTTCATCTGGATCCATGAAGCGTCAAAGGTGATGGGCAGGGCGTCGCCTGGCGGGGACGTGTAAACTTTCATCGCTCATCCTTCACGTTCATACACTGCGGAGGTCGCTCGTGCCGAATGTCCCGTCAGACATCGCCATTGCCCAGGCGGCAAAGATGCGCCCCATCGCCGAGGTCGCGGCCGAACTGGGGCTCAGCGGAGACGATATACTGCCCTATGGTCGCTATAAGGCCAAAGTGAGTGCCGAAGCGGTCAAGCGGTATTCGCCCAAGGGCCGGCTGGTGCTGGTCACCGGCATTAACCCGACTCCGGCCGGCGAAGGGAAGTCCACCGTGACCGTCGGCGTTACCCAGGCGCTCAGGCGCCTGGGCCAGAAGGTGCTGCTCTGCATCCGTGAGCCTTCGCTGGGCCCGGTGTTCGGCGTCAAGGGCGGAGCGGCCGGCGGGGGATACTCCCAGGTCGTGCCGATGGACGAGATCAATCTTCATTTCACCGGAGATTTTCACGCCATCACTTCCGCCCATAACCTCCTCTCGGCGATGCTGGACAATCATATTCACCATGGCAACGCGCTGGCGTTCGATACCCGACGCATCTTCTGGCCGCGGACGATCGATATGAACGATCGCGCGCTCCGGGGAATCGTGGTAGGCCTGGGCGGGATGAACGGCGGTCCCTCCCGGGAGGAACGATTCGTCATCGTGCCCGGCAGCGAGATCATGGCCATTCTCTGCCTCGCGACCGATCTGCAGGACCTGGAGAAACGACTCGCGCGGATCATTGTGGGCATAACCCGGGACAAGAAGCCAATCACCGCGGGCGAACTCAAGGCGTCGGGAGCGATGACGCTCCTGCTCAAAGACGCGATTCTCCCCAACCTGGTGCAGACGCTGGAAGGCGGGCCGGCCCTGGTGCACGGCGGACCGTTCGGGAACATCGCCCATGGGTGCAATTCGATCGCCGCGACTCGCCTGGGGCTCGGGCTGGCCGACATCGTCCTGACCGAGGCCGGGTTCGGGGCGGATCTCGGTGCTGAGAAGTTTTTCGACATCAAGTGCCGGTTCGGCAATCTCAATCCGGAAGCGGCGATAGTCGTCGCCACGGTACGGGCACTCAAGATGAACGGCGGGGTCAAGAAGGAAAACCTGGGAACGCCCGATGTCGAGGCGCTGAAGCGAGGAATGGTGAACCTCGAAGCTCATGTGCAGAACGTGCAGCAGTTCGGGGTTCCCGTGGTGGTCGCGCTGAATCGCTTCCTGAGCGATTCTCCGGAAGAGCTGGAGACACTGCTCGCGGCCGCCAGGGGATGGGGAGCCCGGGCCGCCTTGAGCGATGTGTGGGCGCGGGGCGGCGAAGGAGGCATTGAAGTGGCGCAGGAGGTGCTGGCTCTCCTCTCGGAAAAGAAGGGGCGGTTTGCTCCATTGTACGACGCCGCCTTGCCCATCAAGCAGAAGATCGAGACGATTGCGACGAAAATCTACGGGGCCGCGGGTGTGGATTACACGCCGACCGCTGACAAGAGCATTGCCCTGTGCGAGGCGATGGGCCTCGGCCAGACGCCAGTCTGCATTGCCAAGACCCAGTACTCGTTCAGCGACGATCCAACCAAACTCGGACGTCCTCGCGGCTTCCGGATTACTATCCGCGACGTCAGCGCCTCGGCAGGTGCGGGGTTTGTCGTGGCGCTGGCGGGTGAGATCATGACGATGCCCGGCCTGGCCAAGGTGCCGTCGGCGGAGGCGATCCGGGTCAACGCGGATGGGAGTATCGAGGGACTTTTCTAGTACTCAAGTCGATCGGTTCGTACGACAGCGGGATCGTCAACACCGTTGAGCACTGCCAACATCGTGAGCAGTGAGGAACTCCCCGACGAAGGGGCCCTCAACCAGAGTTTCACGCGTTGACTTCAAGTATCAGGTCACAGCTCTCACCCTTTCACCCGACCATCATCCATGGCTCTTACCTCTATCTCCACTCCGCATGCTCCCGGTGCCATCGGACCCTATTCGCAGGCAATTCTCGCCAATGGCTTCCTCTATTCGGCAGGACAGATCGCCCTGGATCCCGCGACGGGCCAGGTGGTCGAAGGGGGAATCAAGGAGCAGACCGCCCGGGTCATGGCGAACCTCAAGGGCATCCTGGATGCCGCGGGAGTGGAAATGTCCAGGGTGGTCAAGACGACGGTATTCCTGCTCGATATGAATGATTTCACCGCCATGAACGAGATATATGCCATGGCCTTTGGTGACCACAAACCGGCCCGCTCGACCGTGGCGGTGTCCGGATTGCCTCGTGGTGTTCGCGTTGAGATCGAGGTAATCGCATCAATGAGTGACAAGTAACAAGTGACGGTCGGGCCAGACGCGAAGCTGGAGCATTCTCAGCGTCTGGGCGATGAGTCAACCAGGTGTCCAGTCCTGAGTTCCTGGTCCT
>JBDTRF010000293.1:0-4378 GCA_039931815.1 Gemmatimonadota bacterium
CGTTCAGGCAGAACGACCGGGGATCGAAGTTGGTCGAACCGACCGACGACCAGATGCCATCGATCACCATGACTTTCACATGGAACATGGTCGGCTGGTACTCGAAGATCTCGACGCCGGCTTCCAGCAATGGCCCCCACTGGCCACGGGATGCCAGTCGCACCGTCCGGGAATCGATGTGCCGCCCGGGCACGATGATCTCGACGCGAACACCCCGCCGACGCGCCGCGACAATCTCGGCGATGGCAACCTGGTCGGGAACGAAGTACGCATTCGACAACAGAATGGAGTGCTTCGCCGACGCGATGGACAGCATGTACATGAGCCGAGCGCTTTCGCTTCCTTCCCCGAATGAGCTTTTGAAGACCTGGCCCCTGGCATCGCCCGCGGACGTCAGTGGAGGGAAATAGTCGTCGCCGTGGAGGACTCCGGGCCGAAGCTTGAGCCAGTTGTCGAGGAACGCGGCCTGCATCTGGGCGACGGCCGGGCCCCGGAGCGCGAAATGGGTGTCCCGCCAATGATCGGGGTCCTGGGCGTATCCGGACCAGATGTCAGCAATGCCCACTCCACCGGTGAAGCCAATCGTTCCATCAATGACCAGGAGCTTCCGATGAGTACGATTGTTGAGGCGGGCCAGGTTGTACCACTTGAGCGGCCGGTAATTCTCGACCTCCACGCCAGCGGACCTCATTTCCTTGACGATGGCATGATCGATCTTTCCAGCACCGACCCAGTCGAGCAGCAGGTGAACCCGGACGCCGTTCCGGGCCCGATCACAGAGCGCATCGGCGAACTCCCGGCCGATTTCACCGGACCAGTAGATGTAGGTCTCGAAGGTGATCGTGCGCTTCGCACCACGAATGGCGGTCAGCATGGCAGGAAAAATCTGGTCCCCGTTCAAGAGGACCTGGACCTGATTTCCCTCGAGAATGCCGGGGCCCAGGAGAGTGCCAATCGAACGGATAAACTGCGGGCTATCGACCCCGTAAAGCGGCTCGATCGAAAGCCCGGCCCTGGGAATCGCCGTGTAGAGATTGAGGAGAATGACAATGACCAGTAATCCCGCCACCCCACCCATGACATACCAGAGCACGCGAACCTCGATTCATTCTCCGTGAGTCGGGCCCGAACGGGGGTCTCGGGATTTGCCTCGGCCGCGCTGGCCCGACGCGCGGGTTCCGGCGATGGTCGATCGGTCATGCGCAACGATCGGCGCAACCTGACGGAGCGCCTCATACAGCACGATGCCGGCGGCCGTGGCGAGGTTGAGACTGCGAATCTTCCCGCTCATGGGGATGGTAAAACAACGATCCGGATATTTCTCGAGAATCCGGTCGGGCATCCCCATGGTCTCGTTCCCGAACACGAGGCAACTGTTAGTCCGATAGGGTGCCTCGAGATACGTTCGAGTTGCATTGGCCGAGAAGTACAGGCAGCGCTCCCGGGACATGGCATCGCGGAACGCACGCCAATGTGGGTGAATCCAGAGATCGACGTGCTCCCAGTAGTCGAGCCCCGCTCGTTTGAGCTCGCTGTCGTCAATCCTGAACCCCAGGGGTTCCACCAGGTGCAGCGAGGATTCGGTCGCGGCGCAGAGCCGGGCAACATTGCCCGTGTTGGGCGGAATCTGCGGCTCGAGGAGGGCGACGTGCAGGGCCATTATGAGCGCGGAAGCGAGAAAGTGGGGAAGCGGGCAAGGAACGTCACAGGAGGTCTCGTTTCCGATTCAGGTGAGCCAGGCTCGTAGCGAACGGTGCTGGTGTTTCGCTCCATCAGCACAGGCTTTCTTCTGGGACACAACATTTCATTTCGATTCTGTGCACACCCGGACATTCAAGCGGCGTCCCACCTCCCCGTGTCCCCAATTTCCTTCAACCCCCTCGCGTGTGCATCTCACGGCGGGGGTCCTTCCGGAGTCCTTCCATCTGGTAGAGCACGGTCCGGTCAGCCTGTTCCGCTCTCACTTCCGCGCCGCGATCGGTGCGAGCCATCCACGTGTTCCGAATGAGTTCGGACATCTCCTGGTCCCCTGCCCCGCTGCGTAAGGGCTCGCGCAGGTCAATCCCCTGTTCGCCGTAGAGGCAGAGAAACCACGTGCCATCGGCCGTCACCCGGCTTCGGTCGCAGTCCCGGCAGAATGGCTGAGTAGTCGAGGCGATGATGCCGAATGTCGTGCCATCAGGCAAGGCGAATCGTTCGGCCGGCGCATGCGCGCGGTTACCCACGGGCACAATACTCCCGAACCGCCGGGAGAGATGATCGAGAATTTCCCGCTGGGATACGACATCGTCCATTGACCAGTGGGTGGCGCCGCCAACATCCATGTACTCGATGAACCGCACCTCGAGATTATGACTGCGGCCAAACTCGACCAGGTCAGCCAGTTCATCGTCGTTATAACCGCGAATAACGACCACGTTGAGCTTGAGTCCGGAGAATCCAGATTGGGACGCTGCCACGATTCCCGAAAGGATTTCGCCGTGCTGCCGGCTCCGGGCGAATTCTTCCAGGCGCTCCGGTCGCAAGGTATCAAGACTCACCGTGATCCGGTCGAGGCCGGCACGTTTGAGATCGACCGCGTGGCGGGCGAGGAGAATACCGTTGGTGGTAAGCGCGAGATCGTCGATCGCGTCATGGTCGTGGAGCAGTCCGACCAGCCGGTGCAGATCGTGCCTGAGGAGCGGCTCGCCGCCTGTCAGCCTCACCTTGTGCGCGCCGAGACCGGCAAATATCCCGGCGAGGCGGGCCATCTCTTCGTAGGAAAGCAGCGAGCCCCGTGGCAGCCAGATGTAGCTCTCCTCCGGCATACAGTAGCGACAGCGCATGTTGCAGCGATCGGTCACCGACAGGCGAAGACTTCCCAGGGGGCGGGAGAATTTATCGATGGTCGGCTGGGCTATCGTCATTTATCGCGCGTCCGATTTGTGACTGAAGATTGTGACCGTGCGAGCTTGAATACTTCTGGAGCAGGACCGTCATCAATCAGATATCAGCAATCACGGATCAAAAATCGACTGCATCAGGGGTTCCCTCTGAGAGGTGCACCCCGCCCGGAGCGGTTGGATCGACCCACGCCACGGTGCCATCGGTGTAGTACTCTCGTTTCCAGACAGGCACGCGTCGTTTCATCTCGTCGATCACATAGCGGCAGGCGGCAAACGCCTCGTCCCGGTGCGGTGCCGCCGCGGCCACCGCCACGGACACGTCCCCGATGCCCAGCGCGCCGACGCGATGCTCCAGCGCGACGGCGCACCCCCAGGTGCGCTCGGCTTCGGCCGCAATACGGGCACATTCCGCCTCGGCCATCGGGCTGTAGGCACTGTACTCCAGGCGCTCGACTTCGCGCCCGGCATGGTGGTTACGAACAGTGCCGAGAAAGACCGCGACGCCGCCACGAGCATCGGAAACCACTCGCTCGATCAGACGCTCGACATCGATCGGACGCTCCGTCAGGAAATGGGAAGTCATCCACCGGCCACGGGTGGAAGCAGCGCCAGCTCATCACCTTCGGCGACTTCGGTTCCCAGGTCAACCTGCCCCAGGTTCAGCGCGCACAGCGGACGATCGGGAAGTCGCCGGGCGCCGGGGAAACGGCTTCGTACAGCACCCAGGACGTCGCTCACGGTCGCGGGAGCCCGTAACGTCACCTGGGTCGAGTCAGTTCCGATCAACTCGGCGTAACGGGCGAGGAACTGGACGGTAACCGTGACATCGACGGCGGTGTCAGTCATGGGTTGAAAATACACCGTGATCCGGGGGGATGCTTCGAACGAACGAACCGGAACAACTATCGGAATCACCCTGGGAGCCCAGGCGAATCAATCGACGAGAGGTTAACCCGTTCACGCCTCACCGGTTATCGCTCCCATGTCAGCAATTTTCGATTCCCGCTAAATAACGAAGGCCGCTCGATGAGCGGCCCTGTAATGCCAACCACGGGAATCTCTTAGGCTTGAGGCTCGGCGGGCACGTCCTCTTCGGCCACCAGCGCGCGAAGTTCCTTGCTGGGCTTGAAGACCGGAACGGGACGCGCGGCGACCTCAACCGGCTCTCCCGTGCGGGGATTCCGAGCCATGCGGGTTTTTCGTTTGCGGATCTTGAAGGTGCCGAATCCGCGTACTTCAATGTTGTGCTGCGCCTTAAGCGCATCCTTGATGGCGTCGAGAAATGCATCGACGACACGAGCACAGTCTTTCTTCGAAATCATCGGACCCGAAGTTCGGGCGATGGAAGCGGTGACTTGCTCCACGAGATCAGCTTTGGTCATCTATCCCCCTGGAGGTCATACCAAAAGGGTCCTCGCGGAGAGGTTACCCAAGGCCGATACTATGAGCTTAAGTGTTGTATGTCAAGGGGTTGGGGCTTTTGACCCGATCTT
>JBDTRF010000294.1:0-4346 GCA_039931815.1 Gemmatimonadota bacterium
GTCGGCTGGGTATCAGTTCGGCCGAAATCGGCGCGGTGATCAAGGTGATCACCTCGATTGCGCAGCAGACCAACCTGCTGGCATTGAACGCCACCATCGAAGCCGCTCGTGCGGGAGATGCCGGCCGCGGTTTCGCCGTGGTGGCCAATGAAGTGAAAGAGCTGGCCAAACAAACCGCCCAGGCCACGGATGACATCAGCCAGAAAATCGAAGCCATCCAGGGCGATACCCGGGCGGCAGTGAGCGCCATCGCCGAGATCAGTGGTATCATCACCCAGATCAACGACATCCAGACGATCATTGCCAGTTCGGTGGAAGAACAGACGGCAACGACCAACGAGATCGGTCGCAACGTGGCGGAAGCCGCTCGAGGCTCGGCGGAGATCGCGCAGACGATTACCGGTGTGGCCGAGGCCTCCCAGGGCACGACCGAAGGGGCGGCGCAGAGTCAGCAGGCCGCGGAAGAGCTGGCCGGGATGGCGACGGAACTGCAGCAACTGGTGCGCCGGTTCCGCGAGGACAAGAGTGAACACGATCATGGGATCGACCGGGTCACGCCAGCCAATGGCAGTGGGAACGGAAACCGCGTCGCCCGCCTCGTCAAGCTCGGGTAATGGGTAGGACGAAACGACCTGGATGCTTACCGAGGTCGGCGACAACCTGGTAGTGGGTGAATCGAAAACAACTTCCCTGGAAGGCCCGGAGATCGCATGCAGTTCCTTGAAGGCCAGATCGTTGAAATCACCCAGCGGGTCTGGACGTCCATGTTTGGCGTCGAGATCCGGCACCTGGAGGGGTCGCGTGACGACCCGGGTGCCGAGCGTTTGTTGACGGCATGGGTGACGACGATGGGGGATTGGAACGGGGCCCTGGCCCTCGAATGCTCGCCCGGTCTGGCGCGACAGGCGGCCGCCGCGATGATGGACCTGGAGATCGACGAAGCCAGTGAAGCGGATTCCCGCGATGTCCTGGGAGAATTGGCGAACATTATCGGAGGAAACGTCAAGGCATTGATCGGGAGCTCGGGCCTGTCGGCGCCCACCGTGGCCGAAGTCGTCGATGATGAATTCCACTTCCCCCACTGCCGGGTCGTAAGCCGGGTGCACTTTCACGTGAAGGACCACCGGTTCGTGGTCAAGCTCATGAAGACCAAGCCGAGAGAGTCGGAAACTTACTCTTTGGAGACGAGCGCGTCGTGACCATTCTCATCGTTGACGACAGCAGGGCCATGCGGATGCTGATCATGCGAGCAGTGCGCCAGGCCGGCTTTCGCGATCATACCATGATTGAAGCCGCGAACGGCAAGGAGGCGCTCGCCCAGGTGGCCTCCCATGATCCAGATGTCATCATATCCGACTGGAACATGCCAGTCATGTCCGGCTTCGATCTCCTGGAGGAACTCAATCGTCAGAAATCCCGGGCAAAATTCGGGTTTGTGACGTCGGAAAGCACGGAAGAAATGCGGACCCGGGCGATGGAAGCCGGCGCCGTGTTTGTCATCGTCAAGCCATTTTCGACGGAAGAGTTTCAGTACACTCTCGAGCAGGTGATCGGGTGACCATTCCAACCATGGATCGACGCACCGACGCCCGCGATGTCACCCGGGTGTATACCGCTCTTTTCAACCGACCGGTGAACGCGCAGGTTTTGACCGTGGCCCCGGCGTATGGTGGCACCATCACGGGCAGTGTGGCCGCCTATGCCGCCGCTGACGGATCGGTGCAGGCGCTCTGTGTCCTGGACCTGTCGCTCTCGGTCCTGTTCGGAGCCGCGCTCATGATGATTCCGGCAGAAGCCGCCCGCGAAATGATCCGCGACCGCCAGGTCGAGGGAAACATCCAGGAGAACCTGCATGAAGTAGCCAATGTCGCGAGCCAGCTGGTCAATCGGAGCGGGCAGGGACGCCTGGCCCTCCACGATGTCTATCTGCCCGCCGCCGTGGCGCCGGCCGAAGTCCTCCAGATCCTGGCCAACCCCGCGACTCGGCTCGATCTTCAGCTCACCATCGAAGGATACGGGACCGGGATGTTTTCCCTGCTCCTGCGGTAATCACATGACCCCGGCTAACGTGCTACCTCCGGAAGATGACCAGGACGCCGAGATTATCCGCGAGTTCCTGATCGAAAGCTCCGAAGCACTGGACCAGATGGACAGCAATTTTGTCGCGTTGGAACAATCGCCCCATGATACCGAATTGCTCGCCACCATCTTTCGCGCCATCCACACCATCAAGGGCACCAGCGGGTTGCTGGGGTTCAAGAAACTGGAAGCCCTGGCCCACGCGGGGGAAGGGGTGTTGAGTCGGCTTCGCGACGGGACCCTCGACCTCGACGCCGAGATAACCGGGACGGTGCTCCTCATGGTGGATGGCATCCGCCAGATGCTGGTTTCTATCGAATCGGGACATTCCGACCTCGCCGATGACTGTGCGGCCATCCGGTCACGATTGCTGGAGATCGGAATGGTGGCCCGTCCACCGGTTCTCGCGACTGATCTTCCAGTTCCATCCGCCGTTCCCGCTCACCCTGATTCAGCGAACCTGCACCTGGCCGACAACACGGTCAGGGTCGACGTGAACCTGCTGGACCGGGTGATGAATCTTGTCGGCGAGCTCGTGCTCGCCCGGAACCAGTTGCAGCAGGTCGGCCGGGCCGAGGAGCATGCGACTTTGCTCCAGGTAACCCAGCGTCTTAACCTGATCACCCAGGAGTTGCAGGAAGGGGTGATGAAAACGCGGATGCAGCCCATCGCCAATATCTGGGGGAAATTTCCCCGGGTCATTCGCGATCTGGCCGCGGCCAGTGGCAAGCAGATCGGCATCTGGCTCGAAGGGAAGGACACGGAGCTGGACAAGACCATCATCGAGGCGATCAGAGATCCCCTGACTCACGCGCTCCGCAATTCCGCCGATCACGGGATTGAGCTGCCGGCGGTGCGGATTCGGCTGGGTAAGCCGGTCGAAGGCCGGGTCGTGATCCGCGCCTTTCACGAGGGCGGGCAGGTCAACATTGAAATCAGCGATGACGGAGGGGGAATCGATCCCGCGGTGCTCAAGCGCAAGGCGGTCGAACGCGGCCTGGTTGACTCAGACACGGCCTCCCGCATGACCGATCGAGCCGCGCTGGACCTGGTGTTTCTGCCCGGCTTTACCACGGTGGATCAGGTGACCAATGTGTCCGGTCGTGGCGTTGGAATGGACGTGGTCCGGACGAATATCGAGAAGATCGGTGGCTCGGTCGAGATCAACAGCCGGCTCGGCGAGAGCACGACGGTACGGTTCCGTATTCCCCTCACGCTTGCCGTGATCCCGGTCCTCATTGTGACGGCGGGGAAAAATCGCTATGCCATCCCTCAGCCTAATCTGCTGGAATTGATGCGCCTCAACCCGGTGACCGGTCGCGGTGTGGAATGGGTTCATGGAGCGCCGGTTTGCCGCCTGCGAGGAAACCTTCTGCCCCTTGTCTTCCTGACCCAGGTGCTTCATCTCCCCGCGGCCACCACCGGCGATGGCACGATCAGCATTGTGGTTCTCCGGGCGAATGGACGCGTCTTCGGGCTGGTCGTCGATTCGATTCACGACACGCAGGAGATCGTAGTCAAGCCGCTGGGGAAACACCTGAACAACCTTCCCATCTTTGCCGGCGCGACCATCATGGGAGACGGGCTCGTCGCCCTGATCCTTGATATCGCCGGGCTGGCTCAGGCCTCGGGAGTGGTAGGAAATCCCGGCGAGCGGGTTCGCAGCGAGACCGTGCCAACGACGGTGACGCCTCGTCAGCGAAGCCACCGCCTCCTCATCGCCGGCCTGGACGAACGTCATCGGATCGCATTCTCGCTCGATCATGTGACCCGGCTGGAAGAGTTCGCCGAGAGCGCGATCGAGTGGAGTGACGGCCGGGAGGTGGTCCAGTATGGCGGAAGGATTCTTCCTCTCCTCCGACTGGCCGACGTGCTCGGCCTGGGCTCAGTCCCGCCGCGCCAACTCGGCATGATGACCGTCGCCGTCTACCGTGACCCCGCGCAGGAGGTCGGGCTCGTCGTCAACCGCATCGTCGATATCGTGGAGGAGGTCGTCGCCATTCAGCCCTCACGAAGCCGCCCGGGCATCGTTGGTTCGACGGTAATTCAGCAGCAGGTGACGGATGTGCTCGACCTGCGCACCATCATCCAGATGCACGGGCCTTCCCTGGCCACGGCGACCATTGGCCTCAAGGAGTCCGCATGAGCGTCGAGCGCAAGTTCTGCACTTTCTGGCTCAACGACCTCCTCTTTGGTATTCCGGTGGAGTCGATCCAGGAAGTCATGCGCTGCGAACGTCTCACCGTGGTGCCCACCGCTTCGCCGAA
>JBDTRF010000295.1:0-4327 GCA_039931815.1 Gemmatimonadota bacterium
CAGGCGCAGGAACGACTCCCCGCAGATTCGATGGAACTTGGTCGCAAATACACCATCTGGTTCTATACCGGAATGGCGGACAGCCTGATCGCCCATATGCCGGCGGAAAACCGTCTGAACGTGACCCCCGATCAGATCATGGGACAACTCGCCCAGGTGACCGAGCATGCCGGCAACGAGGTGTCGGTCATGGAGGAGAAGTTCATCACTCGCAATGGTCGGCGGCAATACTGGAGGACTTCCAAGTTCGACCACATGGACGAGCCGTTTCTGCTGCGCTGGGTGATTAACTCGAAAGGGGAGATTGACGGGGTAGGCATGGGACCACTCAGTGAAGCGCCTGCGATCGACCCTCCGAAAAACAACTAAAAGGAAGTACCTGAAAGTAAAAGAAAGACTCTGAATGCAGTGCAAAAGAGTTCAAGTAGCCTGCATCCGACCTTTCGGCGGTCACTGCCGCGCATGCGGTCACTTGAAATAACCTTCAGTAACTTTTTTTTACTTTCAGTTACTCAATTGGAATCAGCCGGGCGCGCGGCGGAATGCCGGCTTCCAGTTCCATGATGCCCACCGACGGCGGAAGATCGAAGCGTCGCGCGCCCGCTCCACCGGGATTCATCACCGTCACCACGAGGTCGATGGTCGTCAGCAGCGGTCGGTGCGTGTGCCCAAAGATGATGACATCGGCCTTGGGGTAGGCGGCATTCAGCCGGGCGGGCGTCGGCGATCCCAACTGATGGCCGTGAATCAGCAGGAAATCCAGCCCTTCAATCCTCGTTTCAATAACCTCCGGCACCCGGGCGCGAACATCCCAGTCATCGGTATTGCCCGATACCGCCGTCACTGGGGCAATAGCCTCGAGTTCGGTCAGGAGATCCGCGGAACCAATGTCTCCGGCATGAAGAATGTGGTCCACTTCCCGGAAGATTTCGAAGACCTGAGGGCGGAGCAGCCCGTGGGTGTCGGAGATGATGCCGAGTCGCATGAGGGGGGATGCTTACGACTGGGCAGAGCTGCGATCAGTACCCCACCGTTGGGCGATTTCGATCTCCAGCCCGAGCTGATCCAGGATTCGCTGGACCAGGAAGTCCACCAGATCCGCCACCGCCTTCGGCCGGTGATAGAACCCCGGAGCGGCGGGGAGGACGATGGCTCCGGCCTCCGCGAGGGCAGTGAGATTCCTGAGATGAACCAGGGAGAGCGGGGTCTCCCGTGGCACGACGATCAGCTTCCGGCGCTCCTTCAGGGTTACATCCGCCGCGCGTTCTACCAGGGAACGGCTGCTGCCGTGTGCGATGGCGGACACGGTTCCCATGGAGCAGGGACAAACCACCATTCCCGCAGTCCTTCGAGAGCCGCTGGCAGGAAGAGCGCCTCGATCGGCGTCGGGAAAAAACCTGATTGAAGACCAGTCTCCACCGGTCGCCCCGCGAAGCGCGGCCTCGTCCCCGATTCCGCATTCCTCCTCCAGCAGCCGCCATCCGTGACTCGAGATGACGAGCCAGACGGGAATCCTGTTCCCCGCCAGCACCTCCAGCAGCCGCACGCCATACGGTGCCCCGGATGCACCGGTAATGGCGAGCACGATGGGTAGCTGGATCAACCCCCTCTCCGACTGGACGTCGGCACCCGCACCGGGTGGGCCTGGGGCTTCGGGGGTGGCACCTTGGTCTTGTTGACACCGTCGCGCTGGGAAGGCTTGGGAGTCGGTAGAAAGTCCGGTTTGTGTTTTTTCTTCTTGCTCATGGTATCCTCGCGGTCAAAGAATCCGGTCCACCAGGGCAAAGGCGAATACCGTTACGCTCATGACGCCGTTCATGGTGAAGAACGCCGCGTCGAGCCGGGACAGGTCCCCCGGCCGCACGAGTTGATGCTCATAGGCCAGGATCATGGTGGCGACCCCGACTCCAACGTAGTACCAGAGACCAAATCCTGCCGCCAAACCAAAGAAGGCCAGTGCCGGCAACGTCACCAGATGAAGTGCCTTGGCGAGGAGAATAGCCCGCCGTTGACCCAGCCGGGTGATGGCGCTGTGAAGCCCCTGCTCGCGATCGAAGTGTTCATCCGGCAAGGCGTAAAAAATATCAAACCCCGCGACCCAGGTCGCAACTGCCAGTGTGATGAACAAGAGAACCCACCATGGCTCACTCCAGCGACCGGTCACGGCCAGGTATCCTCCAACTGGCGCAATCGCGAGGCTCAGGCCCAGCCAGAGGTGCGGCCACGAGGTAAACCGCTTACTCAGGCTGTAACCGAGGATCCAGAGTAAGGCCAGCGGACTCAGAAAGAGACAGACGCGGTTGAGGAGCGCGGCCGAGGCCACGAAGGCCACCGCGGCCAGCACGATGGAACCCCAGGCCTGGGGCAACGTCAACGCGCCGCGGGGAAGTTCACGCCCTCGTGTCCGCGGATTCCGGGCATCAAACTCGCGATCCACGACCCGGTTGAACCCCATCGCGACCCATCGGGCGGAGGAGAACGCGAGGACCACGAGGGCAACGATGCGGAACGAAAGGTGGGCGACCATCGACCCCGCGATCACACCCAGTAACGCAAACGGAAGCGCGAAGAGGGTGTGAGGCAGCTTGACGAAGTTGATGTAGCGAACGAAGAGTGAGGTACCGCCGAAGGTCTGTCCTTCCCTGCCCCGGGGAATCAGGCCCTCCGACGAGGATCCCACGGCCCCGTCATCCATCGGGTCATCCCGGTTCACCGTCACTCCCCGCTCGAGCTTTTCAGCCGAATGCCCAGTCGGGGCCACATCTCGTCGACCCGCTTTTTCGTCGCCTCATCCATCACGATCTTCTCCGGCCAGTCGCGCTCAAATCCTTCTTCCTTCCACTTGCGTGTCCCATCGATGCCCATCTTGCTGCCATAGGTAAACGCTCGGCTCGAATGATCGAGGACGTCCATTGGTCCCATGGTAAAACGGACGTCGCGTTCAGGGTCGATGTTATTGAGCGCGATCCACCAGGCCTCGTCCGGGTTGCGCACGTCCACGTCCTTGTCTACGATGACGAGCACCTTGGCCAATGACATGAGTCCCTGTCCCCAGAGAGCGTTCATCACCTTGGAGGCCTGACCCGGATACTGCTTGTCAATGGAAACGAAGACAAGATTGTGAAAGATGCCTGGCGCCGGCATGTGGTAGTCGACGATTTCTGGAACGGTAAGCTTGAGCAGAGGAAGGAAGATCCGCTCAGTCGCATGGCCGAGGTAATAATCCTCCATCGGCGGCCGGCCGACGAGCGTGGCGATATAGACCGGGTCTTTCCGCATGGTGATCGCGGTGACGTGGACTTTGGGGTAATAATCCGCCAGGGAATAGAAACCGGTATGATCACCGAAGGGCCCTTCGAGGACCAGGGGTTCAGCGGGATCGATATATCCTTCGATAACAAAATCTGATTCGACCGGAAGATCCAGGTCCGACGTGACCGCCCTGGCCAGTTCCACCGGGGTTTTTCGCAGGAATCCGGCGAAGAGGAACTCATCGATCGTCGGCGGCAGGGGTGCGGAGCCGGAATAGACACTGGCGGGATCGCCACCGATGGCGATGGCGACCGACATCCTTTCGCCTCGCTCCGCCATTTCCCTCCAGTGGGCAGCACCGACCTTGTGCCGTTGCCAGTGCATCGCCAGGGTGTCCGGTCCGAGGACCTGGACTCGATACATCCCCACGTTGCGAATACCCCGCGCCGGGTCCATGGTGATCACCATGGGAAGGGTGATGTAAGGGCCGCCGTCAGCGGGCCAGGTCGTCAGAAAGGGAATCTTCCCGAGATCGATATCGCTTCCGCGAAGGACCTGTTCCTGGCACGCTGGCCGGCCGCTCTTTACCCGGGGAGGGAACTTGGCCATCTCGGCCAGGCGCGGGAGCAGCGACAGTTTTCCGAACAGCCCCTCGGGCACCTTGAGGTTGAGCATCTCGGAGATGCGCGCGCCCACGTCGTCCAGGTTCTCCACGGCCAGCGCCAGGCACATGCGACGCATGGAGCCATACAGGTTGATCGCTACCGGGTATGCGCTTCGGCTTCCGTCATCAAGTATCACGTGCTCGAAGAGGAGGGCGGGCCCACCGGCGGGGCTCTTCATGCAACGGTCGGCGATCTCGGCAATTTCCAGTCGCGCGCGTACCGGGTGTGAAATCCGCACCAGCTCCCCCAGCTTGTCGATCGCGGATATGAATTCACGTGTCGTATCGAGTGACATTGACACCTCGTGATGAGTGCAACGTGCGTTGAGCGTATGGTGTAGCGTCCCTGGTCACGTAAGCAAAGCCGGTAACGGATCAGGCAACGTGATCGCCGGCTGACTGAGGAGGCAC
>JBDTRF010000296.1:0-4317 GCA_039931815.1 Gemmatimonadota bacterium
TTCGCGCAAGATGACTTCCAGCATGATGATGGCCTCGTTGGTGTTGGCTGAGTGCCTGTCGCCTGGCGTCCCGCAGGTCCTGTCCAGCGATGGGCAATGTGGCTGCTCAGATTTTACGTGAAAGCGTATCGCGTAGTCCTGGTGGCAATGGGACTGCATGAATCTCTACTAAATGCGTATCGCCGATCGCTACCGCAGCGTGATGGCATTGATATCACCTGGCGTCCAAATTCGAAACCTGTCGTTGGTCAGGGCGTAGCGATCGTCTGCCACCGACGAAAGTTGAGCCAGGTGTCGGCCAGACCGACCGTCGCAAGACCGATAAACGCGAACGGCAGCAGAAATACTGTTGCAATCACGAGCAGGACGATTGCAGGCCCGGGGCGGACAAATCGGCTGAGGACTGCGACACCCCGCGCGGCATACAGCGCGGCGCAAATCACCAGGATGTTACTCGCCGCCGGTTGCCAGTAGCTCACGGTGAAGAGCAGGACATCGATCACCGGTGAACGGTCGGCCAGGTTCTGGAGCAGGTGCACATTGGGAAGCAGCAGAACGGCGACGGCCACAATGAGTACCCAGACCAGGTGATCGGTGAAGCGAAAATTACCTAACGCGTCCGCGGGTTTCCCCAGGGATCGCCCTGCGATACGTTCGTGCCACCGCGATGCCAGCACCAGGCCGAGCATGCCACTGACGACCATACGGGCCGGAAAGAGCTGAGCCAGGGGGCGTCCGGCATCGGCCAGCCGGTTGAGAAAGTCACCGGGATCGTCTCCCCCGCTGGCGAGCCGGCTCGCGTCGGCCAGATCGCGGCAGATCGCCCACCACTGTCGGGTGAGTGCCAGCTCGATATCGGTCCACGCGATGCCCCAGATCGCACACCAGGCCGTTACTGCCAGCACCGCGACCATCACGGCCCAGGTCGCCCGGGTGAACACCGATCGGCGGTCCGCCGCGCTCAGCACGGCAAACGCCCCCGTCATCAGGATCGCCGTCGCGTTGGCAACCTGATCGGCGATTCCGCCGGACCGGACCAGCCAGAGCACGCTGAGACCCAACGTGCCCAGGAGGGCCAACCACTCGCGACCAGTGACGGGACCGGCTACGAACAGAAGCCCGGCAAGCGGCACCAGAAACAGCAATGGTGACGGAGCGATCAGAAACAGCGCTGCTAACGCCAGTGCCGTCCCCGCTGGAGATGGCCGTCCCTCCAGCGGAACCGTCGGGCGAGCGCTCAGCCGACGTGACCCTTGATGTATGGCAACAGGGCCAACTCACGAGCGCGCTTGATCGCCGTGCTCATTTGCCGCTGGTGACGGGCACAGCATCCCGAAAGCCGGCGAGGCAGAATCTTGCCGCGTTCGGTGAGGAAACGGGACAGCAGCCGCTCATCCTTGTAATCGATGACCCGGAGGCTCAGCTCGCAGATCGGGCAGACCTTCTGCATCCTTTTCATTCGTCGTCCTCCTCGTCTCCATCAGCCTTGGCCACGGCGACGGGGGCTGGCTGCGCATTCTCTGCCAGCACGACGAGAAAGCGGATGACGCTGTCATCCAGTTTGATGGCGCGCTCGAACTCGGGCAACTTGTCGCCATTGGTCTCGAACTTGGCGATGACGTAGTACCCGGTTTCGTGCTTCTTGATCGGATAGGCGAGGGAACGTTTGCCCCAGTTGTTCAACTCCGGCGCGGCACCTTCGCCGGGGAGCTGAATGAGGGCATGGAAGCGGGCGAGCTTCTCGGTGATGGCGGCCTCTTCGAGCGCACTGTCGAAGATATAGACCACCTCGTACTGACGGGTCATGACACCTTCCTTTGGACGTGGACGCCCCGGCTCTGGTGTGGTGCCGAGGAGGATAAGCTTTTGTGAGGGCAGAAGATAAACCGGCGGGGGAGGGGATGGTAGGGGACGACTGAGAATTCCGCTCCGGGTGATCGCTGGATGTGAACCGGCGCTGGCCGGCACTACTCGCCCGGACGCGCGGAAGGCCTGCCGGGGTCCAGGTTACTGAGCCGGGGAGGTTACGGGTTGAACCGGAAAAGCATGACATCGCCGTCGGCGACGACATACTCTTTTCCTTCCGCGCGCGAGAGCCCCTGCTCCCGCGCGTTCTTCCAGCCACCGACTCGAATGAAGTCGGCAAAGGCGACCGTCTCCGCCCGGATGAATCCTTTCTCGAAATCTGAATGGATCACGCCAGCCGCCGCTGGCGCCTTGTCGCCGCGATGAATGGTCCAGGCCCGGACTTCCTTTTCCCCGGCAGTGAAATAGCTCTGGAGGCCGAGCAGATGATAGGCCGCATGTCCCAGTCGATCGAGTCCCGATTCCGTGAGCCCCAGTGAGCCCAGAAATTCCACCCGATCTTCCGCCGAAAGCTCGGCCAGCTCCATCTCGACCTTGGCGGAGAAGATCACAACCTCGGCCGGCTCATGATCCTTTTCGATTGACGCTTTGAGGGCGTCAACCAGGGCATTCCCGCTTACGACATCCGATTCGGCGACATTCGCCGCATAGAGTTCGGGTTTGGACGTGAGCAGGTTGAACGCCCGGTAGATCGGGCGCTCTTCTTCGGTCGGAACGACGACACGGGCCGGTTTTCCCTCGGAGAGTGCGTCCTTGAGCGCTTCCAGGAGCCGGGCTTCGATCTTTGCCTGCGGATCTCCTGATTTGGCTGTGCGAACGGACTTGTCGAGTCGCTTCTCGACCGCCGCCAGGTCGGACAGTCCCAGCTCGATGTTAATGATTTCACGGTCTCGCGCCGGATCGACCGATCCCATCACATGCTGAATATCGTCGTCCTCGAAACAGCGGACGACGTTGACGATCGCATCGACTTCGCGGATGTTGGCGAGAAACTGATTGCCCAGGCCCTCGCCCTGGCTGGCGCCTTTGACGAGACCGGCGATATCGAGAAACTCGACCGTGGCTGGAACGGTGCGTTCGGGATTGACGATCTGTGCGAGGGCATCGAGGCGAGGATCCGGCACCTGCACGACACCGGTGTTGGGCTCGATGGTGGCGAAGGGATAGTTCGCGACCAGCGCCCCGGCCGATGTCAGGGCGTTGAACAGCGTGGATTTCCCGACGTTGGGGAGTCCGACAATCCCGAGACGCAGCATCTAGATCCGACTATTGAGAGTTGACCGCGTGAGCGATGCACGGTGAAAAGCCGAGAGTGAAGGGAAAGCGCCCGTCAGGGTGATCTCACCTGAGGTGACACTCTCTCCAGTCACTTTTCACCTTTCACGCTGTTATGAAGCGACATGGCTTTCTCAATCCCGAACTCCAGCCATGTTTCGACGGCCTCCGCCATTGGCAGATGCAACGCGGCGACCTGCCCTCGCTCTTCCTTGGAAAACCGTCCGAGAACAAAGTCCGCCAGGTCGTTCCATTCGGGTGGAAACGGGCCGACCCCGATCCGGAGTCGGGCGTAGTCCTGCCGACGGAGTGCGCCTTCGATGCTCTTGAGCCCATTGTGCCCGCCGGCCGAGCCCGCGCCCCTCAGGCGGAAGGTTCCAACCGGAATCGCGACGTCATCGACCACGACGAGCAGATCGTTGGCCGAGTCAAAGTCCGAAAGCGCACGAAGCGGGGCCAGCGCGGCCCCGCTTCGGTTCATATAGGTATCGGGCTTGAGGATCCTGACCACCTGGTCACGCCAACGCCCTCGAGCCTCACGGGCATTGTCCCCCCGCCGAAACGGGAGCATGTCCCACCGCGCCGCCAGCACATCCGCGAGATCGAATCCGGCGTTATGCCGCGTTCCCTCGTACTCCGGGCCAGGATTGCCCAGCCCAACGATGGCGCGCAGAGATCACTTCCCTTCGGGAGCTTCCTCGTCTTCCGCCTTGGCCTTCCGGATGAGTTCCGGCTCGGTCGATGCCGGCGCTTCCGCACCCGCCACCGGGGCAACCACTTCCTCGGCCCGAGGTGCCACGACGGAGCAGACCGGAATATTCGGGTCGTTGAGGATCTTTACCTTCTCGACCTTGACGTCCCGAACGTAGATCGAGTGCCCGATGGTCAGCGCCGTCACGTCGATATCGATGCTGGGCGGAATATCGGCCGGGAAGACTTCGATTTCGAGTTCCCGCAGCGACTGATCGAGGACGCCGCCCGAGTTACGAACACCATCGGCCGTCCCGGTGAGGTGCACCGGAACCCGGACGGTGATCTTCTCGTCGGCTTTGACCTCGTAGAGATCGAGGTGGATCACGTCAGCCGGACGGATCGGGTTGCGCTGGATCTCGCGGATCAGCGCTTTGACCGGGGCGCGTCCATCGACGGTGACGTCGATGATCGTCGAGCGGCCGG
>JBDTRF010000297.1:0-4305 GCA_039931815.1 Gemmatimonadota bacterium
CCGAGTTAGATGGAGTCACCGGCTTTCCCTGGACAGGAAAATTACTTCCACCCGGTCCGTGACCGCGATAGAGAAAAGGCGTGCATCGGAGGGATGCACGCCTTCGCCAGCAAAATATCCCGGCGGACTAATTGTCTTGACTCGGGGCGTTAAAACAGGACTTCCACACCCAGTCGTACCAACCGCGGTTGCCCGTAGACAAACAGCGGTTGCGTGAAATCGCGGGCGGCCGAAACATACAGCGGCATCAGTTCATCACTGCCGGCGACGTAGCCGTCATGGTTGAGGTCGGCGTACGCCCGGTAGCGCGGAGATTCGTAGGGGATGGCCTCGGGATGAGCCTGGAACGCCTTGGCGGCCAGGGCCTGGATGCCAACCTCGTCTAACTCGGGCTCTCCCGTATCGCGTCGGATTGCCACGAGGTTTCGCCGATTCAACGCGTTGCGAACATCGAGATAGATCCCGCTTCCAACTCCCAACGCGCGAATCGGTTTGCGAATGAGAAAGTCCAGTGTCGACGTCGCTGGAAGGCGGGAATCATTGATCGGTCCGATGATCGTGTCGCCGGTGGCATCAGTACGGCTGAAGGGCAAACCGGAGTTGTATCGGACGATGGATGCTACCTCCAGCCCTTCCAGCGGTTGAACTCCCAGGATGCGAGGGCCGGCGCGGTCGTTGATCCTGGCCTGAATAATGGCCGTCAGGGAATGTCGCCGGTCGTAGTCCAGGGGGAACTCGACCCGGGCAGGGATGGTCGTGTCGTGGGTGATCGGATCCACCGTGAACTGGCGGAGCCCGAAGGCGTTGGTCGAGGTGGCGGTCGCCTTCGCGAGCGTGTAGATCAGCCGGACTCCCCAGCCACCCCGCATCTCCCGCTCTGTCGTCACCTCGAGGCCCTTCACGCTGCCGTAGTCCGTGAGCGCAAAGACGGTGGAATCAGGATTGACGCCGAGTGGAACGGAGGCGACCATGCCGTCGATCCTTTTGCCGTAGATTCCGATCTTGAGTGCAGTCGTCGTGGACGGCCGGACCCGGAGGTTGAACTCGAACTGGGTTGCCCGCTCAAAGCCGAGATCAGGGTTGCCGCGCCGGAATCGCCCGGTGCGAGTCGTATCGTCGAACGCCGCATCGACCAGGTACTGAAAATCAGGTGGCTGACTGAATTTTCCGAAGCTGGCGACCAGGGTGGCCCCGGCCAGAATGGTGGAAACCGCGATTCGAGGGCTGAGCGTCGTCTTGGCCCCGAAACGCCCATTACCCACCTGCGAGGTCGTCAGTCCGGAGCCGCCGTCAAAATGTTCGCCGCGGACTCCCATGGTGAACGCGAGATCGTTGAGTCTCGCCTGCAACTCGAGATAAGCCGACCAAAGGTGGGGAGTAAAGTTGGACGCGGCGGGCGGCGGTATTTCGTCGCCGGCCGGAGCAAATCCCGAAACCCGCTGGAAGGTCTCGACCTTTTGTGCGGCGTACTGGCCGCCAAAGTACAGGTCGACGTCCTGGCCGGCTCCATAGGTCATGTCAATCTGGCCCCGCAATTCCCGGAAGTGATTCCACCCGATGTCTCCGCGTGAAGCACTGCCCAGGAAAAAGGCTGGCACCCCCCATGGCGTCTGACTGCTCAATTCAGGCGGGGTGAACCCCGGGATGATGCCCGCCGCTGTGAGAGTATCCTGCGACCGCGCGAGGTCTTCGCCGATGAAGTGAAAGTTTGATCCGGTGAATCCGCCCACTTTGAGGTCCGCCGGTCGATTCAACGCCCCCCGAATAAAATCTCGGCCGAAATAGCCCAGCCTCGCGTCGAGAATCAGGCTTTTTTGCCCCAGCGACAGGGTGTTCTGCAAATGGGCGGAGAGAAGTGTGCCGGTGACTCGACGGGCCGGCGCGAATGATTCGTCGTACTTGAAGATCGGATCGTACAGGAGCCGTTGCTCGATGGATCGAAGCCCCAGGAGACGAAGGGTCTGCCGGGAGTTGAGTGGAATGGTGAGCTTGCCGGCGAAATCATAGGTCTCGCCGCTGTTGTGTGGGAGCAGCCATGGTTTCGAATTTCGGGGATCAAACCCCAGCCCGGAGGGCGGCGCGTTGACCGGGTCGGCGTCGAGTCGACCGTTCGCGTCCAGGGCGACAAGAAAGCCGATTTTTCCTACCAGTGGTCCATCGGCCTGGAGCAGCACCCGGTCAAGTCCATAGTCCCACCCATTGCCCAGCGGCCGGTCTGTTTCATAGGCAACGCGGCCTCGGAGTTGATCCCCACCATCCTTGGTGACGACGTTGATGAGACCGGACAGTGCCTGGCCGTATCGAGCGGAAAAGGCGTTGGTCGTCAGGGTCGCTTCCTGGAGAATGTCCGGAGGAAGTCGCACACCGAGCGGTCCGGTCGACGCATCGAGCTGGTTCTTCACACCCAGGCCATCGAGGATGAAAGCCTGTTGTCCCAGCCTGCCGCCGCGATAGCTCTCGCCCACCGCCCCGGCCTGAAGCGCGAGGGCCTCATCGAGGTTGCTGACCGGCAACTCGCGCAGGTTCGCGGCCGTGATCCGCTGTGTCGTCCCGGTCGCGAAGGGATCGAGCACGGAATCCACGGCGCGTACGACCAGCGGCTCGAGCACGGTCGGCGCCGGGGTCAGGGAAAAATCGACGATGGTCGTTGCGCCGGCACGGATCAGGACGCTGTCCCGAATTTCGCCGCGGTACCCGATAAACCGAACAGAGACGCGATGCCATCCGGCCTGGACTCCCCGAATACGGTATGCGCCGGCAGTATCGGTGGTCGCGGCACTCATGCCGGCGTCGACGCCGACCCGGGCCAGGCCGATGCCCTTTCCTGTGGTCGCATCCCGGACGTTGCCGGAAACGGCCCCCGTCGTCTGAGCAACGGCGGCCACGGGTGCGCCGATCAGCAACACGAATACCAGGGAAAATCCCGGATTCATTGACAGTCGCTTGGGATGCTGCGTAGACACGGGCATCGTTGACCCTGAGGTGTTGACGTGAATGCTCATGGCAGATCGAACAGCCACAGATCGGGATCGCGCCCTACCGTGGTATCGAGGCAGCCGAAGGGAGGTGAGCAACTGCTGATACGTGCGAAGTACCCTTCGGCAACCAGGCGGTCTCCCGCCGGTGAGAGCGCTGGCCGGCGAAACCACCGGTCCGTTACGGTGAGATCGATGGCGTTGCCGTTGGTCAGATCGACTTCCCAGAGAACCCCGGAGGCGTCCTTCTGGATCGTCCCCAGTCCAGGGATATCGCCATAGCTGACCCGTCCGCCGACGACGGCGATCATACGGGTGCCAGACACTTGCACATCGCGGGCGATGCCGAGGGCCCCGAAGTCATGCACGATGGTGACGTTGCTGGTAGCGGGATCAATCTGGAAGACGCGAGAATCACCGTTCTTGGTGAAAAAGATTCCGCCCCCCTGGGGATTGACCGCCACCGACGAAGCGTCATGCGTGTTTGGAATTATGGAGATGGATGGTGTCGTCCCGGACAGGTCCAGCTTGACCAGGTCGAGTCCCATGCGGACGGTATCGGCCGGGCAGCCGTTACAGGGTCTGGGGTAGAGGACCTGCTGCCCGAGGTAAATGGCCGTCGTGGCACTAAGCCAGCGAACGTAACCAATGCCTTGATGGATAGTGCCATCCGGCGCCGGGTAGGGATACGGCCTGATCGTGGTGTACTGGTT
Organism: Gemmatimonadota bacterium; assembly: GCA_039931815.1. Classification (GTDB taxonomy): domain Bacteria; phylum Gemmatimonadota; class Gemmatimonadetes; order Gemmatimonadales; family GWC2-71-9; genus DASYPP01. The sequence goes on from JBDTRF010000297.1 coordinate 3,689, forward strand.
GGGGTCGATCAGCGAGCTGAGTACCAGGGCAGCGCTGGAAGGAGTGAGCGAGGACCCTACCGACGATTCCCGGTCGTAGAGCAGGCGCCCCTCACTATTCTCGGCCGCCTCAAAGAACGTGTCGATCGAGTCGAGGGAGCCCACCGATATTCCGCATACCTTCTTTGCAATCATTCCGCCGGTCGGCAACATCAGGGATAAACAGAGGTCGGTATCACGATGGCTCCCCGGGTCATGGGGGGAGGAGTCTCGGCCAAGATCTTCGAACGCGAACAGCACCCCACTTCCATCGGGACGCCAGGCCGGCCGTACATCGGCACCCAGGTTGTAGGTGAGCTGTCGGCTGGTCCCCCGCGTCCGGGTCGTATCGACGCTTCCGGTCTTCGGCTCGAATGGCTTGTCGTGATTGCACCCGGTGCAGGCAGCCACCGCGAGAACGAGTAACGCCCCGGCGAAGGGCGATCCGGCACCGCTGGTCCGGATGTGAGTTATTCGCATCAGAGTCCCCATGTTTTCAGAAGAGGAACGATGTGGATGTCGCGGGCCGTCTCAAAACGACGGAACGTCAAACAGCCAGAGGTCGGCCCGGTGATTCGTCGCGTTGTAGTCAGAACTCG
>JBDTRF010000298.1:0-4232 GCA_039931815.1 Gemmatimonadota bacterium
GGTCTGGACACTCCAGCTCTTCGTTGAGCCATTCGGCATTCCGCCTTACGCCATCGGAGACCCGCAGCCGAGTGGCGGCTTCAGCCGTCGACTCCGCCCCGCATCGGCAGCCGAGGTTTCGAGCCTTGCTAACGCCTCTTTGAACGTTTCCTTCTACAGCTCCTCCCACCCTGCCCCGCCCGGGTGACTCCAGTCACGGTTTCAAATCTCCCAATCTCAGATACTCCTACTTCATTAGACGAATGGGTGTCACATGCGCGACCGGCAGGAGGCGGCTTCCCTCCCCCAGGGACATTTCCAGCTGGCATCGCCCGCTCGATCGACCACCCGGCCTCCCCTCTCGGCCCGCCCGGTTCGCGTGCTCATCGTCTGCGATCACATTGGGTATGGCCAGGCCCTTCATGGCGCCGGCCGCATGATGGTAGAAATGACCATGGGGTTTCGGCCCGATCGAGTCCAGGTCACCTCCTGCGTACTGCGCGCCGGCCCCGAACTCGAGGATCGGATGGGACGCGAAGGCGTCCCGCTCCGCTTTTTCGGGGCCCATCGTTTCAGTCTCGTGCCCCTCGCCCGGATCATCCGACTGGTGCGAGAACACCAGATCGACGTCATCCACGTAACCGACTTCCAGGCCGATACCCTGGGTCGGCTCGCCGGCAAGATTACCGGAATACCGGTCATCGTGCATGTGCGCTCCCACCACAGCAAGTATCAGAAGCGGCCATATCCGTGGTACATGGAGCGGATCAACAAGGTTCTCGCCCCCGGTACTGCCCTCGCGATCTCCAACTCCGATAGCCTGGCCGGTTTCGCCATCGAACGGATGGGATTTCGTGAGACCCAGGTGGTCACCGTGCACAATCCCGTGTCCACCTTCACCATGAAGCCGGTCGAGCCCGAGGCTGTCACCCGGTTGCGGCAGGAATACGGACTGGAAGCACCCGGTCCGGTGATCGGTGCGGTGACGAGGTTTTACGCCTCGAAAGGCATCACCTATCTCATCGGCGCTTTTCCAGCCGTCCTCGCGCGTTTTCCCAGCGCGAGACTCGTCCTGGTTGGCGACGGCCCGCTGGCCGATGAACTCAAAGCCCAGGCACAAGCGCTCGGCATCGCCGACCACGTCATCTTCACCGGTTTCCGCCAGGACGCCGAGGCACACGTTCAACTCTTTACCCTCTCGGCGGTCCCATCCCTCGAAGAGGGAATCGGCAACGTGGCAATCGAATCCATCGTCGGCGGCGTCCCGGTCGTCGCCTCGCGGGAAGGCGGCCTGCCGGAGGTCATCGCCGAGGGGAAAAGCGGATTGCTGGTCCCCCCGGCCGATTCCGCCGCGCTTTCCGCGGCGATTATCAGTGTCCTGGAAAATCCCGAGCTTCTCCAACGCCTTCGCCTGGGCTGTCGAGAGGAGGCTGGCCGGTTCTCGATCGACACCTACACCGCCCGACTCGAGGAGCTGTACCGCCAGGTCGTCACCTTATCAGGCGCAACATGAAGACCGTGCGACTCCTGATCCTGACCGAGTCCTTCTATCCCCTTGGCGGTGGTGTGGGAACTTACGGCCTCGCGTTGTCGCAGTCGCTGGTTCCTCGAGGCGTAAGCGTGCGCGTGGTGACCCGGCGCCAGTCCGATCACCTGCTGAAGCGCGAGGTCGTCGACGGTGTTGAAATCGTCCGGCTGCCTCCCGCGGGGCTCGGTCGGCTGGGCAAGTACCTCGCGATGTTCCCGCTCATCACGTATCTGATCAGGAGCAGAAAGGAATACGATATCGTATACGTCTGGGGACTGCGGATCCTTGGCGTCGTCGGCGTGATCGCTGCTCGCGTCCTGGGGAAGCCCGTCGCCTTGCGAGCAGAACAGACCGGAGAAATTTCCGGAACCTTCATGTGGCAGGACCGAACGCATCGGCCCGGGCTGGGCGTAACCCTCGCCAATGTCGGGATCTGGCTACGCGATCGCATCCTGATCCGGGCCGATCGATTCGTCGCGATCAGCAGTGCCATTGAAGACGAGTTCGATCAGGCGCGATTTCCCAGGGAGCGACTGATTCGCATTCCGAATGCGGTGGACCTCGTCCGTTTCAGGCCCAATCCATCAATGCGAGGAAATGGCCGACTGCCGCTCGGCTTGCCGGCGCGTGCCTTTCTCTTCCTTTACAGTGGCCGGTTGCATCGTCATAAAGGGCTGCTGACACTGCTGGAAGCATGGCGCAAAGTCGCCACCCGTGAAAAATCCGCTCACCTGGTCCTCGTAGGGGAAAACAGCCCGAACCTGGGCGTCGAAGACGAACTGCGGCGCTACGTGACCCGGCACCTCTGCAGTGATACCGTCACCTTCGCCGGGCAACAGAGCGACGTCCTGCCCTATCTCCAGGCGGCCGATGCCTTCGTCCTTCCATCCCAGCGCGAAGGTCTTTCGATCGCACTGCTCGAAGCGATGGCCTGCGAACTGCCGGCCGTGGGGACGCGTACCAGTGGGACGGTAGAGTTGATTCGGCCGGGCGAGAATGGATTCCTGGTGAACATCGGCGACGTGGAGGGAATGACCCGTGCAATGCTGGCGATGCTGGCCGACCGCGCGCAGGCGCGGACAATGGGGGCCAATGCCCGCGCGTTGGTCGAGCGGGAATACGGACTCGAGGTCGCCGCGACGCGGCACCTTGCCCTGCTCGCGCAGCTTAAACGGGCCGATCCCGGCGCCGAGGCGATCGCCGCTCCTGTCGAAGGATGACCGGAGTGGCTTCCTGCCCGGTGTCGCCTGAATCGGAAGCACGAAGGTCGGGTCGCAACCAGGCCTCGGGCACTGGCTGGTTCAGAAATTCGAACAACAGCCGATTCTCCTCTTCGTATAGCTGATATAGCATTGTGATATCCGACGAACTCAAGGCGGGTTTCCAGGGCGGCCCCATGCGGTCGAAGATGCGCGATACCGGTCGCAGGAAGGGCAGGTAATAATCTGACAGCAACCGAAGCCGCGACCGACGGGAGCTGTTGCGTTCCGCACCGGTCGATCGGTGAATCAAGGCGGGTGGCAATCCCAGAAAGGACCAGATCTTCTCCATCCCATCCGCCGGTCGAACCGCGATATCCGTTTCAAAAATCAAAACAAGCAGCTGGGATGGTCGAAACAGCTCGGCATACGCCACCAGCTGCCGGTGATAGTAGCCCTTCTCGACGATCCCGTGTCCTTGAATCAGTTTCTGCTTGTCTCCCATCAGCAATGCGTCCATCGCGTGAACCGGCGGCACTCGACGCGTCCGAATAAGATGGGTGAGCGCGGAGATTGCCCGGTCAACCGGGTTGCGAAGCACGACGATCAGCCTGGCATTCGGCACCGTCGCGTAGAGATGCCGGTGCGCGTCCGGCATATGACCCTCCGCGCCCTCGACGCCGGTCCAGAGATAGTCGGGCGTCTTTTCCCCGATCAGTCGCCCCTCCGCTTCCGCAAAATGCGTCTCGTACCAGGGCTGACCGCGGTTCCAGTTGTGCTCCTTGTCGAAGAAGTGAATCTCCCGCGGCGCCATGTACACCAGGGGATGTCGCGCCAGCTGGTCGGCCAGCCAGGTGGTCCCGGACTTCTGGGCCCCGATGATCAGGAAATCAGGTAGTGCCATGGGCGGCCATGCTATCCGGCTGGCGCAGGTCTTCGGTTCGACGCACGCTCCGAATGATCTGCACCAGTCGATCATTGAGCAGAGGCGCCGAATAGGAGGACTCGATGGTCCGCCGGCCCGCACGACCCATCCATTCCCAATGACTGGGATGAGACTGCAACCATTCAAGCCGTGAGGTCAGCAGCGGCACATGGCCTTCGGGAACCAGGAATCCGGATACACCGTCTTCGACCAGTTCAGGAATACCGCTGTGGATCGTGCTCAGCACCGGCATGCCACTCGCCATCGCCTCCATCAGTGCCACCGGGATCCCCTCTTCGTCCCCATCCGGGGCGGTGACGCTCGGCGCCAGCAGGACATGCGAAGAATCCAGCAGCGCGGCGACATCCGCATGTGTCTTCCATCCACTCAGCTCGATCTTTCCCTCCATCCCGAGACGCTGAATGAGCGAATGAAGGTGCGGTCGTTCCGGCCCATCCCCGACAATGGTGTATCGCACCGACGAGTGCATCGCCGCGACGGCTTGAATGCCGTGTTCGAGGCCTTTCTTGGGCACCAGCCGCGCGACCGAAGCGACTCGGAGGGTGCCGTCGGTCATTCGACGGGACCTGAGTGGAAACGC